>OKRD01000110.1:0-12845 GCA_900290335.1 Burkholderiales bacterium | reverse complement strand
CGCAAGGGATACTGGAAGGGCGGCACGGTCGGCGTCTTCGGCTACGGCGGGGGCGTGATCCCGCGTTTCACCGAGCTCAAGGACGATTCCGGTCAACCGGTGTTCAAGGACGCAGCCGAATTTCACACACTGCGAGTGATGCCGCCGCCCGGCATGCACTACACGACCGACATCCTGCGCAAGATGTGCGACGTGTGGGAGAAGCACGGCTCCGGGCTGATCGCCTTTCACGGCCAGTCGGGCGACATCATGTTCCAGGGTGCGACGACGGAAAACGTCCAAAAAGCATTCGACGCGATCAACGAACTGGGGTTCGACTTAGGCGGCGCAGGTCCCGCGGTGCGTACCTCGATGTCCTGCGTTGGCGCCGCGCGCTGCGAGCAGTCCTGCTACGACGAGGGGCGGGCACACCGCGCCGTCATCAACAGTTTCCTCGACGACATACACCGTCCGTCGCTGCCCTATAAGTTCAAGTTCAAATTCTCCGGCTGCCCGAATGACTGCATGAACTCGATACAGCGCGCCGACATGGCCGTGATCGGCACCTGGCGCGACAACATCCAGACCGACGAAACATTGGCGCGGCGCTATTTCGCCAAACACGGCATGACCGAACTCGTCAACAACGTCGTGACGCGCTGCCCGACCAAGGCGATCCAGGTCGTCGACGCCAAGCAGATCAAGTCCGGCCCGACCATCTCCGCGGTCAAGGTCGATGACGCCCACGCGCTACAGATCGACAATCGCGATTGCGTGCGCTGCATGCATTGCATCAACGTCATCACCGGCGGTCTGGCACCGGGCAAGGACAAGGGCGCAACGATCCTCGTGGGAGGCAAGCGAACGCTGAAGATCGGCGATTTGATGGGCACCGTGGTCGTGCCGTTCATAAAACTGGAAACCGACGAAGACCGCGAAAAGCTCGTCGAACTGGGACAGAAGATCATCGATTTCTTCGCCGAGAACGCGCTCGAGCACGAGCGGACCGGCGAGATGATCGAGCGTATCGGTCTCGTGAACTTCCTCGATGCCATGGGACTGGACGCCGACCCGAACATGGTGTCGTGTCCGCGCACCAACCCCTACGTGCGCACCGACGGCTGGGACGACGAGGTCGCCCGGATTTCCGCCAAGAAAATCGCCTGAGGAGCAATCGCGATGTCGCAAGCGCAGGTCCAGGACAAGCCACGCCGCGCGGTCGAGAGCGGCGTACCCGACAACCAGCCGTTCCTTCACCCCGTGCTGAAGAAGAACTACGGCAACTGGAAGTACCATGATCGGCCGCGCCCGGGAGTGCTGCACCATGTCGCGCACAGCGGCGACGAAATCTGGTCCGTGCGTGCCGGAACGCAGCGGCAGATGGACGTCCATACGATCCGCACGCTGTGCGATATCGCCGATCAGTATGCCGACGGCTATGTGCGATTCACGATCCGCGCCAACATCGAATTCATGCTGGCCAAGCAGGAGCGGGTCGCGCCACTGATCGAGACGCTCGAGAAGGCTGGCTTCCCGGTGGGAGGCACGGNNCGCGCACACGCAGGGATGGCTGCACTGCGATATCCCGGGCACGGATGCCTCGGGCGTAGTCAAGGCCCTGATGGACGAGCTGTACGACGAATTCAAGCGCGAGGAAATGCCCAGCCGCGTGCATCTGTCGACCAGCTGCTGCGAGATCAACTGCGGCGGGCAGGCGGATATCGCCATCATCATCCAGCACACCAAGCCGCCGAAGATCAACCACGATCTCGTGGCCAACGTGTGCGAGCGGCCCGCGGTGGTTGCCCGGTGCCCGGTTGCGGCGATTCGCCCGGCACTGGTCAACGGCAAACCCTCGCTCGAGGTAGACGAGAAGAAATGCATCTGCTGCGGGGCATGCTATCCGCCCTGCCCGCCGATGCAGATCAACGATCCAGTTCATTCGAAATTCGCGGTGTGGGTCGGCGGCAAGAACTCCAACGCGCGCGCCAAGCCGACCTTCATGAAGATGGTCGCATCGGGACTGCCGAACAATCCGCCGCGCTGGCCAGAAGTGTCGGAAATCGTCAAGAAGATCCTGTATACGTACAAGGAGGACGCGCGCTCCTGGGAGCGGCTCTCCGACTGGGTCGAGCGGATCGGCTGGCCGCGGTTCTTCGAAAAGACCGGGCTGCCGTTCACCAAGTACCTGATCGACGATTGGCGCGGAGCCCGCGCCAGCCTGAATGCGTCGACACACATTCGGTTCTGAGTTACGCATTCGGGCGCGCTCGAATCACTTCATAACAAGGAGGCAACATGGGGACCATATCGGTCGGCGACAAGAACTTCGAAACCGACGAGGAAGGCTACCTTGTCAATCTTGGCGACTGGAGCGAGGACATCGCCAATTCCATTGCCAAGACGGAAAACATCGACCTGACGCCGAACCACTGGGAAGTGGTGAACTTTCTGCGCAAGTACTACGAGGAATACCAGATCGCGCCGGCAGTGCGCGTGCTCACCAAGGCGATCGGCAAGTCGCTCGGGCCGGAAAAGGGCAATAGCCAGTACCTGTACGAACTGTTCCCCTACGGCCCCGCCAAGCAGGCATGCAAGATCGCGGGGCTTCCCAAACCGACCGGGTGCGTCTGAGCACGCCATGAGTATCGGGGCGCCGGCCGGTAGGCCGCGCCGCCTTGGTCGGACCCGACGAACGTGAGCACTGCAAGCTACCTATTCGCGGCCGTCCTGTACGCGGCCACTGCGGTGTTTGTAGCGGGACTCGGGCGCAAGATCGTGCAGTACGCGCGCGTTAGCGCGCCGCTGAAGATCCCCACCTCGCCGGCCCCGACCACCCGCACCGGGGTGGGTCTGCGGATGGCGCGGGAGATCGTCCTGTTCGAGAGCCTGTTCCAGGCGAACCTTTGGATTTGGCTGTTCGGCTGGCTGTTCCACGCTGCGCTGGTTCTGGTGCTGCTGCGTCACCTGCGCTACTTCGTCGAACCCGTCTGGACCTGGGTTGTGTGGCTACAGCCCGTCGGGATCCTCGCCGCCCTGGTCATGGTGGCCGGCTTGGCCGGACTGTGGGCGCGGCGCTTCCTGGTCGAGCGGATCCGCTACATCTCGACGCCGTCCGACCACCTCATGCTGGCCTTGCTGCTGCTGATCGCAGCCTCCGGGTTGACGATGAAATTCATCGCCCATACCGACATCGTCGCGGTGAAGACCTTCTTCTTGGGGCTGATGCGCTTCGATCTGCAGCCGCTGCCGGCCGATCCGGCGCTCTACGTGCACCTGGCCCTGGTGAGCGCCCTGCTGTTCGTGTTTCCGTTCAGCAAGCTGCTGCACGCACCGGGACTGCTGTTTTCCCCGACGCGCAACCAGGTCGACGATTCACGCCAGTCCCGGCACCTTGCGCCGTGGGCGGCACGCCTGGAGACGGAGCGCTAAGTGGCCACTGCCGCAACCGTGCAGGCGCCGCCGCTGCGCCGCATTCCGATCATTCCGGTGCTGCAGGTCAAGGCGATGGCCGCATCGCGCCCGTATGTGGCCAACGAGGCGATCCAGACGGCCATCGGCTTTCCCGGCAAGCTGGTGGACGACTGGCATGGCGTCGCGCTTGCCAAGATGGGCGAGCTGCTAGGCAAGTATCGCTCCCTGCAGGTATTCCTGGACGCATGTGTTCACTGCGGTGCCTGCACCGACAAGTGCCACTACTTTCTGGGCACACGCGACCCCTTGAACATGCCGGTAGCCCGGCAGGAGCTGATGCGCAGCGTCTACCGGCGGCACTTCACGATCGCTGGCAAGCTCTTCCCGAAGCTGGTCGGGGCACGCGAACTCACCCGCGATACCCTCGAGCAGTGGTACACGTACTACCACCAGTGCTCCGAGTGCCGGCGCTGCTCGGTGTTCTGCCCCTATGGAATCGATACCGCCGAAATCACGATGGCCGGGCGCGAGATCCTCGACGCTGTCGGCTTCGGGCAGAAGTACTCGAACGAGATCATCGGCAAGGTGCACCGTATCGGCAACAATCTCGGGCTTCCCGGGCCTGCCCTGCGCAACACCCTCGAGGGGCTCGAGGAGGACGTCAAAGAGGACACCGGGGTCGACGTGCGCTATCCGCTCGACGTAAAGAAGGCGGAGGTCCTCTTAGTGACGCCCTCGGCGGATTTTTTTGCCGAACCGCACGTCGACAGCCTGATCGGCTATGGCAAGGTTTTTCACGCGGCTGGCATCCCGTGGACGCTTTCCTCGCACGCGTCGGAGGCCGGAAATTTCGGGATGTTCATCGGCAACTACGAGCAGCTGAGAAAAATTGCCCTGAGGATCCGGGAGGCCGCCCTCGAACTAGGCGTCAAGCGCATCGTGGTCGGCGAGTGCGGTCACGCGTGGCGCGTTGCCTACAGCTTCTGGAACACCCTGGTCGGCATCGGCGCCGGCGGCAAGGATCCGTTCGCGGTCGAACTCCAGTCGCAGCTGGACAGCCGGTACCGGCAGCCAATGCACATCTGCGAACTGACCTGGGATCTGATCGAGCGCGGCGCACTGAAGTTCGACAAGGAAGCGAACGACCGGCAAGTGGTCACGTTTCACGATTCCTGCAATGTGGCGCGCGCCTCCGGCATGGGGGACCGGCCCGGCGGGCAATTCGAGATACCGCGCAACATCATCCGCGCGGTCGCCAACAAGTTCGTCGATATGGCCCCGGAGACGACGCGCGAGCGCACGTTTTGCTGCGGCGGCGGCGGCGGCCTGTTGACCGACGAGCTCCTGGATCTGCGGGTCAAGGGCGCCCTGCCACGGATGGAAGCGCTGCAACAAGTCGTCGACAGCGACGGGGTCAACTTCATGGCGACGATCTGCGCGATCTGCAAGGCGCAGTTCACCAAGGTACTGCCGTACTACGGATTCAAGATGAGCATGGTCGGCGGGGTGCACCAGCTGGTCAGCGCGGCGATTCGCCTCAAATGAGGCCTGCCATGCGTCCGACCGTGTCCATCGTCGATTGAGCGTACAACGCCGGAGACCAGGAATGTCAGAGAACCGGGAAGCGACCGCCGCAAGGAATTTTCGGCGCTACAAGGACGGGGACAGCAAGCCCGACGCATGGCGCGAATGGATTTTCGACGCCGACCACACCCACAAGTGCCCCACCTACGTTCAGTCGGCACCGCCCTGCCAGGCAAGCTGCCCGGCGGGCGAGGACATCCGCGGCTATCTGGCCATCGCGCGGGGCACCGAGAAACCGCCTGCGGGCATGGCCTGGCAGGAATACGCCTGGCGGCGCCTGACCTCCGCCAATCCCTTCCCCTCCGTCATGGGGCGCGTTTGCCCGGCCCCTTGCGAGAGCGGATGCAATCGCAACGAGGTCGAAGACCACGTCGGCATCAACTCGGTAGAGCATTTCCTGGGGGAGTACGCAAACCAGCACGGCCTCAAATACGTAGCGACCGGGGCCCGGACCGGCAAGCGCGTGGCGGTCATCGGCGGCGGCCCGGCCGGCCTTTCGTGTGCGTACCAGCTGGCGCGCAGGGGGCACGAGGTCACGGTATTCGACGAACACGAGCACCTCGGCGGGATGATGCGCTACGGGATTCCCGGGTTCCGGACGCCGCGCCCGGTGCTCGACGCCGAGATTCAACGCATCCTGGACCTCGGAGTGCAGGCGCGCACCCGATGCCGGATCGGCCGCGACGTGACGCTCGAACAAATCCGCGGACAATTCGACGCGGTGTTCCTTGGGCTGGGCGCGCAGTCGGGACGGGCACTGCCCATCCCCGAGGGCGATGCTCCCAACGTGGTCACGGCCACCGCGTTTTTGCGCGCCTTCAACGACGGGCGCTTGCAGCACGTGGGCCGCCGCGTGCTGGTTGTGGGAGGCGGCGACACGTCCATCGACGTCGCCACCGTGGCGCGACGCCTGGGGCACATCGGGCACGCCAAGCCGACCGATTTCGAAGAAGCGATCGGGGGAAGGCTAGCGCATGACGTGGCCGAAGTCTCGGCAAAGAGGGGCTGCGACGTCACGCTGACCTCCGTATTCCCGGTCGACAAGATGCAGGCCAATCGTCACGAGATCGAACAGGCGATGGCCGAAGGAATCGACATCCGCGGCGGCCTGGTGCCGCTCGCCCTCGTCCGCGGGCCCGACGGACGCGCGACGGCGTTGCGCGTGGCGCGTTGCGAAGCCAAGTTCGCCGGCGGCAAGCTCGAGATCAAGCGCATCGAAGGCACCGAAGAGGACATCGAAGCCGATCTGATCGTCTCGGCGATCGGGCAGGCGGTCGATTTCACCGGGCTGGAGGAATTCGACAACGGCCGCGGTGCGGTCGCCGCGGACCGCAACTACCAGGTGGCAGGCAAGCCTGGCGTTTTCGCCGGCGGCGACGTCCTACGCCCGCACCTGCTGACGACCGCAATCGGTCATGGGGCGATCGCCGCCGATGGCATCGATCGCGTCCTGCGGGGCGAGGAAATGGAAAAACGTCCGAAGATCGACGTTCATACCTTTGACCTGGCCCGCAAAATGGTCGAGGTCGGTCAGAAGCTGGGCCGAGCGACCGAGCCGATGCTCGGTACCGACCGTAGCGACGTCGGCATCCACAATTTCGAGAATCGCTCCGAGCGCTACGTAATTCCGCACGACGAACTCTTCCTCGGCCACTTCACCGATACGCCGCGTCTGCGGCGCAAGGTCACGACCCTGGACAAGGATTCGGCGCTGGGCAACTTCCAGGAGCGGCTCGAACCGCTCTCCGAGCCCGATGCCATCGCGGAAGCCAAGCGCTGCATGAGCTGCGGAATGTGCTTTGAATGCGACAACTGCGTGGTCTACTGCCCGCAGACCGCCGTGTTCAAGGTGCCCAAGAAGCAAGCGACGCTGGGTCGGTACGTCGACACCGATTACACCCGGTGCATCGGCTGCCACATCTGCCACGACGTGTGTCCCACCGGATACATCCAGATGGGGCTCGGCGAATAGGCCGCGCGCGATGATGTCGATGCGCACACCGGCGTCGCGGCAGGGCAGGGGCCTGGCTTGGCGCCTGCTCGCGCTGACGTTCGCGCTGCCGGCCACGATGCTGGCAGCATCGGCCGGCGCCGACGAGACCGGGCGCACCCCGAAACCGACCATCGTCATCGAATCCCGTGAACACTGCGTCGCTCCTCCCGAGCAGATGCGCCGCGAGCATCCCGACATGCTTCGGCACCAGCGCGACCGCACGGTGCACCGTGGCGAACGCGGCATGAAGGTCAGTCTGAACGCCTGCATCGGCTGCCACGCCGACCGCCACACCGGATCGGTGATCGGCAGCGAGCACGCCTTCTGCCAGGGCTGCCATAGCTACGCCGCCGTGCACATCGATTGTTTCGACTGCCATCAGTCGACGGTGCGCCCCAGCGCCCCCGGGCTGGCACTGGGAGCGAGCCCGTGAGCGCCGGCTCGCCCGGACCCTCGCGCCGCGCCTTGCTCGGCGCTGGCGCTGCGGCCGCAGCCGGCCTGATGCTGGCACCCGGCATTCGCCTGGTCGAGCTGGCACAAGCGCGCAGCGCCGGCGAGCCGGCATCGGGTCGGGTGCGCTGGGGCATGCTCATCGACGCGAACCGCTGCGCCGACGGCTGCACCGCCTGCGTCGACGCCTGTACGCAGGAAAACGGGCTCGACTCGGCAATCGAGCTGCGCCAGCGGCCGCAGTGGATCCGCAAGGTCGAGCTCCAGCAAGTGCACACCGGCCGCACCGCCGCGGCGCCGGTCATGTGCCAGCATTGCGCCGATCCGCCCTGCGTCGATGTGTGCCCGACTGGCGCCTCGTTCAAGCGCGCCGACGGCATCGTGCTCGTGGACCGTCATTCGTGCATCGGGTGCCGCTATTGCATCATGGCCTGCCCCTACAAGGCGCGCTCCTTTGTGCACGAGCGACTCACCGAGCAAAAGCCGGACGTGCCGCGCGGTAAGGGCTGCGTCGAGGGCTGCACCCTGTGCGTGCACCGGATCGATCGCGACCGCAGCCCGGCGTGCGTCCAGGCCTGCGTCGAAACCGAGCATGGCGCGATGCTTTTTGGCGACCTGAACGATCCCTCCAGCCTAATCGCCCAGCGACTGCGTGCGACGGCGAGCACCGCGTTACGCGCCGACTTGGGGCTGGACCCCGGCGTCCGCTACCTGGGAGTGTAACGATGGCGCAACTGCCGTTTGCCCGCAAAGAGCAGCGCGTCTTCTGGCTGCTAGTGGCCGCCGGTGCGCTCGCCGTTGCCGGCGGTCTCGCCGCTGCCTACGCGATGGAGGAACACGGCCACTCGATCACCGGGATGTCCAACCAAGTCGTGTGGGGGTTGCCGCACGTCTTCGCGATCTTCCTGATCGTCGCCGCTTCGGGCGTGCTCAACGTGGCGTCGATCGGCTCGGTTTTCGGCAAGCCGGCCTACAAGGCACGTGCCCCGCTCTCCGGGCTGCTGTCGCTGGCCATGCTCGCCGGTGGCCTGGCCGTGCTGATGCTCGATCTGGGTCGGCCCGAACGCCTGGTCGTCGCGGCGACGCACTTCAATTTCCGCTCGGTATTTGCCTGGAACGTGTTCCTGTACTCGGGGATGTTCGCGATCGTTGCGGTGTACCTGTGGATGCTGATGGAGGCCAGGATGAATCCGTACGCCAAGCCGCTTGGCCTGGCGGCGCTCGGCTGGCGCTTCGTGCTGACGACCGGCACCGGCTCGATCTTCGGCTTCCTGGTCGCCCGCCAAGCGTACCAATCGGCAGTGCTGGCGCCGATGTTCATCGTCCTGTCGCTGGGCTGGGGCCTGGCGGTGTTCCTGATCGTGCAATCGGCCATCTACGCATGGAACGGTCTGCAGCTGCCAGCGCCCGTCCAGACCCGGATGGTGCGGCTTCTAGGCTTGTTCGTCGCCGCCGGCATGTACTTCGTGATCGTGTATCACCTCACCAACCTGTACTGGGCGCGGCAAGTCGCATTCGAGCGCTTCCTGCTGCTCGATGGCGAGGTCTACCCATGGCTGTTCTGGAGCGGCTATGTGGTGCTGGGCGGCATCGTACCCATGGCGATCTTGTTCAGTCCCCTGCCCCGCGGCCCGCTCGCCGCCGTCGCCGGATCGGCCTTCGTGCTCGTTGGCGCCTTCGCGCAGCTGTATGTATTCATCATCGGCGGGCAGGCGTACCCGTTGGAGATCTTCCCAGGGTACGTGGCGAAAAGCTCGTTTCTGGATGGCGCCATCGATTCCTATGCGCCGAGCCTGCCCGAGCTGCTGTTGGGCGTCGGCGGCTTGGGCATCGCATTCCTGATCACGGCAGCGGGCGTACGCGTATTGCGATTCGTGCCTCAGGACGACTTCGGTTCGCATCCGGCGGTCCTGGCGGCGGAGGATTGACGCCATGAACGCGCTCCAATCCCCACACTGCATGCACGCGCGCCAAGAGGGTCGAACCGCGCGCCTGCTGCTATCGGCAGCCCACCGGTCCTCGGGCAAAACCACGATTGCGCTGGGCCTGGCGGCCGCCCTGTCGCAGCGCGGTCTCACTGTGCAGACCTTCAAGAAGGGGCCGGACTACATCGATCCGATGTGGTTGGCCAGCGCCAGCGGACGGGCCTGTTACAACCTGGATCCGTACCTGATGTCGACGGGCGAAGTGCTCGCGACGTTCGAGCGCCGCGCCACGGACTGCGATCTGGCACTGGTCGAGGGCAACCTGGGACTGCACGACGGCCTAGCGCTTGACGGCAGCAACAGCAATGCCGCCCTCGCCGTGCGTCTCGACATGCCGGTCATACTGGTGCTCGACACGCGCGGCATGACACGCGGCATCGCCCCGCTGATTCTGGGTTATCAAGCGTTTGACCGGCGCGTGCGTATCGCCGGCGTGATCCTGAACCGCCTCGGCGGCGCGCGCCACGAGACCAAGCTGCGGGCGGTGATCGAGCACTACACGGACATCGAGGTATTGGGCGCCGTCCAGGAGAATCTGGACCTTGCGATCGACGAGCGCCACCTTGGGTTGATCCCGAGCAATGAGGCTACGCACGCCAATGCACTGATCTGGCGCATCGGCGCGGCGGTCGCCGCACAGGTCGACCTCGACCGCGTGCTCGCGGTCGCCGATTGCGCGCCGTTGGGCCAAATCGACTCGCCCCCCGAGGTGCCACCCTGGGCGAGCGGGACCCGCGTACGCATCGGGATCGCGCGCGACCGTGCCTTCGGCTTCTATTACAGCGATGACCTGGAGGCGTTGACCGCGGCCGGCGCCGAGTTGTTGCCCTTCGACACGCTGCGTGATACCCGCCTACCCGAGATCGACGCGCTGTTTATCGGCGGCGGATTCCCCGAGACNNGCCAATAGCGCACTGCGGACCCAGATCCGCCGGGCGGTCGAGGCCGGTCTGCCGGTCTATGCCGAGTGCGGCGGGCTGATGTACCTGGCGCGCAGCCTGACGGTCGCGGGCCGGCGGCACGAAATGGTCGGCGCCATCGGCGCGGACGTGGTGATGCACGCCCGGCCGGTCGGCCGCGGCTACGTCGAGCTGGAGCCAACCGGGCTTGCCCCGTGGTCGGCCGCCTCTGGCGCCAACGCCCGGATCCGGGCGCATGAGTTCCACCACTCGGCGCTGGAGAACCTCGATCCGCAACTGCAGTTCGCCTACCGCATGGTGCGCGGTCACGGGATCGATGGGCGCCACGACGGCGTTGTGCGGCACAACCTGCTTGCCTCGTACAGCCACCTGCGCGCCGTCGGCGACTGCCACTGGGCGCAGCGCTTCGTCGAGTTCGTCAAAGCGAGCAAGAACGCAAAGCCGGCCGGCATCGAGGCGCTCCGGCGCGCGCACGGGAGCCTCGTGGCGTGAACATCGAGCGGCCGGCCGCAAGCCAATGGACATGATCTCGGCGCTCCAGCTCAGGCCCACCGGCCCGCGCGCAGGTGGCCAGGTCGTGCTCGTGGGCACCGGACCGGGCGACCCGGAGTTGCTGACGGTGCGCGCGCTGCGCCTGATCGAGCGGGCCGAAGTGGCGCTGTTCGACAACCTGGTCGCACCCGAAATCCTCGCCCTGCTGCCGCCGAACGCCGAGCGGATCTATGTCGGCAAGCGACGCAACAACCACTCGATGCGCCAGGAGGATATCAATGCGCTGATGGTCGACCTGGCGCGGCGCGGCCACTGCGTGCTGCGCCTAAAAGGGGGCGATCCCTTCGTCTTCGGGCGTGGCGGCGAGGAGATCCAGACGCTGGCGGCCGCGAGAATCCCGTTCCAGGTCGTTCCCGGCATTACCGCGGCGATTGGTGCCTCGGCGTATGCCGGAATTCCGTTGACACACCGCGACTGCGCGCAGGCCTGCATCTTCGTCACCGGGCACCTGCAGGACGGATCGATCGACTTGGACTGGCCAGCTCTGGCGCGTCCGCGTCAGACGGTTGTGATCTACATGGGCCTGCTCGGACTACCGCTGTTGTGCGCGCGCCTGATAGCGCACGGCCGCGCGCCGCAAACCCCTGCGGCCATCGTGCAGGAAGCGACCCGGCCGGGACAGCGCGTCGTGGTCGGCACGCTCGGATCCTTGCCCGGCGAGGTGGCGCGCGCGGGACTGCGAGCACCGACGGTGATCGTGATCGGCGAGGTCGTTGCATTGCGGCAAGAACTGAACGGGTATGCAAATCAAACGGCAGGAGAGACCATAACGACAGGCTAGGAAAGACGGTTGGCGAATTTCTTCTTCCGATTCTGGGCCGACGGTACGGCGGGAGGGGTTTGGCCGGTCGCGCACACGAACCGACGCATTGGCGTACCGGCGTCGGGCGGTGCCCTTGATACGCATCAACAGAGCGAGGCGTGCTCCATGGGAAAGTGCAACACAGAACAATGCATTTGGAGCGCTGCCATGGTCGCGGGTGACCACGGCACCGACTCGCAGGAAAACTCAGCCAACACGGAGACATGAAATGCCGACATTCGTACACACGGAAAAATGCGATGGTTGCAAGGGGGGCGCGGTGACGGTCTGCATGTATATCTGCCCCAACGATCTGATGAAGCTCGACACCGTGCGCATGAAGGCCTACAACCAGGAACCCGACCAGTGCTGGGAGTGCCAGTGCTGCGTCAAGGCCTGCCCGCAGCAGGCAATCGAGGTGCGCTCTTTTGCCGACTGGGTGCCGATGGGCGGCGCGGTGATTCCCATGCGCACCGACACCGCAATCATGTGGACCATCAAGTTCCGGGACGGCGAGATCAAGCGTTTCAAGTTTCCCGTTCGAACCACCTCGGTCGGTTCGATCAATCCGTATGGCAACAAGCCGGAAGCGGGCGATCTGCGCGACCAGCGCCTGTTCACCGAACCGGGCAAGCAGTTGCCGGTCATCGCCTCCTAGGCCATCGCATCGCAATCGAACTGGATCGCACCAATTTTAGGAATGGAAAAAATGACTGAAGCAAGCTTTGGCAATCCGCAGATCGTCGAGCACGAAACCGACATCCTGATCGTCGGAGGCGGCATGGCCGCCTGCGGGGCCGCGTACGAAGCTCGTCGGTGGGCCGGCAACGACGTGAAGATCACGCTGGTCGATAAGGCCGCGATGGACCGCTCGGGCGCGGTCGCGATGGGCCTGTCGGCCATCAACACCTACCTGGGCGAGAACACACCCGAGGACTACTGCCGCTACGTGTCGGCCGACTTGATGGGGATCACGCGCGATGACCTGGTGTTTGACGTCGGCCGCCACGTCGACGACTCGGTCCATCTGTTCGAGGAGTGGGGTCTGCCCATCTGGAAGGACAAAAGTACCGAGGGGGTGGCACTCAAGGACGGCGGCAAGCCGGTTCGCTCGGGCCGTTGGCAGATCATGATCAACGGCGAGAGCTACAAGCCGATCGTCGCCG
>OKRD01000150.1 GCA_900290335.1 Burkholderiales bacterium | reverse complement strand
AAAAACATCCGGCACACGCATAACGCCAGCGGCCAGATACGGCGGCTGACCGCCGCCGTGGTGGTGAACAACAAGCCCGCCGAGGGCGGCCAGGGCGCGGGTACCCCGTGGGACACCAAGGATATGGAGAATCTGCAGGCACTCGCACGCCAGGCGATGGGGTACAGCGAGCAACGGGGAGATTCGCTCAACCTGGTCAACGCACCATTTAGTCAACCCGAACTGGCCGCGGTCGAACCCGTGCCGTTCCTGCAGCGCCCCGATGTGCTGGCCCTTGCCAAGGAGGGCGGCAAGGCGGTGCTGTTCCTCGTGCTGACGGCGATCGTCGTGTTCGGAGTGCTGCGGCCGGCAATGAAATCGATCGGCACCGCGCCGGCCATCGCCGAAGCCGCTGCGGCCGCGCCGCCCGCGCTTTCCGCGCCCGCCGGCGGCACCGCGGCGTCGCTCGAAGGGGTACGGCAAATTGCCAAGAGCGATCCGGCGGCCGTCGCCAACGTCGTCAAGGCCTGGGTCGGCGACGCTAAGGCGTGAGCAGCACGATGGCCGCGGAAGATTCCGGAATCGAGCGCGCTGCAATTCTCCTGATGACGGTTGGAGAAGAAGGAGCCGCCGAGGTCTTCAAGTACCTGACCCCCAAAGAGGTGCAAAAGGTCGGCGAATCGATGGCCAAGCTGCGAACGGTCTCGCGCGAGCGCATCGACGACATCGTCAAGCGCTTCCACGAGACGCGGGAAGGCAATTTCTCGCTGGTGCGCGACACCGACGAGTATGTCACCCAGGTCTTGCGCAAAGCGCTGGGCGATGAAAAGGCCAACCTGCTGATCGACCGGATCCTGCAGGGCAGCGACGTCTCCGGCATCGAGTCGATGAAATGGATGGATCCGGCCGCGGTGGCCGAGTTGCTAAAGAACGAGCACCCGCAGATCGTGGCGTCGATTCTCGTGCACCTGGAGCGGGACCAGGCCTCGGACGTGCTCAAGTGTCTCCCGGAGCGCATGCGCAACGACGTGCTCGTACGCATTGCCACGCTCGACGGCATCCAGCCACAGGCCCTGGACGAACTCAACCAGGTCCTCTCGCGCGTTCTGGCGGGAGGCGACAAGGTAAAGAAGGCATCGCTCGGTGGAGCGAAGACGGCCGCAGAAATTCTCAATTTCTTGGGCAACACGATTGAAACGGTGGCGATCGAATCGATCCGCGAGCACGACAGCGAACTGGCGCAGAAGGTTCTGGACCAGATGTTCACGTTCGACAATGTCAACGATCTCGATGACAAGGCCATCCAGACGCTGCTGCGGGAAGTGCAGTCTGAGGCCCTCATCATCGCGCTCAAGGGCGCAGATCAGGGGCTGCGCGAGCGCATTTTCAAGAACATGTCGACGCGGGCCGCCGAAACGATGCGCGAGGACCTCGACGCAAAGGGACCGGTGCGGCTTTCCGAAGTCGAGGCCGAGCAACGGGAAATTCTCAAGATCGTCCGGCGTCTTGCCGACGAGGGACAGATCCAGCTCGGTGGCGGCGGGAGCGAAGATGAATTCGTCTGAGTCGCGCATCGGCTTGCGCCGCGGGATCTGACATGGGTGCCTCGGATCGCTTTTCGCGCACCATCCCCAAGGACAAGATCGGCGGCACGGCGAACTGGGAGCTGCGGCCCCTTGCCGGCGGTACGCGGATCGCCGGCTCGGCGCCGCTTTCGGTGCGCGGGACCGGAGCCGGCCGCGAGCAAAGCGGGTACGAGGCCGGGCGCGCCCAAGGGTATGCCGACGTGATGCGCAATGCGCAGCAGGCACGGGCGGCGGATCTGCAACGCCTCGAGAGCCTGCTCACACAGCTCCAGGGACGTTTCGACGAGCTTGCGGTACAGGGCGCCGACTGCCTGCTCGACCTGGCACTCGACATCGCCGCACAGGTCCTGCGGCGCGAGATCCAGACGCAGCGCGACGCCATCCTACCGGTGGTGCGCGAGGCCCTGGCGCTGATTATCGATGCCCACGCCCACCCCACGGTACGACTGTCGCCGCAGGACTTTGAGCTGGTGCGTGACGCGCTGCGCGCCGACGCCCAGTATCACGGCTGCCGCCTCCTCGCCGATCCGTCGATCCAGCCGGGCGGCTGCCGCGTCGAATCGCCCCAGGCCGAGGTCGATGCGACCCTGGCAACGCGCTGGCGCCGGGTTGTGCAGACACTCGGATCCAATGCCCCGCCGCCAGAGATCACGGTCGAGGGTCCGACCACCGACGCAACGCACAACCCGGGGCGGCGATGAGCCGGACCGCCGACTCGCTGCCGGGCGCGGGCTTCGCGCAGTTCCTCAACGAGTGCCGCTCGATCGCCGCGTGCGCCGAACCGTTTGAATTGCGCGGTCGGCTCACCCGCTCTGCCGGTCTGGTCATGGAACTCGTCGGCTTGAAATTGCCGGTCGGCGCCCGCGTCGCGGTGGTACAGGCCGACAATACACGGCTCGACGCCGAGGTCGTAGGCTTCTCCGGCGAGCGCCTTTTTCTCATGCCGATCAGCGAACCGCAAGGCATCCGCCCCGGCGCCATGGTGGTGCCCTTCGACCCCGCGGCGCCGCGCCCCAGCCTAGGCCAGCGCAATCACCCGCGGCGCCGCGCGGAAGATCGCGCCCGCCACCTGCCCATGGGCGAGGCGCTGCTGGGCCGCGTGGTCGACCCGAGCGGCGCCCCGCTCGACCGCGGCGGCCCGATCGTCTCTACCGACGGCAACCCGTGCGAGCTGCGCCCCCTGTCGCGCCGTCCCATCAACGCGATGGACCGTGCGCCCGTTCGCAGCGCGCTCGATGTCGGAATTCGCGCCATCAATAGCCTGCTGACCATCGGCCGCGGCCAGCGCATCGGGCTGTTCTCCGGATCCGGGGTGGGCAAGAGCGTGCTGATGGGAATGATGGCTCGCTACACCACCGCCGATGTCATCGTCGTTGGCCTGATTGGCGAGCGCGGCCGGGAGGTCAAGGAATTCATTGACGACATACTCGGGGCCGACGGCCTGCGGCGTGCCGTCGTGGTCGCCGCCCCGGCCGACACGACACCGCTGGTGCGCATGCAGGGCGCCGGGTATGCGACCTCCATCGCCGAGCACTTTCGCGATCAAGGTCGCGATGTCTTGCTGCTGATGGATTCGCTCACCCGTTACGCCATGGCCGCTCGGGAAATCGCCTTGGCCATAGGCGAACCGCCGGCCACCAAGGGCTATCCGCCTTCGGTCTTTGCCAAGCTGCCGCAGCTGGTGGAGCGGGCCGGCAATGCCTCGGCCGGTGGAGGATCGATTACCGGCTTCTACACCGTCCTCACGGAAGGGGACGATCCGCAGGATCCCATCGCCGATGCGGCGCGGGCGATTCTCGATGGCCATATCGTACTGTCGCGGTCCTTGGCCGAAGCGGGCCACTTTCCGGCCATCGACGTGGAAACCTCGATTTCCCGGGTCATGCCCGCGGTGTCCAATCCGCAGCAGGTCGAGGCGGCACGGCGCTTCAAGGGGCTCTATTCGCGCTACCAGCGCAATCGCGACCTCTTGTCCGTGGGCGCCTACGTTGCCGGCGCCGACCCGGCCCTCGACGCCGCGATTGCGGCCTATCCGCGCATGGAGCGGTTTTTGCAGCAATCGATGACCGAGCGTGCCGCCCTGAACCGATCGCAGCAGGACCTGGCCGAACTCGTGCAGTCGGTCCCGAACCTGGGGATTTGAGGCCGTGTCGCCGATCCCCTTCTCGCCGGCCCCTCCGCACCGCCCCGGGAGCGCGAGGCCCGCGCAATGAATCCCGCCACGCTCCGCACCCTGATCGAAGTGGCCGCAGCCAAGTGTGATGCGGCTCAGGCCCGGTACGCCAGCATGCTTCGACTGGTCGAGAAGGCGCGCACGCACCTGGCGATGCTGCAGCAATACGCCAAGGAGTACCGCGAGCGGGCGCGTTGCCAAGCCGGCGACAGCCGCGACCCGAGCGCCGAACGCAATCAGGTCGTCTTTCTCGATCGCCTGCAGCTGGCAATCGACGCGCAGGAGCGCGAACTGGGCGTTCGCGAGAAGGCGGCCGCGGCCGCCGCCGGCGAAGTCGCGCTCTGCCTGCGCAAGCGCAAGAGCCTGGAAACGCTGGCCTCGCGCCGCATCGAGCGCGAACAACGCGCCGAGGCCCGGCGCGACCAGAAGAACACCGACGAATTCGCCCAACGTTCCCAGGACCGGGCTGCCGCCGCCGGCATAGGACAGGGCACGGCCACCGCAGGGAGCGAGACATGATTTCGAGCACGATTGCCGTCGCCAATGCGCCAAGCGCATCCTCGGCCCAGCGCCAGGATGCCGCGTCGCCGCTGACCACGGGCGCCGATGCGCCAGCCGACGGCACGACCTTTTCTTGCGCAATGGCCACAGCGGCCAGCGCACCGTCCAAGACGCAGGCGGACGCTGCCGAGGGCAGCGCTGCGGCGCCGGCCGGATCGGCCCAAGGCGGTCAGGGCAATGCCCCGCCTGCCACAGCAGACGCCGCCGCCCCAACGGCGCCGGCTTGCTCAAGCACCGCCGAATCGGGCGCGGCGGGGGCTTCGACGGGTGTGCCGGCAAAGAACCCCAGGACCGCAAGCTCGCATGCGCCTAGCCGCGCCAGCGTTTCGACGGCGGCCAAGACCCAGGCGTCTTCGACCGCTTCGAGCACGCAGCTGCGCACCGCCAGCACGCGCGCTGGCGCGCAGTCGGCGCCCGCAAGTACTGCGGCGGCGGCCGCAAAAGCGGCCGACGACCGCAAAAGCGGCCGACGAGACCCTAGCGAGTCAAGCCGCGTCGGTCGATGCCGGCCGTCCGGTTGCCGGCAGCATGGCAACGCCAGCGGCGCCTGAGGCGCCGTCCGCAGCCTCGGCGCCAGGCAACCCCCAGGCCAACGCGCTCGCCGCGCTAAGTGCCGCGCCGGGCGCGACGACAACGAACTCGGCGCTCGATGCTGGCGACTCCGTCGCCGTGGAGTCGGTCAGCGCGGCCAGCGCGCAAGGAGTGCGGTATTCGGAACAAGTCGCCGCCGCGCACGCGCTTGGCACGGCAACGGCAGAGGGCGCGGCGGCGGCGGTCACCGGCGGTAGCGGCGCGACCACGCCATTTACCGCGACGGCGTCGGTCGCTGCCAAGGAGACACCTTCGGCAAGCGGCGCCATGCCGGGCTTCGCGGCGCTGTTTGCCGGCGCGCCGAGCAGGGACGGCGCCTTGGCCAGCGGCGCTGGTGCGGTTGCCAACCTCGATGCGGGGGCTGGCGCCTCCGGTGCGCAGTTGCCTGCATCGGTTCTGGCTACGCTACCCGGCGCGTCGAGCGCCACCGGCGGGGGAGCGGTGCTGGGCAACGCGCTGGTGCACATCAGCACTGCGGTGGGGGACGCGGGATTTGGACAGGATGTCTCGCGCCAGCTGGTGTACCTTGCCAAGACCGGAACACAGTCGGCCGAACTTTCGCTGCAGCCGGCCAATCTCGGCCCGGTGAACGTCTCGATCCAGATGAATGGCCTGGACGCGACCATCGCCATCTCCGCGAGCCATGCGGCGACCCGCGCGGCCCTGCAAGAGGCACTGCCTCATCTACAGGAACTCTTTCAAGGCAGCGGTCTGCAGCTGACCGGCGCGCACGTGGGCGACGGCTCCCAACGCAACGCCGATCAAGGCGCCGCACAGCGTGATCCGGCGGCCGTCAACCGCATGCTTGGAGCGACCGGCACGGCTCCTGCCGCGTCGGTCACGCTTGCCGTTAGCGCGGGCCAAACGGCCGGGGCCAACCGCCTGATTGATACCTTTGCGTAGTGGCAAATCGCGCACGTATTCCCCTGATTGCACGGGCCCCCCATTCCCAATAATCGCTAAAGATTCCCGGTCCGCTGCCGAGGCGGCACCGGTCGGATGGCAACGAAATTGGGGGAATGATGGCCGACAGCAAGGGAGCCGCGGCAGCGGCGCCAGCCAAAGACGCGCCAGGCGCTGCCAGGGGCAAGGACGCCGCAGCGGCGGCGGCCGCGGGCAAAGCCGCGAACACGCCCCCGGCCAAAAAGAGAAACCTCAAGCCGATCATCATCATCACCGCGGCGGTGCTCCTGCTCGCCAGCGGCGGGGCCGCGGCATACCTCTTCTTGTTCAAGTCTGACGACGCGGAAACTTCGACGGCACAGGCGGCAAAGGGCAAGGGCGCGGACAACGAGAAGGGCCACAAGGACAAGAAGGCCGAAACCAAGAAGCCGTACTTCGTCGAGTTCGACACCTTCACCGTCAACTTGAAGGATCCGGATAAGTTCCTGCAGATCAAGCTGACCTTTCAAGTCAAGAGCGTCGACGCGGCGGAAACGCTCAAGGAGATGATGCCCATCGTCCGCAGCGCAGTGATACCGGTGCTCAGTTCGCAGGATCCCGCAGAGCTCATGGCCGCGGAAGGCAAGGAAAAGCTCAGCCGCGAAGTGGTCGTGGCCGCCAACAAGTCGGTCGCCGGCAGCGCGGCCGACCAGGCGATCGACACGGTGCTCATCACCCACATGCTCATCCAGTAGCGGCGCACGAACAACCGGCCCAGGCAAAGCGGACAACATGGCGGAACAATTTCTTTCCCAGGACGAAGTCGATGCACTCCTCGAGGGCGTCACCGGCGAATCGCAGAAGCTCGAGAAGGACGAGCCGACCGAGGGGATTCGCAACTACGACATTGCGAGCCAGGAGCGCATCGTCCGCGGGCGGATGCCGACGATGGAAATCATCAACGAGCGGTTTGCGCGCAACCTGCGGATCGGCTTGTTCAACTTCATGCGCCGCAGCCCGGAAATCTCGATCGGACCGGTACGCGTCATCAAGTACTCGGCGTTCCTGCGCGACATCGTCGTGCCGACCAACATCAACATCGTTTCGCTCGCCCCGTTGCGCGGACAAGGTCTAGTCATATTCGATCCGAATCTCGTGTTTTGCGCGATCGACACCTTGTTCGGCGGCACGGGCAAGCAGCACTTCCGCATCGAGGGCCGCGACTTCTCCGCGACCGAGCAGCGGATCATCCAGCGCTTGATGGAAGTCGTCCTGGGCGAATACACCAAGGCCTGGGGTGCGCTTTTCAAGTTCCATTTCCAGCATCAGCGCTCGGAGATGCACACGCAGTTCGCCAATATCGCGTCGCCGTCGGAAATCGTCGTGGCGGTGACGTTCAACCTGGAAATCGGCGACAGCGGCGGCGAAATTCACCTTTGCTTTCCGTATTCGTCCCTCGAACCCATCCGCGACATCCTGTATTCGTCGCTGCAGGCCGACGGGCAGGAGCCCGACCGGCGTTGGGTGCGCCAGCTCACCCAGCAAGTGCAAAACGCCGAGATCGAGATCGCCGCGGAGCTGGCGCAGACGGATCTCAGCGTCGGACAACTCATCAAGCTGCAGGTCGGCGATTTCATCGCGTTGCCGATCCGCGACATCATCCCCGTCAAGGTCGACGGGGTGCCAATCATGGAATGCCGCTTCGGAGCGGTAAACGGCCATACGGCAATTCGCGCGGAACGAATGCTGAAGTACTCGCACTTCAGCGAGAACTTTTCCATCGAGGAGAACGGAGCATGAGCGAGCCGGGTGGAAACGGACCCGCAAGCGCCGAGGACGACTGGGCCGCTGCGCTCAAGGAGCAGGCCACGACCGGCGCCGGAGCGACCATCGAACCGAGTTCGGCAGTGGAGGCCATCGCCCAGCCGGCCAACATCTTCCCGCGGTTGACGCCGGGCGCCCCCTCGGAGGGAGCGCAGGACCTTGACCTCATCCTCGACATCCCAGTGCACCTGACCGTCGAGCTTGGGCGCACGCGGATCCCCATCAAGCACATCCTGCAGTTGGCGCAGGGATCCGTGATCGAGCTCGATGCCCTCGCGGGCGAGCCGATGGACGTCCTGGTCAACGGCTGCCTGATCGCCCAAGGCGAGGTGGTCGTGGTCAACGAGAAGTTCGGCATTCGGCTAACCGATATCGTCACGCCGAGCGAGCGCGTCCGGCGCCTGCACAAATAGGCGGTCGGCAATGCCATCCGTCCCCAGGCACGCGCCTCTGGCGTCCGGTGCCAGCGCAGAGCCCGCGGCGCAACGCTCACCGGCGCCCTCGCGTCGGGCCCTAGCGCCCTTGGCCGGTCTGCTTGCGACGCCGTTGCTGAACGTGGCCGCGCACGCGCAAGCGACCGCACCGGCAGTCGAGGGGCCCTCCTTCCTGCCCATGGCCATGGCGCTCCTTCTGGTACTGGGCCTGATCGGTGCCGCGTTGTGGGTCCTGCGGCGCACCGGGATTGCGCCGCGCGGCGGCGGCGGCCAGCTGCGTGTCGTCACGCAGCTGGCGCTCGGACCGCGCGAGCGGGTGGTAATCGTCGAG
>OKRD01000111.1 GCA_900290335.1 Burkholderiales bacterium | reverse complement strand
GCTTCCCTTTGCCTGCGGCCGGGGCCGCCGCTGATGGAAGGCACAGGCGGCACCGAAAGAGGTGCGCAGGACGGATGCCGTGACGAAGCGGCGAGTTGCCGGCGTCTTCCAGGTAACGTGTCCGCAGTCCCGAGTAGAAGCTGGGCATTTGCAGAATCACGCCATCGTAGCCGACGGCCTACCAGCGATGGCGCGCTGAGGCGCATCGGTGCCTGCCTCAGAGAACGGTAGAGGCCCTCACGCGGTGCGTAATCTGGGGCATTGCTGCTTGCTGAACCGGGTCGTCTTGTTTCGCGGTCTTGCGCGTTCTCCAAACACCATAGCTTGCCGCGGCGATCCCGAGGGAGTTACCCATGATCTGCTCGGGAGAGTGAATGAGCCAGGCGTTGTATGACCAAAGCAGGGCACTTACGAGCATCACGAAACGCAGTTGGGCGCCGGCCAGGTAGAACACGCCAAAGCTCACGGCCACGGAAGCCGACGCGGTCAGAAGGGTCGGCCAACCTTGCCAGGTCAGGGCCGAGGCTGCCAGCGCGATCAGGACGAACGCCGCGCAGGCCCAGTGGCGTGCACGTTCCCCGCGCCGGTGAACCAGGTCGGCCGCCGTCGTGCGGGTCGCCGACAAGGCGCTCATGGCTGCGGCCGAGGTGGCGCCCAGCAGCAGGTTGTTCAGCGTCCACAGCAACGAGGCGACGCTGTTGGTTCGGCGCAGCGTGTGGTCGCAGCGGTTTACCAGTCCATTGAGGCTAAGGCCCAGGGCGGCAATGCCCGTGGCATGGGCAAGAAGCGACAGCGACATGATTACAGCGGTACTCGGTGCTTGCTGAAGGAAACTTCGGAATACGGCCAATCACGCTAGGCTAGCAGTGGCGCGAGCCAGGCCACCGGCGCGCTTTGGCCGGAAATACCCGGCAATTCCGGCTTTGACCGGCATCCATCTTCGTCGGCCGGTAGCAGATCAGGTCCTTGCGGCCATGAAATATCAATCATTTCAATAGGTTGCAATAAAGATCGGCCCTAGCAACACCGTTGGGCCTGAACCGGCGGGCATTTGACCGAACCGAACGAGCAGAACACGCAGCAGTCGCCCGGCTTCGGTCGCAGCATGGTCTTGCATTGCTCACACTCGTAGAACCATTGGCAGGCATCGGTGGGCATTAACTCTTCCTTCGCGTGGCCGCAGCAAGGACAGACGATGGTCGAATGAACAATTGCTGCGTTCATCGCACGGCACTCCCTTTCCGACTGGTCAGCGTACTGTCACCGTGATTACGGTCAATGCGATCGATCGAATCGGCGCCACAATACACGGCAAGCTGCTCTCTTTTGGCGCGCTCGTGCCGCGTGCCGTACGAGGGGGAAGGGGGAGTCATGGGCCTGATGGATCGCATCTTTCATCGCGCGAAGGTCGATACCTTGACCGGGTGGGGGGTGGCCTTGGGTAGCGGCGAGAAGGCATTTACCCACGCCGTGAAAATTGTTCAGGATTATGGCGCGGTGATGCGATGGAAACGGTCGGCGGCCCAAGGCTGCATTGCGGATGTGCAGGGTCTGCCGCACCCCAAGGAGCGTATTAAGCAAGCCTTGGCCTTGTTGCTTGGCGCCTCGGACGACCCGCAGTTTCGGGAACAATTGAAAAGCAGCTACCTTTTGCTCGCGGACTGGCAGGAAGGCGTTGGCCATGAAATGGTCGGATTGCGGCCAGAGACCGATGCGAATGGCCGTGCCGCGGAGGACCGCGAAGCCCCGGCCTCGCAAAGCGCCGCGTGGGAGGAATGGGAGCGGTGGAGACCAAAGGTATTGCAGGAGGAGAGGGCGTTGAAGGCCGAGTTGCAACAGCTCGGTCTGTGGTGAGAGGGTTGATCCCCGGGGCGAGCAACGGCCGACCGGTGGGCCATCGAACGCCGCGGTCCGGCGTTGGCCAAGGCGGGTTGCTTCGCACGATGCTGGTACGGACTGGCCTCGCGCATCGTGTTCCGCGCGCGGGTGCCTGGTGCGAACGGCGGACGAGGCAGGCGAGATGATCGTCACGGTATTCCGCTCGCGCCTGAGGGAGGAAGCGCAGGACGAGTACCTGCAATGGGCGACCCGAATAGGCGAGCTGGCCAAGTCGATGCCCGGCTACATTTCGCACAAGGGCTTCGTTGCCCTAGATGGCGAGAGAGTCACCATCGTCGAGTTCGAGACGGAAGATCAGGTGCGCGCCTGGGCGATGCATCCCGAACATATGGCAGCCAAGAAGAAGGGGCGCAGCACGTTTTACTCGGAGTACCGCATACAGGTCTGCACGGTTCAGCGTGTGCATTCGTACCGGGTGGCGTGAGCTGCGGCTCGGGCCGGCCGCTGGCACGCTCCTNNTCGCCAAAGCCCCTGGCGCGTCGGCGGTCGACGGGCCCCGGGTGCAGATGGAACTGGGGTTGCCACACTCGGCGGCTCGGGCGTACGGCACAATGCGCCGATGAGCGCGCGCGCGAACCTCTCGAGACGACCCCCGGGATCTGCCTGCGCGTTCGCGGTCGCTAAGGCCGTTCTCGTTGCCATCACGCTCAGCGCGGCCAGCAATGGACGCCCGAGCGACGTCCCGCCTTCCGCGCTGCTTGCCGCCTACGTAGTCCTCGGCGCCGACGGACAGATGCTTGCCCGGGCCATCGTCTCTAGTGCCGCGTGTCCGGACGTGATGGTGGACGGCTTGGCGCAGCCGATGCGCACGCGGGCCGCGCCGGGAACGCCGCCGCGGCGTCCGAATCAGACCATCGCATCGGCTTTCCCCGTGCGCGTTTGCGAGGCGACTCTGGCGCCGACGGCGGCCAGGGCGAGCATCGGCGATCGGACTCTGCCCTTGGCCAGGGCCGCGCCGCAGCGCATCGTCGTGATCGGCGATACGGGCTGCCGGCTCAAGCGATCGGAGCAGGCATACCAGGATTGTTCCGATCCGGATGCATGGCCGTTTCCCGCGGTCGCGGAAGCGGCGGCCAAGGAGCGCCCGGATCTTGTTGTCCATGTCGGCGATTATCACTACCGCGAGTCGGCCTGCCCCTTGACGCGCGGATGCGCCAACAGTGCCTGGGGATACGGCTGGTCTGCCTGGAATGCCGACTTGTTTGCGCCTGCGCAGGGGCTCCTGGCCGCTGCCCCGTGGGTCGTGGCGCGCGGCAATCACGAAGAGTGCGCGCGCGCCGGCCAGGGTTGGTTTCGTATGCTCGATGCGGGGCCGTTCACGCCACTGCGCAGCTGCGATGGATCGGAGAACGACGGCAGTGCAGACTTCAGCGATCCGTACGCGGTACCCCTGGGGGACAACTGGCAGCTCGTCGTCTTCGATTCGGCGATGGCGTCCCGACCGCTGGACCTGAGCAGGCCATCCGATGTTCTTGCTCTTGATCGATACCAAGAGAACATGCGGCTGGTGGCCGCTTTGGCGGCGGTCCCGAGCATGCACACCATCTTCGTCGGCCACCACCCGGTACTCGGACTTTCCCCGGACCGCAGGTCGGGGGTCACGATGGGCAACCAGCTGTTGTTGGCGGCGATGGTGCCCAGCAGCGGTACCCGCTACTTTCCAGCCGGCGTCGAACTGGCCTTGCATGGCCATGTGCATCTATTCGAGGCGATCAGTTTCTCTTCGCCACAGCCGGCGACGATCGTCAGCGGGCATGGCGGCGACAACCTGGAGGTCCCGTTGCCGGAACCGCTGCCGGCACGCCTTGGCTCGGTCGAGGGTGTAACAGTCGACTTCGTCGCACATGCGAGGAGCTTTGGCTATTTGGTGATGGATCGGCGCCCGGACGGTTGGGTGCTGCGTGCGCAGAGCCTCGCGGGCTCGACTCTCGTCGTATGCACCCTGGTCAATGCCCGCCTCTCCTGTGCGAAGCATGGACTGCTCAATCCCGCTGCTGAGCTCTCCGCGATCCCGGCCGACGATCGATAGTCGGCGAAGCGCAGCCGGTGCGTGCCTATGGCGAGCGCCGGTTCGTCGATCGCAACAGCTTCGCGGCCAGCCGGAGGCACGCATCTGGGTGCGCAGTTTTCACCCGTTCAATACGGATCGGAAGCTCGAAATCGCGCCGTTCGTGGATTGCGGCAAGGTATTCGCGGCGCTGTGCGACAGCCCGCTCTCGCAGCTGCACGTCGGCGGCGGCGCGGGTCTTCGGTTGGTCGCCAGTGCGTTCGTCGTCGGCTATCTCGACATCGGCACCGGCAGCGAGAAACTGGCGGTGTTCAGCGGCATCGACTATCCCTGTTACGGGCGCCGCTTGCCGCTGAACAAGCGAGGCGGATCCGCTCAGACCGCCGCGAGCGCTTGATCGAGGTCCGCCAGCAGATCCTCGATGTGCTCAATCCCGAGCGACAGGCGCACCGTATCCTCCGAGACGCCCGCCGCGACGAGTTCCGCCGGGGCCAGCTGGCGGTGCGTCGTCGAGGCCGGGTGCGTGGCAAGGGAGCGGACATCCCCGATGTTGACGAGCCGCGTGAACAGCTGCAAGGCATCGAGGAAACGCGCCCCGCGCTCGCGTCCCTCGCCCGCCGGGCCCCTGAGCCCGAAGGTCAGCAGCCCCGACGCTTTACCCGATAGGTACTTTGCTACCAAGGCGTGGTCCGGGTGATCCTCGAGACCGGCGTAGTTGACCCAGTCGACCTTCGGATGGCGCTTCAGGTGCTGGGCGATCCTCAGCGAATTGTCGCTGATGCGATCGACGCGCAGGGCCAGCGTTTCAACGCCCTGCAGGATCAGGAAGGCATTGAAGGGCGAGATCGCTGCCCCGGTGTTGCGCAGCGGAACCACACGTGCGCGGCCGATGTACGCCGCCGGCCCGAGGGCCTCCGTGTAGACCACGCCGTGGTAGCTGACATCGGGCTCGTTGAGCCGCCGAAAGCGATCCTTGTGCTTGGCCCACGGGAACTTGCCCGAGTCGACGATCGCACCGCCCAGACTGGTGCCATGGCCGCCGAGGTACTTGGTCAGCGAGTGCACCACGATGTCGGCACCGTGTTCGAAGGGTCGACACAGGTACGGGGTGGGAACCGTGTTGTCGACGATCAACGGGACGCCGTGCCGGTGGGCGACTTGGGCGATCCGTTCAAAGTCGGTCACGTTGCCCTGCGGGTTGCCCAGGGACTCGACGAATATCGCCTTGGTCCTGGCGTCGATCAGGGGCTCGAAGGCCTCCGGCTTGCGATAGTCGGCAAAGCGGACGGAGATGCCGAATTGCGGCAGCGTATGGGCGAACAGGTTGTAGGTGCCGCCGTACAAGGCACTGGAGGCAACGATGTTGTCTCCTGCCTCGGAGATGGTCATGATCGAATAGGTCACGGCCGCTTGGCCCGAGGCCAGCGCGAGCGCGGCGATCCCGCCCTCGAGCGCGGCGATGCGCTGCTCGAGCACGTCCTGCGTCGGGTTCATGATGCGGGTGTAGATGTTGCCCGGCACCTTGAGGTCGAACAGGTCGGCGCCGTGCTGCGCACTGTCAAACGCGTAGGCGACCGTCTGGTAAATGGGCACTGCGACGGCCTTGGTGGTCGGATCGGGAGAGTAGCCACCGTGAACCGAGATGGTCTCAAAGCGCCACTTGTCGCGGCCGCTGGATTGCGACATGGTCATGCTCCTGGGGGGCGGAAAAAAGGGAAGCCTACGGATGCTTGGGTTGCCGGCCAACTACGCAATCGGCATGAGCTCATGCCCGTTGGGCATGAGCCGGCGCGCAGCCCGCGGTACCGGGCCCGCGGGCTGCCGTCGCGGCAGCAGCGCCGCTGTCATGGGCGCACTTCGCGCGTGGCGCCGCTGCCGAAGTACTTGAGCAGCTCCGAACTGGGCGAGAGCACCAATGTGGGATTGGCGTCGGCCAGCGCCTGCCGGTAGGTCTGCATCGCGCGGTAGAACTCGAAGAATTTCGGGTCCCGGCCAAAGGCTTGGGCGTAGATGCGATTGGCCTCCGCATCGCCCTGGCCGCGCGTGGTCAGGCTCTGCCGCTGCGCCTGCGACAAGATGACCGTGCGGTCGCGGTCGGCGCGCGACTGGATCTGCTGCGCCCACTCAAAGCCCTGGGCTCGCAGCTCCTTGGCCTGGCGCTGGCGCTCGGATTTCATCCGGTCGTAGATCGCCTGGCTGGTCTCGGGCGGCAGGTCGGCACGCCGGATCCGCACGTCCGCGACGGTGATTCCAAGCGGCTGCGCCTTGGCAATGGCTTCCTGCAGCACGATGTCGGTGATGTGGCGGCGCTCTTCCGACAACAGTGCCGTGAGCATCACCTGCCCGAGCGCGCGCCGCAGCGCCGAGCTGACGATCTGCGTGAGTTGCGACCGCGCCTGTTCCGAGGTCCGCACCGACTGGTAGTACAGCAGCGGATCGGTGATCTGGTAACGGGCGTAGACCTGCACCTCGAGACGCTTCTGGTCCCCGAGGATGATCTGCTCGAGCGGCGGCTCCAGCGGCAAGAGCCGCGTGTCGTAGAAGATCACCGTGTCGATCAAGGGCAGCTTCGTATGCAGGCCGGGTTTGCGCTCCACGTCCACCGGCTTGCACAGCCGCACCA
>OKRD01000141.1 GCA_900290335.1 Burkholderiales bacterium | reverse complement strand
CTCATACCTCGTTGGAAACACGAAAACCGGCCGTTCAGGCTCATACCTCATTGGATAAGACTCATGCTTGCGTGCGACCCGGCGAAGGGCGATGATGCAGCTGGTGCGGGAAGTCGGCATCTTGCGGCGTTTCGTAATTCCTGCGGCGCTGGACCGCCCAATTTCCGGCAGGCACATATGACCCGGGGCCGGCTCTTTGCATTGTGTTTGGTGCTGCTACTAGCACTTGCCACGCCCTTGCCGGCGCTGGCTGCGGCTACCGCGTTCGCGGCCAGTGCGCCTGCGAGGCCGGCGGTGCAGCCGATCGTGGTGCTGAGCGTGGGCGGGGTAATCGGGCCGGCGACGGCTGACTTCTTCCACCGTGGGCTCGAGCAGGCGCGCTCCGACAACGCGGCGCTGGTGGTGCTGCAAATCGACACGCCCGGCGGTCTGGACGCTTCAATGCGGGAGATCATCAAGGACATCCTGCGCGCACCCGTGCCGGTCGCCACCTGGGTCGGTCCCTCCGGCGCTCGCGCCGCGAGCGCCGGGACCTACATCTTGTATGCAAGTCACATCGCGGCGATGGCGCCCGCCTCCAACCTTGGTGCCGCGACCCCCATTGAAATCGGCGGCGCCGCGCCAGCGCCATTGCCGGACGCCGGGCCGGCCGACAAGGCACAGGGCCCGAGCGAGGCCGAGGCGTCGCATCGCAAGGCAGTCAACGATGCCGCTGCGTACCTGCGCAGTCTGGCGCAGCTACGCGGACGAAACGCCGAGTTCGCGGAGCGTGCGGTGCGCCAGGCGCACAGCATGTCGGCGCAGGAGGCGCTGCACGCGCATGTCATCGACCTGATCGCGACCGATGTGGCCGACCTCGCACGCCAGGTCGATGGCCGCAGTATCGCACTTGCCTCCTCGACGATCGAGCTGCACACGGCCGGAGCGGCTATCGAGCGAATCGAACCCGACTGGCGCACCGAATTACTCGCGGTGCTTTCGAACCCGATGCTCGCATTGATGTTCATGATGCTGGGCGTCTACGGCCTGTTCGTCGAGGTTATCCACCCGGGTATGGCGCTGCCCGGCGTTGCCGGGGCGATCTGCCTGCTGCTGGCCCTGTACTCCTTTCAGCTGTTGCCGGTCAACTGGGCCGGCGTCGCCCTGATCCTGTTCGGTTTGGCGCTCATGATCGCCGAACTCTTCCTGCCGACCTTCGGCGTAATCGGGGTCGGTGGCATCGTCGCGCTGGCCGCCGGCGCCTTACTGCTGTTCGATCCGCAGGTGCCCGGCCTGGGCATCGCGCCGGGAGTCGTGGCTGTGTTCGTTGCCAGTTCGGCGCTGGTCATTTTCGGCGTCGGCAGCTTCGCTCTGCGTGCGCGGCGGCGACCGGTCGTGAGCGGGCGCGCGGCGCTGCTCGGCGCGCTGGGCACCGTCAGCGCTGTGGCCGAGAACGAGACCTGGGCGCACGTGGGCGGCGAGACATGGCGCGTGCGCAGCGCCGCGCCGCTTAGCCCGGGGCAAGCGTTGCGCGTGGTGGCGATCGACGGTTTGGTCCTCGAGGTCGTCGCTGCGGAAGTCAGCAGTTCCTAAACGGAGACTCGCTCATGTTCTTCGAAATTCCAATTGTCTTCGGCGCCGTGGCGCTGCTGTTGCTGTTCTTCGTCTCCCAGTGCCTGCGAGTGCTGCGCGAATATGAGCGCGGCGTCGTATTCTTGCTGGGGCGCTTCTGGCGGGTCAAGGGTCCGGGTTTGGTGATACTGATGCCTGGCGTGCAGCAGATGGTGCGCGTGGACCTGCGCGTCGTGACGCTGGACGTGCCGCCGCAGGATGTGATCTCGCGCGACAACGTGTCGGTCAAGGTCAGCGCGATCGTCTACTTTCGCGTCATCGATCCGCAAAAGGCGATCATCCAGGTCGAGAAATTCCTGGTCGCGACCAGCCAGTTGTCGCAGACCACCTTGCGCGCCGTGCTCGGCAAGCACGAGCTCGACGAGATGCTGGCCGAGCGGGAGCGGCTCAATCTCGATGTGCAGCGCATCCTGGATGCGCAGACCGACACCTGGGGCATCAAGGTCACCAACGTGGAGATCAAGAACGTCGATTTGAACGAGTCGATGGTGCGCGCGATCGCCCGCCAGGCCGAGGCCGAGCGCGAGCGGCGCGCAAAGGTGATCCACGCCGAAGGCGAGAAGCAGGCCGCGCAGGCCTTGCTCGAAGCCGCACGCATGCTGGCCCTGCAGCCGGAGGCGATGCAATTGCGCTACCTGCAGACCTTGACACAAGTGGCCAACGACCGCAGCTCGACGATCGTGTTTCCGGTACCCGTGGACCTGTTTCAGGTGCTGGTGCGTGGCCAGTCGGCCGAAGGGGGTCAGCGCTCATGAGCGGACCCGCTGCAAGCTGCACACGACGGCGGACCGCATGCGCCGCAAGGCGTATTTCGCATCACGGAGAGGTGGTGCGTGTCGCGGCCCCTTGGGTCTGGCTCGGCGGCTCCCCGCGGAGCACAATGCAAATCGGTCGTGCGGCGTTGCGGCCGCTTTGGTCGCTGTCGTTCACTTTTCCAGTGGAGGCCCATCATGTCCATTCCCTTGCGTCTAGCCGACTACCTTGAGCGATGCGGCGCGCGCTACGAGATCTGCGCGCACGAGCACAGCCGCTGCAGCGCCGAGACCGCCCGCATCGCCCGGGTGCCGGCCCACCAGATCGCCAAGTCGGTCATCATCGAAGACGATGACGGTTGCGTGATGGCGGTCGTGCCGGCCGACCGGTACGTCAAGCTCGGCCAGCTCTCCCGCATGCTCGACCGCAAGCGGCTGCGGCTCGCGCAAGAGAGCCGCATCGCGACGTTGTTCGCCGACTGCGACCTGGGCGCCGTGCCGGCGGTGGGCATGGCCTGGGACCTCGAGACCGTCGTCGACGAGGAGCTCGAAGCCAGCGAGTTCGTCTATATAGAGGGCGGCGACCACGAGCGGCTGCTGCGAATGTCGCAGGACCAGTTCCAGGAGCTGATGCGGGCGGCGCAGCACGGGCATTTTTGCGGCGCCACGATCCATTGATTCGAACGGCGGCGCCGCCGCCCAGCGCGCCGCGCTGCGACCGGCGATGGTCACGGCGACGTTTCGTTTTTACGAGGAGCTCAACGCATTTCTCGCCCCGGGGCGGCGTGGGCACGAATTCGCCTGCCTCTGCGCTCGAGCGGCAACCACCAAGCACATGATCGAGGCACTCGGCGTGCCGCACACTGAGGTCGAGCTGGTGCTGGTCAACGGCGAGTCGGTCGATTTCGGACACCTGTTACAGGAGGGCGACCGCCTTGCCGTGTACCCCAAGTTCGAAGCGTTCGACATCACGCCGCTGCTGCGCGTGCGCGAACGCTCGCTCCGCTCGGTCCGCTTCGTTGCCGACGCGCATTTGGGCGGGCTGGCGCGCTTGCTACGCTTAACCGGCTACGACACCCTGTACGACAACCACTTCGGCGATGCCCAGATCGAGGTGCTGGCGCTCGAGCAAGGACGCATCGTTCTGACCCGCGATCGCGAGCTCCTCAAGTGCCGCTCGATCACCCACGGCTGCTACGTGCATGCCTTGCGCGCCGAACAGCAGTTGCTGGAAGTCTTCCGCCGCCTTGATCTGGCGCGCGCCGCACGCCCCTTCACGCGTTGCCTGAGCTGCAACGCGCCCTTGCAACCGGTCGAGAAGGCGCGCGTCACGGCGCTGCTGCCACCGAGTGTGCGCGAGCGGCACCAGCGCTTTAGCCTCTGCCCGGGCTGCGGCCGGGTGTTTTGGGAGGGGTCGCATTGGCGGCGCATGCGCGAATTCGTCGACAAGCTGCTTGCGACGGTGTCCTGAGCGTGGGGCCCGCCGATAAGAGCGACGCGTTCGCCGGGCGCGCGCTCGGGGCACGCCAGCGGCGGGGAGCGACGCGTTCGCCGGGCGCGCGCTCGGGGCACGCCAGCGGCGGGTCGCGCCCAGCGCCACCGGGCATCTGCCGAGCAGGGGACATGCGGCGATATTCCAAGAGGCCCGGGCGGCACGACTCTTGCCGCCTATTCGACACAACTGGGCCATGGGCGCTATTGTTGCCGAGGGCACCGCTTTGCTTGCCGCGACGTTTGCCGCTCTGGCTGCCGTCACCTGGTAGCGTATTCTTGAGGAGGCGTCGATGAAGGGCTTTCAGGTTACCTTCTTCACCCAACAGGACCACTGCCATCACCACAAGCCGCTGGCGGAGTGGCTGGTGCGGGCTGCCCGGGACCTGGGAATTCGCGGCGCGACTGTTATCGCCGGCAGCGAAGGGTACGGGCAACATCGCCGCATCCATTCCGCGCACTTTTTCGAGTTGGCCGAGCAACCACAGGAAGTGGTCTTGGCGGTCAGCGAGGAAGAGGCCGATCGGCTGTTCGACCTTTTGGCGAGGGAAGGCGTGCACGTCTTCTACGTCAAATCCGCCGTTGAATTTGGCATGCTCGGCGAAGCGCACCAATGACGAACGTCTGGCTGCTGGCGGCCCTCTGGCTGGGGCTCGCCCTTGCCACAAGCCTGCTCTCGATTTGGTTGCGCATCGCCACGGCTCTGTCGGAGATCGTCGTCGGCGCCANNTCGGTCCGCGGGGGTACAACCTCAGGGTCAACGTGGGCGAAGCCGCGGGGCAGAGCGTCGCGCACGTTCATATGCATCTGATCCCACGATATCCGGGCGATGTCGAGAATCCCCGCGGCGGCGTGCGCGGCGTGATCCCCGCACGTCAGAACTATTAGCAGACCACGTTCCATCGGAGATGGTATGGACACCTCCCTCCCCCCGGGGAGGAGGGTTGGGTGGTAGATAAGAGAG
>OKRD01000114.1 GCA_900290335.1 Burkholderiales bacterium | reverse complement strand
GGACTACCACCTGTTTCCGCGCCTGACGACGGCCGAGAACGTGGCGATCCCGCTGATCCTGCAACAGCACCCCTGGGACGAGGCAATTTCCAAGGCGATGCGCTATCTCAAGGTCGTCGGCCTGGAAGACCGGGCGGATCTTCCCCCGGTCAAGCTCTCCGGTGGGGAACAGCAGCGCGTTGCCATCGCCCGGGCAATCGTCAGCCAGCCGGACATTCTGATCTTCGATGAACCGACGGCGTCCCTGGACGGGGACACCGGCAAGTCGATCGTCCATTTCGTCCGCCACGAGATTCTGACGGACAAGCGCTGCATCGTGATCGTGACCCACGATTCGCGCATTTACGAGTACGCGCACCGCATTTTGCGCATGGAAGACGGTCAACTCAAAGGCGTGGAAGATGGCGATACCTCTATCGGGGACTAAACTGTTGTTCGTGGCGGCGGCAGTCGGCCTCGTGGCCGGCATTACCGGCGCGTTCATCTCGAGCCAGAAGGAACCGGCGCAAGCGCCGGTGTTCGACCCTGCGCCCAATCCCTACCCCGATGGCATCTACGCCAACGGCATCATCGAGAGCGACCAGGCACACGCTTCCAACGTCAATGTTTACCCGGAAGTGAACGGGACGGTCACCGAGGTTCCCGTGCACGCGGGGCAAATGGTCAAGCGCGGTGATTCGCTGGTGCAGATCGATGACCGGGTGCAACGCGCAACAACGGAACAGCTCGAGGCCCAGGCCAAGGCCGCCAAGGCCCTGCTCGAGGAGCTGCAGGCCCAGCCGCGACCCGAAACCCTGGTGGTCGCCCAGGCGCAGCTGGTCGCGGCCGAGGCCAGCGCCAAGCAGGCTAAAGACACCTACGACAAGCAGCAACATGCCTACGACCTCGATCCGCACGCAGTCAGCCGCGACACCCTGGACACTGCGCGCAATACCTGGCTGGTGGCCGACGCCAACCGGGTGACGGCCCAACGCCAGCTCGAACTCACCCGCGCCGGCGCTTGGCAATACGACATCCGCAACCAGGAGGCCCTGTACCAGTCCCTCCTGAAAGCCTCGCAGTCCGCGCGCATCCTACTGTCCAAGTACACGCTGCACGCTCCGGCGGACGGCACCATAATGGCCGTCAACGTCAATACCGGTATCTACGTTTCGTCACAGGGCGTCTACAACACCTATACCCAGGCCACGAACGACCCGCTGGTGGTGTTCGGCAGTTCGCCGCAAACGCTCAGCGTGCGCTGCTACGTCGACGAGATCCTGATTCCCCGCATGAATGCGCCCGGCGCGATCAAGGCGCAGATGTTCGTCCGCGGCACCAAGACAAGTGTGCCGCTGGAGTTCGTTCGCCTCGAACCCTATGTCTCGCCGAAGATTTCCCTGTCGGATGAGCGCCAGGAGCGCGTCGACGTACGCGTCCTGCCGGTCATCTTCCGGTTCAAGGCCAGCGACAGCCAGCAGGTCTACCCGGGGCAACTGGTCGATGTGTACATTGGCCGGTAGGAACGCCGCGATGAGAATGACCGCAATTCTGGCTCTGAGCTGCTTGGGCCTGGCCGGCTGTGCCCTGGGTCCCGATTTTCATCGACCCGATCCGCCAGCGGGGGAACACGTGCTAAAGAAGGACGAGACCCCGGAGTCCATGAGTGCGGACGGACACGAGCAGCACTTCGATCGCCAGGCCGACCTGCCGGGCAAGTGGTGGATGCGCTTCCGATCGATGGAGATCGACACCCTGGTGGCCGAGGCGCTGGTTCGCAGTCCGGGCCTGCAATCGGCACAGGCAACCTTGCGCCAGAGCCAGGACAGCCTGCGCGCCGGCTATGGCGTGTTCTTTCCCCAGATCGGTGCCAGCCTTGTCTCTTCGCGACAGAGCCCGCTCGTGAACTTCGGCCAGGGGCTACGGTCCATCAGCCCCTACAACCTATCCACACTCGGCGCCAATGTCAGCTACGTGCCGGATCTGTTCGGGGGCCAGCGCCGGACCGTCGAGGCACTGGGTGCCGTAGTCGATCTGCAGCACGACGCCGCGCTGGCAACCTACCTGAGCCTAACGTCCAACGTCGTAAATGCCGGGATCGCCCGAGCGGGATACCAAGCCCAGCGCGACGCCACGCGGGCCATTATCGGCATGCTGGACGAGCAGATCCGGCTCGCCCAGACCCGCTACGATGCCGGCACCGGTGCCTACGCAGACATACTCGTGCTCAAGGCCCAGCAGGCCACCAGCGCGGCCGCCGTTGCGGCACTGGAACAACGGATGGACCAAAGTGACCATCTGCTCGCCCAGCTTTGCGGACAAACCCCAGCCGAGTTCACGACACCGGCCATCGCTCTCGAGAAGATCGCCCTGCCGGCGGAACTGCCCGACGCCCTGCCCTCGACGCTGGCGCGGCACCGGCCCGACATCCTCGCGGCGGAGGCCTCCTTGCACCAGGCCAGCGCCGAGATCGGCGTGGCCACCGCCGATCTTTTTCCAAGCCTCACGCTGGGCGGAACCGCGGGGGTTGGCAATAGCACGATCGCCGGTCTGCTGCATGGCGCGACCCGCTTCTGGTCCGCGCAGGCGAACCTGGCCGGATCCGTCTTCAGCGGCGGCACCCAGTGGTATACGCGCAAGGCGGCGATCGATGCCTACGACGCCGCCCTGGCTCAATACCAGGAAACCGTCCTCACCGCCCTGGAGCAGGTTGCCGACACGATGCGGGCGCTCGATCACGACGCGCAGGCGCTGCGTGCCCAGGTCGATGCGCTCGCCGCGGCCTCCGAGAGCGAGAAGCTCGCGCGCGCCAATTACGAGGCCGGAACGGCGGGCTATCTTGACCTGCTGGTAGCCGACGCGCAGTACCAGCAGGCGCGCCTGGGATACCTAGGTGCCGTCGCGCAGCGCCTGCAGGACACGGTCGCGCTGTATGCCGCGCTCGGCGGTGGCTGGTGGACGGACGAGGCGCCGCTTTCGCCGGCGCTGCGCATTGGTAGCGCGCCTTGATTCGGTTGCGCGTCTGCGTTTGCTAGGCTGCCACCGAACGGATCCGCCGGCGTGCGGCGTTATGCCCGTTTCGCGAGCGCCAGGTCCCCCACGAACGGGTTGGCGCGCCGCTCCGCGCCGAAGGTTGATACCGGACCGTGCCCCGGCAAGAAGGTGATGTCGCTGCCCAGCGGCCAGAGTTTGTTGCGGATCGATGCCAGCAGCTGCGCGTGGTTTCCTCGCGGAAAGTCGGTGCGGCCGATCGATCCGGCAAAGAGCACGTCGCCGACGATAGCGATGCGCTCGCCCGCATGAAAGAAGACCACGTGGCCCGGCGTATGTCCCGGACAGTGCAGCACCTGCATCGACTGCCGGCCAAAACGCACCGTGTCGCCATCGTGCAGCCAGCGATCGGGCGTGAAGGACTGGGCGGGCGCAAATCCAAATTGCCTGGCCGCCTCGGCCAGATGGTCGATCCAGAACGCATCGGCCTCCTGCGGGCCCTCGATCGGCACCTTCAGCCGCCGCGCAAGCTCGGGCGCGCCCCCGCAGTGGTCCACGTGCCCGTGGGTGAGGAAAATCTTCTTGGGAACCAGCGCCAGCGCATCGAGCTGCGCGACGATGCGCTCCACATCCCCGCCCGGGTCGACGATCGCCGCCTCGCGCGTGATCTCGCAGCCCAGGATCGAGCAGTTCTGGGCAAACATCGTCACCGCCAGCACCGTGATTTGCATGCCTGAACTTTACACTGCCGGCTCCTGACCTTGCTTGCCACATCGGAGCCGCCACCGTGATTGGCCTGGAGCCGCAAGCGCTCGAATTCGATTCAAGCGGTGTGCTGTACTGTCCGCGCTACGGCGACGCGTACGCGAGCCGGGACGGGGCGCTGGGGCAGGCGCGGCATGTCTTTCTTGCCGGCAACGCACTTCCGCGGCGCTGGGCCGGTCGGTCACAGTTTGTCATCGTCGAGACCGGGTTCGGTCTGGGGAACAACTTCCTGGCGACCTGGCAGGCTTGGCGCGATGATCCGCAACGTCCGCAACGCCTGCATTTTGTTTCGCTGGAGAAGCATCCCCTGCTAGGGCGTGACCTGCAAGCGGCGGGGCAATCGCCGGCGGGCTCCCCGAGCGATCCACTCGCCGATCTTCGTTCGCAGCTGGCCTCGCGCTGGCCCGTGCTCGTGCCCGGTCTGCACCGGGTCGAGTTCGAGGACGGACGCCTCGCACTGACGCTGGCCCTGGGCGACGTGCTCGAGCTCGTCACGCAGTTGCAGCTGGGCGCCGATGCGTTCTACCTCGACGGCTTTGCACCCGACCGCAATCCACGGATGTGGGAGCCGCGGGTCTTCCGCGCGCTGGCACGTCTTGCCCGCCCCGACGCGACCGCGGCCACGTATACCTGCGCACGGGCAGTGCGCGAGGCACTGGCCGGCAATGGGTTCGACGTCCAGCTCCAGCCCGGCTTCGGCAGCAAGCGCCAGATGCTGACCGCACGTTTTGCCCCGCGCTGGCGGATGCGCCGGCAGGAACCGCCGCAGCCCTATGACGGCGAGCGCCATGCCATCGTTGTCGGGGCGGGACTGGCGGGTTGCTGCAGCGCTTACGCGCTGCGCCGGCGCGGCTGGCGCGTCACGCTGCTCGAGCGCGCGAGCCAGGTCGCAAGTGGTGCCTCGGGGCTGCCGGCTGGCCTGCTCCATCCGCTGCTGAGCGCCGACGACAACCGGGCCTCGCGCCTGTCGCGCGCCGGCTACCTGTTCAGCCTCGCACTGCTGCAGCAGCTGGAGCAGCAGCTGCCGCTGGCGGCACGAACAGGCCTGTGGGCGCAGTGTGGCGTCTTCGAGCAGGCCGGCAGCGCGCCGCAAGCGCGCGCCGCGGGCGAGCAGCTGGCGCGGCAGGCCTGGCCGGCGGAATTTGCGGTGTTCCTCGAGGCGAGCCAGGCCGCGGCGCTGCTCGGCCTCGCTCCCCGGCACGGCGGCACGTGGTTTGCCCGCGGCGCGGTCGTGGCATCGGCCCAATGGTGCCGGGCCTTGCTCGACGCCAGCTGCCTGGCCGCAGGCCCGGGAGCGTTCGCACCGGCCTTCGGCTTTGCCGTCGAAGAGGTACAGCGCAGCGGCAACGGCTGGCGCGTGCACGACGGCCAAGGCCAGAGCCACGAGGCCCCCGTGCTGGTGCTGGCCAGCGCGGGCGACCTGGTGCGGCTGCTGGGGCTGCGCCACGCCCCGCTGCAGCACGTTGGGGGCCGCATCTCGCTGCTGCAATCGCCTGCCCTGGCGCAGCTGCGCGCCGGCATCAGCGGCGAGGGCTACCTCATCCCGCCGCTGCTCGGCGCCGCTGCCGTGGGCGCGACCTACGAGCAGGAGCCGTCCGGCCCCATCGATCCCGCGGGGCCCGCTGCCGCGGACAACATCGGCGCCCACCACGCCAATCTGGCACGTCTTGGGCAACTGCTGGCCCAGGCACCGGCGCCCCAGGTCGCCGGGGTGTTTCGCGGCTGGCGCTGCGTCTCCCAGGACCGGCTGCCACTCTGCGGCGCACTGCCCGACGCGCAATCCTCGCCGCGGCCCAGCGCCACCGTGGGGCCCACCTGCCGGATCTGCCGCGCTCCCCTGGCCTGTATTGCCTGAGCGCTTTGGGTTCCCGCGGCCTTAGCCTGGCGCCCCTGCTCGGCGAACACCTGGCCTGCCTAATCAACGGCGAGCCGGCGCCGATCGAAGTCGCCTTGTCGGCGGCAGTCGACCCTGCGCGATTTTTGCTGCGGCAACTGCGCTGAAGGGCACGCGCTGCGCGCCCGCACGCGGCAGCGTCGCGATTGCAGTGTCTTGCGGTAACATCTCTCGCAACGCGGGCGGCGCGTTGTCGGCACGGCGCTGGCGATCGATTTGGAGCAGGAAATTGGGCAAGGAAGGTCTACCGATCCGTGGCGGCGCACGCATTGTGCAGCCGCTCTGGGATCTGAAATCGGTGGTCGCGGAGCTGCGGACCTCGCGCGAGGTCACGCACCATGTTCGGCACCTGCGACGGATCCGCGAACTGCCCTCGCGCCAAACCATCTCCGAGGTCGTCGACCGCCTGCGGGCGGCACTTTTTCCGACGCACTACGGCAATTCGGACCTCACCGACGAGAGCATCGATTTTTTTGTCGGCGACACGCTCAACGTGGCCTTGATGCTGCTGGCCGAGCAACTGCGCCGCGGATTGTTGTTCGACGACCCACAGGCGCAGGCCGGCGAGGCCGACCTGGCCAGCAAGGCCGCGGAAATGACCCGTGACTTCGCTGCGCGGCTGCCGGCAATCCGCGCCCTGGTCGTGAGCGACTTGCACGCGGCCTACCAGGGAGACCCGGCCGCCTCGAGCATCTCGGAGATCCTGCTGTGCTACCCGGGCACCACGGCGATCATGCTCTACCGCTTCGCGCACGGCCTGCACCAGCTTGGCGCCCACCTCATCGCGCGCCTGATCGGCGAGATCGCGCACACCCGCACCGGCGTCGACATCCACCCGGGCGCGAGCATCGGTGGGAGCTTCTTCATCGATCACGGAACCGGTGTGGTGATCGGGGAGACCACCATCGTCGGCGAGCGCGTCCGCCTCTACCAGGCCGTGACGCTGGGCGCCAAGCGCTTTCCCGCCGATGCCGACGGCAAGCTCATCAAGGGGATCGCCCGTCACCCGATCGTGGAGGACGACGTCGTCATCTATGCCGGCGCGACGATCTTGGGGCGGATCACGATCGGACGCGGATCAACCATCGGCGGCAACGTCTGGTTGACGAGCAGCGTCCCACCGGGGAGCAACCTGACCCAGGCGCAGATGCGATCCGATTGACACAGGGAAAGTAGCGCGCCGCCGGTTCGGCAAGCCTGCCGGCGGCCGGCTGCGCCGGCCCGCCCGCGCTGGCGCGCGCCGTTGCGAGGCAACACCTACCGAAGGCACAACATGACCGCTTCCATCCTCGATGGCAAGGCAATCGCACAGCGCTTGCGGGCGCAATTCCGCGACCAGGTCGCGGCGCTCGCCGCGCGGGGGCAGCGCCCCGGACTTGCGGTCGTGCTCGTCGGCGAGAACCCTGCTTCGCAGGTGTATGTGCGCAACAAGGTGGCCGCGTGCGAAGAGGCCGGGATGTTCTCGGAGAACATCGTCCTTCCCGCCAGCACCGACCCGGCGCGAGTGATCGAGCGCATTGAGGCCCTGAACCGCGACCCGCGCATCCACGGCATCCTGGTGCAGCTGCCGCTGCCCCGGCAGTATGACGAGGCCGCGGTGCTGGCGGCGGTTTCGGCGCAAAAGGACGTCGACGGCTTTCACACCGAAAACGTCGGCGCGCTCGCCCTGGGCAATCCGCGCTTCATTCCGTGCACGCCCAAGGGCGTGATGGTGCTGCTGCAAAGCGCCGGCATCCAGTCACGCGGCAGCGACGCCGTCATCGTCGGCCGCTCCAACATCGTCGGCCGGCCCATGGCCCGCCTGCTGCTGACCGCAGACGCGACCGTGACCGTGTGTCATTCGCGCACCCGCGACCTGGCCTCTCACACCCGCCGGGCCGACATCCTGGTGGCGGCCGTCGGACGGCCGGCGATGATCACCGCCGATATGGTCAAGCCCGGTGCGGTCGTGATTGACGTAGGGATCAATCGTCTTGCCAACGGCAAATTATGCGGCGACGTTGACTTCGCGTCGGTGCGCGCTGTCGCCTCGTGGATCACCCCGGTCCCTGGCGGCGTGGGCCCCATGACGATCGCCATGCTGCTGGCCAACACGATCGAGGCCGCACAGCAGGCGGCGGAGCAGTCCGAACGCTTCTTGGGGGATTGAGACGGGCAACGACTAGCGCGCCTCGAACTGTTCCGTGGCGAGCGAGATCTCGCGCAGGAAGCAAAGCAAGCCGCAGATGAGCGAGAACATCGCCGTGACAAAGAGCAATCCCACCACGCGCGAGGGATCGCTGCCCAGTTCCGAGGCAAGGAAGAGCGTCGCGATGACCACGCATATCAACAGGGCGCAAATCGTGCAAAGGGTGATAGCCCCATGGATCCAGCTGCGGCGCCGGCTAAGGCTCGCGATTTCGTTGCGCCGATGCGCGGCCGCGTGATGCTCTTTGTCTTCGCCGAGCGGATTTAGTTTGGGCGGGCCAAGGTCCATCGCGACCAGGGTGCGGAAGCGATCGATGATCCGCGCCAAGCGGTTGGTCAGTACGCCCAGTATGGCGCCCACGCCGGTGAGCAGAAAAACGGGAGCGACCGCCTGCTGTATTACGTGTGCGACGACGTTGATCTCTGCGCCAGATTGCACGGTCTGCCTCGTCATAGGGGGATCCGCCGACGGCGCAACACTAGCACGCGCTCCGACCCGGCAAAAGGCGGCCCCTGCGTTGCGTTTGGGTTCCAGAGCCGCTTATTTCCGCAACTCGCTTGGCAGTCACCGAACCAGCCATTTGCCCGATGGCCGGACACGCTGCCAGGCGATGACCGGCTCGAGCGGATGCCGCAAAATTCCCTTGGTGCGGACTTCCCCGATTTCCCTTCCGGCACGCGCTACGGCCTTGCTTGCCAGCGCGCTGCTCGATGCCGCCTGCGGAGGCAGCAGCAGTTCCTCCGCCCCGGCAGTGCGGGCCAGCCTCACCCAGGTGTCGTTCGCCAGTGCGCTGTCCGCCTCGTGCGGAACGGCACCGGGCATCGCGGGGGCCGCCTTCACACCCAACTCCGCGGTGCAACCGCAGCTCGCTGCGGGTCCGGCAGTCCAGCTGTTCGGCCTCTGGGAGCAGGATCGCTGGAACGCCGTGGGCGCACGCGCCATCGAGTTTGCCCGATCCGCCGACGGTGGCTCGAGCTGGAGCAGCGGGCAGCCCCTGCCCTTTTCCGCCTGCGGGGCAAGCGCGGGCGTGGGCGCCGGGTACGACCGCGCTTCGGATCCGTCGATCAGCGTCACCAGCGGCGGCGGCAGCAGCCTGATCCTGGCAAGCGCCTTGGCTTTTTCGGCCGGCGGGTACCTCGGCTCCGGCGGCACCAGCGCGGTGCTGGTGACGCGCTCGCTCGACGGCGGCTCCACCTGGCAGGCGCCGGTGGCCGTCATAGCCGATACCGGCAGCGGCAGCGGCAGCGGGCCGTTCTACTTCAACGACCGCGATGCCATCGCGGCCGACCCCAACAGTGGTCACGTGTACCTGGTTTGGGACCGGCTCAGCAGCGACCCCACCGCTGCCATGCCGACCTGGATGGCGCACTCGGCCGATGATGGTCTCACCTGGGATCCGGCGCGCATCATCTACGACCCGGGCGCGGGCAATCAAACCTTCAACAACCAGCCACTGGTGCTAGCCGATGGGTCGGTGGTCGACATCTTCACCCAGCCCAACGGCTTCTTTGGACAGCTGATGGCCATCCGCTCGACCGATCACGGCGCCACCTGGCCTGCTACCGGCGCCGCCGTGGTGATCGCGAACATGACGCCGGTCGGCACCCAGAACCCGATCAGCGGCGGGCACATGGCGCAGACCGCCGTCGACGCCACCAGCGCGAAGCTGGCGGCAGTGTGGCAGGAGAGCTCCTTTTCCGGCGGCGCCCGGGACGGCATCGCGCTCTCGCTCTCCGCCGATGGCGGCGCGACTTGGTCCGCGCCCGTGCAGGTCAATACCGCTCCCGCAGTGGCCGCGTTTGACCCCAGCGTGCATTTTGGTTCCGCGGGCCGCATCGCGGTGACCTACTACGACTTTCGGGATTACGTGGCCGGCTCGAGCATCCTGAGCACGAGCCTGTGGCTGCGCGAGTCTGCCGACGGCGGCAAGAGCTGGACCGAGACGCGGCTCTACGGGCCGTTCAATCTCAATACCGCGCCGCCCGCCGATCAACAATCAGGTTCCACCGGCAATGCGCTGTTTCTGGGCGACCAGCAGGCACTGGCCTGGAATGGGGCGGCGTGGTCCGCGCTGTTTTCGGGGACCGACGCCCAGGGAGCGCAGGTCTTCTGCGCCATCGCGCCTTGAACTACCAAAATCCGGCAGGCCGCTCGGCGACGAATTCGCCCAAGGCGATGCACCGAGGAAACTGCCCGGCCACCGACCCTGCGGTAACCACCTGCAGCGCGCCGACCCGACCGCGCAGATAGTCGAGCGGCGGCGCGCCCAGCGTGACCACGTCCAGGCCGAAGCGGCGCCAAAACGCGCGACGATTGGCCTCCAGGCGCGCGCGCTCGTCCGCCGCAAGCTTCGCCTCCGCGGTGTTGGAAAGAACCCCTTGGACGGCAAGCGAAGGCCGGCAAGTGGCCTGCAGCGCTTGCACGGCAATATTGACCGCAAAGGTCCCAAAGCCCAGGCGGTGAAACCCGGGCGCATCGAAACCGTTTCCCGTGAGGCAGCCCAGTTCGACCGAGTCGCCATAGAGGCCAAAAACCAACTGCACGTCGGCGTCGCGGCCAGGTCGATTCCACCAGATGCCGACATCGATCTTGTTGCCGGGAACGTACAGCAAGCGGACCCGGAGCTGGTCCTTGGCCTGCGCCTGCCAATACCACGGACCAGGCGCGAGCGCCTTGCGCCGTGCACCCGGACTGCTAGTCACTTCGGCGACGGAGGCGGAAGAGTCATCCGACATGGCGGACAAATCGTACTAAAGTCTTCGGCAAACAAGGTAAATCGTTGCGCAGAACGCGAAAACGAATGCCCCCACGCGCCCGGCCGCAGGCGCACGGCTGGTCGCGCTATATCCGGGGCTCAGGTCTGTCCCTCGCGAAACCGCGGCGCATTGATGGCCGAGTCCGCTTTTTCTTGCGCGTCAAAGAGCAGGCTAGTGGCGGTGATCTTGATCCGGACCCGCACCGTGTGTCGCTGCCCGAGCATGCGCGAGACGGCCGGATCGTCGACGTCGACATCCCGATAGATGTCGATGCGGTGCTCGAGGCCGGCATGCGCCAGGGCCTTAGCGGATCGGGACACCAACTCGCCCAGCGTGATGCTGTCGGAAACCTCGGTCATCCTCGTTCCCCTACGGCGCAAGAAAGCCGCGCGAATTTGGCGGCCGTTCAGTTCTCGCTTCCCTCGATCGCCAGACTCAACTGCGACAGTCCCGAACCCTCCACCGTCACCGGCGAGAGCCGGGCACGTTCGATGCGGTCGAGGTAGGCCGGGCTCACGTCACCGGTCACGTAGACACCGTCGAAGCACGAGGCTTCGAAGCGGCGCAGCGCCGGGTTGCAATCGCGCACGGCGCGCTTGAGATCATCGAGCTCTTGGAAGACCAGGGCATCGGCGCCAATCGCGCCCTGGATCTCGGGTTCGCTGCGCGAACTAGCAATGAGTTCGGCACGAGTGGGCATGTCGATGCCGTACACGTTGGGAAAACGCACCGGCGGCGCCGACGAGGCAAAGGACACCCGTGCCGCTCCGGCGTCGCGGGCCATCTGCACGATCTCCTGGCTGGTCGTTCCGCGCACGATCGAGTCATCGACGAGCAGTACGCTCTTGCCCTTGAATTCCACCCCGATCGCGTTGAGCTTCTGCCGCACGGACTTGGTGCGCACGGCCTGGCCGGGCATGATGAAGGTGCGGCCGATGTAGCGGTTCTTGATGAACCCTTCGCGGTAGTCGAGGTTGAGCTTGTTGGCCAGCTGCAGCGCGGCGGGCCGGCTCGAGTCCGGGATCGGCATCACCACGTCGATCTCGCCGGTGCGCAGCTCGGTGGCGACCCGGCGTGCGAGATATTCCCCAAGACGCAGGCGCGCGGCGTACACCGACACGCCGTCGAGCATCGAATCGGGACGCGCCAGATAGACGTATTCGAACAGGCACGGATACAGGCCCGGATTTTCGGCGCACTGCTTCTCGAAGAAGCGGCCATCGTAATCGATGAAGATCGCCTCTCCCGGGGCCACGTCGCGCACCAGCCGAAAGCCAAGCCCGTCGAGCGCTACCGACTCCGACGCCACCATGTACTCGGTGCCCTGATCGGTCTCGTTTACGCCAAAAGCCAAGGGACGAATGCCGTACGGGTCACGAAACGCCAGCAAGCCGTAGCCGGCGATCTGGGCGACCACCGCGTACGCGCCGCGTACCCGCCGGTGCACCGCCGATACCGCGCGGAAGATGGTGTCCGGATCGAGCGTGATCCCGTCGCTGGCCAGCTCCAGCTCGTGCGCCAGCACGTTGAGCAGGACCTCGGAATCGGAGTTGGTATTGATGTGCCGGCGATCCTTGCGGAACATCTCCTCCTTCATGCGGTCGGCGTTGGTCAGGTTGCCGTTGTGCACCAGGCTGATGCCGAAGGGCGCATTGACGTAAAACGGCTGCGCTTCCTCCGCGTCGGCGGCCGAGCCTTGCGTCGGGTAGCGGACCTGGGCAATCCCCGAAATACCGGGCAGGGACCGCATGTTGCGCGTGCGAAAAACGTCGCGCGCCAACCCGCCGCCCTTGTGCATGTGGAAGCGGTTGCCATTGACGGTGCAGATTCCCGCCGCGTCCTGGCCCCGGTGCTGCAGCAGCAGCAAGGCGTCGTATAGCAGCTGATTTACCGGCGTGTTCGCCACCACGCCCACGATTCCGCACATACGTTCAGCCTCCCGAGACCATGACCAGCGGAACGCGATGGTTCGGCACGGTTCCCGCCATCCAGTGCCATACGTGCTCAAGGTAGGGTCCGCTGGCCGAATTGCGCCATACGTGGGTATCGGAAAACCCTGCCTCAACGACCAGCGCAGCGATCAGCAGCATCACCAGAGCGCCGCGCGCCGCGCCAAACAACGCTCCGAGCACGCGGTCCGCTCCCGCGAGCTTCGAGGCCGTGACCGCCGAGCGCAACAAGCGCCCGATGATCGCGGCAGCGATGACGCCAAGCACCACGATCACCCCCGCGCCCACCGCCACGTGAACGACCGGCGGGGCTTCGAAGGGTAGCCACTGACCGACCCAGGAGGAGTAGCGATACACCAGCACCCCGATGATCACCCAGGCGATCATCGACACCAACTCGCGCGTCAGGCCGCGCCAAAAACCCCAGACAATCGACAGGCCTAGCAACACGGCGAACACCACGTCGATAGCCCCCATACGCTCACGCACCCACGATATTTGCGCTCACCCGCAAAGCCTGCAAGCGCTGGCGCATGCGCTCGGCATCGTCGCGCGAGGCAAAAGGGCCCAGGCGCACCCGGAAGCGTACCCCGTCGGTGGTGTGCGTGCGTTCGACGAACGGCGTCAGCCCGGACTTGCTCAGCCGATCGGCAAGCTTCTGGGCAGCGCTCTCCTCGGCCATCGCCGCCGCCTGGACGAAGATCTTGCCCTGCCCCACGGCCGAGGGTTCGGCCTTGTGCGCCGTGTGCTTGGCTTCGCCCTTGGCCGGCTCCGCGGGTGTGGCCGAATGCTTCTTGCCCTGCGCGCCCGCCTCATCGACGGACTTGGGCGACGGCGCGCTCCCCGCCGGGGGCCGCGCCTCCGCGCCCGCCGGCGCTGCGTCGGCGGCCGTGTCCGCAGCAGAGCCCGGCGCTGCCGGAACCCCGGCCGCGCCGTCGGCTGCCCCCGTCACGGGTGCTGGCGCCGGCGCCGCCGGCCGCGGCGCAAACGGCGTCCGGTCACTGGGCAGATCGATGGGAATGTTATCGGGTACCGCGCGGGGGGTCGGGTCCAGCAGCATCGGAACCAGGACCACCACTGCCAGCAGCAAGGCGCAGGCGCCGATCAGCCGCCGCCGTGTGCGCACCCGCAGCAGCGTCGCGGCCGCGGCCGCGTCGGCCTCATCCGCGGCCTCATCGAATGCCGGTTGCGCACCCGCAGCTGCCAAATCGGGCGAACTCCGTCGCGGCCGCTTGCGCTTCCAGAACGCCAGTTTCATCGCGACCTGCGCTCCAACCATCGCAATGCATCTGCGACGATGACGAATGAACCAAACACAACAATTCTATCATCCGGCTGCGCCTGCGCCGTCGCGCTGGTGAGCGCTGCGGCCACCGATTCGTGACGTGCGCGGCACTGCGGCTCGATATCGGCAAATCCCGTCTTCTCGAGCGCGCCCGCCTCCTGGCCGCGCTCCCCCGCGGTCGGTACCAGGAACCAGCGATCAACTTCCTGGGACAAGGCCTGCACGACGGCGCGAACATCCTTGTCGCGCAGCATGCCGAACACGGCATACGTGCGCCCTGGCAGCTTGCCCAGCACCCGGTGGCTGGCCAGCGCCTGAGCAAGGGCCTGTGCCGCGTGCGGATTGTGCGCAACATCGAGCACGAATAACGGGCGGCCGGGTACGACCTGAAAGCGCCCGGGCAGCTGAACGCTGGAGAGTCCGCGCCGCACCGCCTGCTGGTCGACGGGCAAGCGCGACGCGAGCGCCTCGATGGCCGCCAGCGCGCCCCCGGCGTTGCGCAACTGGTGCATCCCGCGCAGCGCGGGCCACGGCAAGGCCAAGCGATCGGCATGCATGCCCAGGTAGTTCCACTGCCGCGGAGCTTGCGGGTCGGCCAGAGCCTCGACGGAAAACTCGCGCCCGATCCGCCACAGCTGCGCACCGATGCGCCGGGCATGTTCGATCAGCGATTGCGGCGGATCCGGGTCGACGCAGATCGCCGGCCGGCCGGGACGGAAGATGTGGGCCTTCTCCAAGCCGATGTGCTCGCGCGTGGGCCCCAGCAGCTCGGTGTGATCGAGGTCGATCGTGGTCACGACCGCGCAGTCGGCATCGATGATGTTGACCGCGTCCAGGCGTCCACCGAGCCCGATCTCTAGCACGGCCACATCGATACGCTCGCGCGCGAACCAGCCCAGCACCGCGAGCGTCGTGAACTCGAAGTACGTCAGCGTGGTCGCTGCGCGCGCCCGCTCGACCGCTTCGAATTGCGCCATCAGCGCGGCATCGCTGGCCGCCTGCCCGTCGATCAGCGCGCGCTCGTTAAAGCGCAGCAGGTGCGGCGAACCGTAGCGGCCCACCCGGTAGCCGGCCGAGCGCAAGATGGCATCGAGCATCGCGCAGGTGGAACCCTTGCCGTTGGTGCCACCGACCACGATTTTCGTGCCCGGCAGCGCCAGGCCCAGCCGCTGCGCCACCGCATGCACCCGATCGAGCGCCAGGTCGACGGGTCGGTGATGCAAGCGCTCGACGTACGCCAACCACGCTGGCAGCGTGTCCGGATACTTCACGAATCGGGGCAGCCAGCAAACAGGCGTGCGCGCACGCTCGCCAACAAAGCGCTAGACGATCGCCTCGATCGGCTGGCGCATCAGTAGCGCCAGCAGGCGCGCCAATTCGTCGCGCATCTCGCGCCGATCGACGATCATGTCGATCGCCCCCTTTTGCAGCAAGAACTCCGAACGTTGAAAACCTTCCGGCAGTTTCTCGCGCACGGTCTGCTCGATCACCCGCGGGCCGGCAAAACCGATCAGGGCCTTGGGTTCGGCAATCACCACGTCACCCATGAAGGCAAAGCTCGCCGAAACTCCGCCCGTCGTCGGATGACACAGTACCGACACGAAGGGCAGGCCTACCTGGCCCAGCCGCGCCACCATCGCCGTGGTCTTGGCCATCTGCATCAGCGACAGCAGGCCCTCTTGCATGCGCGCGCCGCCGGTGGCGGTGATGCACACCATCGGCACCTTCTGCTCGAGCGCGACCTGGGCCCCGCGCACGAAGCGCTCGCCCACCGCCGAACCCATCGATCCGGCCATGAACTCGAACTCAAAGGCCGCGACCACGACCGGAATGGCGCGGATCGCTCCCGCGTAGACCACGAGGGCATCCGTCTCTCCGGTCTCTCGCGTCGCCTCTTGCAGCCGATCGGCGTACTTGCGGCTGTCCTTGAAGCGCAGCGTATCGACCGGCAGCACTTCCTGGCCGATTTCGTACCGGCCCTCGGGATCGAGCAGGGCATCTAAGCGCTCGCGCGTGCGGATACGCATGTGGTGGCCGCACTTCGGGCAGACCTGCAGGCTGCGCTCGAGTTCGGCGCTATAGAGCACGGCTTCGCAGCCCGGGCACTTGGTCCAGACGCCCTCGGGGACCGTCTTGCGTGCGCCACCGGGCTTGATGCGCGGCGGCAGGAGCTTTTCGATCCAACTCATTGTGATCCCCTGTAGACAAAATCCATGGTCGGTTCGCTCTTACACCGCTCTCAACACGTGCTTGCTGCCTTGACGCTGTCGACGGCACTGCGGATTTCGGCGACCAGGCGCGAGGCGGCACGCAAAGCGTCCTGCGCGCCCGCCTTCTCGATCTCCTCGACCAGCCGACTGCCGACGACAACTGCGTCCGCCACGCGCGCCAGCGCGCGCGCGCCTGCTCCATCGCGGATGCCGAACCCGACGGCGACCGGAAGTGTGCTGCGCGCCCGTATTGCCGGCAATCGCGCCGCCACGGCATCCACGTCCAGGTGTCCCGCCCCGGTGATGCCCTTGAGGCTCACGTAGTACAGGAAGCCCCCGGCGCAGCGCGCCACCTTTTCGATGCGCTCGTTGGTCGAGGTCGGCGCCAGCAAGAATATCGGGTCGATATTCGACCCCTGCAATGCAGCAACGAATTGTTGGCATTCCTCCGGCGGGTAATCGACCACGATCACGCCGTCGACTCCCGCGGACGCGGCGGCGGCCACGAAGGCATCCGTGCCCATGTGCTCGATCGGGTTCGCGTACCCCATGAGCACCACCGGCGTCGAGGTGTCCTGCCGGCGGAATTCGCCCACCATCTGCAGGCACACGCGCAAGCCGACCCCGTTGCGGATGGCCCGTTCCGCGGCGCGCTGGATGACCGGTCCATCAGCCATGGGATCGGAGAACGGCACCCCGAGCTCGATCACGTCGGCGCCGGCGCGTGCCAGTGCGTGCATCAGCGCAACGGTCAAGGCCGGGCTCGGATCGCCGGCGGCGATGTACGTGACCAGACCGCAACGGCCAGCGGCGCGAAGCTGCGCGAAGCGCGCGCCAATTCGTGTCACGGATGCCCCTTGGCATGCGCGGCGGTGGCCGGGGCAGCGGGCGTGGCGCCGCCGTAGGCCGGCAGCCCGGCGATCTGCAGTCCGCTGGCATCGGCAACGATATGCAGGTCCTTGTCGCCGCGCCCGCTCAAATTGACCAGCAGCACACGGTCGCCGGGCAGCTGCGGCGCCAGCTGCGCCGCGTAGGCTAGCGCATGGCTCGACTCGAGCGCGGGGATGATCCCCTCGATGCGGCAGCAATCGTGGAAGGCCTGCAGGGCCTGGGCATCGGTGATGCCGACATACTGCGCGCGGCCGCAATCCTTGAGCCAAGCGTGCTCCGGGCCCACGCCGGGGTAGTCCAGTCCGGCGCTGATGCTGTGGGTCTCGAGAATCTGGCCGTCCGCGTCTTGCAGCAAGTAGGTGCGGTTGCCGTGCAAGACGCCGGGGGAGCCGCGCTCCAGGCTCGCGGCGTGGTGGCCGGTATCGAGGCCCTCGCCGGCCGCCTCAACCCCGATCAGCCGCACCTGATGCTGGTCGAGGTAGTCGTAGAAGATGCCCATGGCATTGCTGCCACCGCCGACGCAGGCAATCACGTAGTCGGGCTGGCGCCCGACGAGCTCGGGCATCTGCCACAGGCACTCCTTGCCAACCACGGAATTGAAATCGCGCACCATCATCGGATACGGATGCGGGCCGGCGACCGTGCCGATGATGTAGAAGGTATCGTCGACGTTCGTCACCCAATCGCGCATCGCTTCGTTGAGCGCATCCTTGAGCGTGCGCGATCCGCTTTCGACCGGGCGAACCTCGGCGCCAAGCAAACGCATCCGGTACACGTTGGCGGCCTGGCGCCGCATGTCCTCCGAGCCCATGTAGACGACGCAATCCATGCCAAAGCGGGCCGCAACCGTCGCCGTGGCAACCCCGTGCTGCCCGGCACCGGTCTCGGCGATCACCCGCTTCTTGCCCATCTTGTGCGCCAACAGCGCCTGGCCCACCGTGTTGTTGATTTTGTGGGCGCCGGTGTGATTGAGATCTTCGCGCTTGAAGTAGAGCTGCGCACCGCCCAGCAGCTGGCTCCAGCGACGAGCCGGGTAGATCGGACTGGGCCGACCGACGAAATGCCGGAGTTCGCGCGCAAACTCGGCGGCAAATTCCGGATCCTCGCGACTGGCGAAGTAGGCTTGCCGCAGCTGGTCGAGCGCCTGGAACAGCGTTTCGGCCACGAAGATTCCGCCGTAGGGACCGAAATGGCCTCTTGCATCGGGTAGGTCGTAGGGGCTCATGCTGCTCCGATTCGCGCGTCGGCCCGGCGCACGGCAGCGATAAAGCTGCGCATCCGCGCCACGCTCTTGACGCCGTGCGTCTCCTCGACACCGCTGCTGACGTCGACGGCGTGCGGCCGCACCGCCGCGATTGCGGCCATGACGTTTTCGGCGTCCAGTCCGCCGGCGAGAATCAGCGGCAACGTACGCTGCGCCGGTGCGGGCAAACGCTGCCAGTCAAACGTGCGCCCGGCGCCGCCAAATTGCGCGCTCGGCGCATCGGCCAGCAAACCGCTCGCGCCCTCGAACGCACGCTCGAATTCTAACAAATCGGTCCCCTCGCCGATTGCCACGGCGCGCAAGTAGGGCCGCCCAAAACACTGGCAGGCGAGTGCATCCTCGCGCCCGTGGAACTGCAACAGCGCATTGGGCACGACCTCGAGCGCGTGCTGCACCTGCGCGGCGGTGGCATCGACGAACAGCAGCACCGGCGTCACCAGCGGCGAGACCGCGCGCGCCAATTGCGCCAGGCGCGCCGGCTCGACAAAGCGTCGGCTGGCCGGATAACAGACGAAACCGACCGCATCGGCCCCCAGATCGCACGCCTGCTGCACGTCCGGGACGCGCGTGAGGCCACAGATCTTGACGCGTGTGCGCTGCATGCTCGACACCCGTTACGGGAATAGCAATCGTTCCTGTGCGCGCGGCAGGCCGCACTTGGCATCGTACTCGACCTCCGTCAGGTACAGGCCTGCCGCCTCGATCGTTGCCGCCGCCTGGGTCCGGTCGCGCGCCTCCAGCACCTGCCTGATCCAGTCCACGCGCTCTCGCCCCGTGCCAACGGCGACCAGCGCGCCGACGAGATTGCGCACCATGTGGTGCAGGAAGGCATTGGCGCTGGCGCGAACGCGCACGAGCGGGCCACCACCGACCCGCTCCACCTCGCAGCGTATCAGGGTACGGATGGCCGAGGCCGACTGACACTGCGCCGATCGGAAGGAGCTGAAATCATGTGTGCCCAGCAGTTGCGCTGCACCGGCCTGCATGGCATCGACGTCGAGCCTGCGGAAGACCCATCCGGTGCGCCGATCGAGCAGCGGGGAGCGCACCGCGTCGTTCCAGATCCAGTATTGGTAATGGCGCGCGCGGGCGCTGTAGCGAGCGTGGAAATCCGCCTCGACGCCTCGCGCCCAGCGCAGGGCGATCTGCGGCGGCAAAAACCGATTGACGCCACGCACCCAGGAGTTCTCGTCGCGTTGCCGATCGCAATCAAAGTGCACGACTTGCCCCACGGCGTGCACGCCCGCATCAGTGCGGCCGGCGCAGATGGTGGCTACGGCCTGGTCGGCAAAGGAGGCGATGGCACGCTCGAGCACGTCCTGGACGGTGCGCCCGTGCGGCTGGGTCTGCCAGCCTTCCCAAAACGAACCGTCATACTCGATGCCCAGCGCAATGCGCTTGCGCGGCACGAGCGCGGCGCTCCCGTCCGAGCCCGCGGTATCAGGCCTCGACCAGCTTGATGAGTTCGACCGCCTGCTGACGTTGTTCGCGCGTGCCGTCCTTCATCACCTCTTCGAGCAACTCGCGCGCGCCATCCTTGACACCCAGATCGATGTAGCCGCGCGCCAGATCCAGCTTGGTCGCCATCTGCGATGCCATCGGGCTGCCGGCCTGTGTCTCGGTGCGACGCCCGGTCAGCGCAGCGTCGGCGCCGGTGAGGTCAAAATCGATCAGCGGCACGGTCGCCTGGTCCGTGTTCGAGTTCATGCGCGGCACGTCGTCCTCGGACAGGGCGCCGACCGCGCCGACCAGCGTGGGGCGCGAAAGGGCTTCCTCCAGCGATCCGATCTGGGCACCATCGGGACGCGGAGCCTTCGATGCCGGCACGTTCAGATCGAGGTTGGGGATCGGGACCGATCCGCTGACGGTCGACGGCGGCGCGGGACGCGTCATCGCCACCGTTGGCGGAAACATCAGATCCAGCGACGGAATGGTCGGCGGCTCGACGACGTTGACCGTCGCCGGTACCGGTGCGGGCGACTCCGCCTCCTTCTCGACCGGCAACTCGGTCGCCGCATCGATGCTGAGCTTGCTGGGCCCCAGATCGAAGTCCAGCGCGCCGAAGTCGATCGCCGATGCCGGTGCGGCACCGCGCGCGGCCGCAACCGGCGCGGCCGCCTTCGGTGCTGGCGCTGGCGCTGCCTGCGGCGGCAGCTTGGGCTCAAACCGCGGACCGCCGGTGGTCGGCCCGCCGGCAGTGGGCGACGGCAGCTTCGAATCGACGGGCATCGCCGTTTCGGGCGTCAGCGCCGTGTCCGGGCCATGCGTATCGGCGCCCCCGGCACGCAGCTTGGTCTGATCGCCAACCATGTGCGAAAGCGTGTCGAACTCGAGCGCCCCGCTATTGGCGGAGATTGTCGGCCCTTCGGCGCCCGCCCCGGACCCGGTGTCGGCGCCCGGACCGCCCAGATGCAGATCGGTCGTGGGGCCCCGTGCGCCGGTGTCCGCGCCCACCGCAGCGGCGGCATACAGGGCGTTGGTCGGATCGAGCGACTTGCCGAGCTTGGCCGCGCGCTCCCACTCGTCCCCTACCCCGCCGGTGCGATCGTGCAGTTCCTGCGCAACCGCGTTAAACGAAGCCTTGTCGCCGCGGCGCGCATAGATCTCGAGCAGCTTGACGCGCACGGGATGGCGGTCGGGTTGGAGCCGCAGCGCCTCCTTGAGGATGTCCTCGGCCTGCTCTTCGCGTCCGTAGGCGACGTAGACATCGGCTTCAGCGACCGGGTCGACCTCGTTGGAATCGAGCTGCGAGGCCGCCGGAATAAAGCTCGAGTTAAACGTGCTCGTTGCCCCGGTGTCGACGCTCTGCCCGCCCGCCGAACCAAAGAGCGAATTGGCGGCCATGGCATCGCCTTCGGCCTTGAACTGATCCGAGCCCCCGGCGCGCTTGCGCCGGAAGATGTTCAGTCCAACCAGGGCCAGCAACAAGGCACCGCCCGCCAAACCCAGCACCACGGGAGAGGACAGCGAATCGACCAGGCTCGACGACGGCGCCGCGGGAGCCGGCGCCGGGACCGCCTTGGGCGGCTCCTTCTTGGCGGTCTCGATCGCGGGCGCCGCCGCGGCCGCTGCCTTGGCAGCTTCCGCCTGGGCCGCCTCGACTTTGGCGGCCTCGGCCTTGGCCGCTTCCGCCTTGGCAATTTCGACCTTGGCCGCTTCCGCTCTTGCCGCCTCCGCCTTGGCGGCCTCGGCTCTAGCCGCCTCGGCCCTGGCGGCTTCCGCCTTGACCGCTTCCGCCCTGGCTGCCTCGGCCTTGACCGCTTCGGCCCTGGCTGCCTCCGCCTTGGCCGCTTCGGCCTGCTTCTGGGCAGCCGCTGCCGTCGCTGCCGCTAGCTCGTTGGCGCGCTTAATTTCCGCGTTCGCCTTGGCCAGCGCGGTCGCCCGGTCCTGCTCTTCCTTGATCGCGCGCTGGCGTGCGATCTCCTCGTCCTTCTTGGAGAGGGTCTGCTTGCCACCGGTGCCGGCCTCGGTTGCTGTCGTATCGGCCTTGGCGATCTTCAACTGGTCGCCCGGCTTCTGCGCAGCGCTCTTGTCCTCGACCTTCGTGGTGACGCGCCCCTGTCCGGCGGCCGTCGCCTGCTTCTCCGGTACCGCGGGCGCGGCCTCAGCAAGCTGCGAGAGCCGGCTGCGGTAGGCGGCGAAATCGGCACTTTGCGTGGTCACTTCCCGATGCGCCTGGGCCTGATCGATCGCCATCGCGGTGTCGGCCGTCGGTACCTCGATTTCGCGTCCGGCCAACACCCGGTTCATGTTGCCGCCGATGAAGGCCTTGGGATTGGCCTGGAGCAGCGCCACCAGCATCTGGTCAAGCGAGACGCCGCGTCCCTTGTTGTCCAGAGCGATCTTGCCCAGCGTGTCACCGGACTTGACGCGATAGCTGCTCGGGCCCGGCGCGGGCGCCGGAGCGGGAGTGGCTGCCGCTTCCGGTGCCGCGGGAGCAGGCGGCGGTGGCATCTGCGCCATGGGCTCAGGCGTCGGGGCCGCCGTCGGTGCCGGCTCGGGAGCAGGCGGTGCAACGGCTTCGGGCGCGGCGCCAGCCATAGGCGCGGGACGGCGTGGCGGCGGCCATGGGCGCAGGAGCGGCCTCGGCAGCAGCGGGCGCTGCGGGCGCGGGCACCGGTGTCGTTTCCGCAGCCACGGGCGGCATCGCCGGCGAGGCGACCGGCGCGACGATCTCCGGCGTCTGGCGCAGGCCCGGCGGATCCAGCAGCACGGTGTACTCGCGCAGCACGCGTCCACTGGACCAGGTCAGCTCCAGCAAAAGGTCGAGATAGGGCTCGCTGATCGCCAGCGCCGAGGTGATGCGCACAACATAGGTGCCATCGGGCCGCGTCTGCAGGTCAAAACGCAACTGGGTAAGGGACTGATTGAACTCGAGATTGGCCTGCTTGAAGGCAGCCTGGGAAGCCAGGCGCACCTGCAGCGAGGGAGCCTCGTCGCGTCCCACCGCGGGAACTTCCACATCGGCACTGAGCGGCTGCCCGAGGTCCGAGTGCACGCTCAGGCGGCCAAGCCCGGCCGCCTCGACCGACGGAACCATCAGACCCAGCGCTGCCGAAAGCGCGATCGAGGCCGCAATCTGGCGGGGAACGCGTACGCGACCCTCGCTAGGGCCGACCGGCTGCCCGGAACAGGTGAGGCGACTGGCAAATACTTGCAATGTAGGCATCAGTTTTCGCGGCGGCACAAGCGCCTCCCCGGTCGAGGAAGTATCAGAATTCGAAAATAACATCAGCGACTTACGCACGCAAGTTTAGAAAGACTACGAGGTAGCATTCTTGGTGAAATCCATGGCTTACATACCGCATATTCGTCGCTTCAGAACCTCAATCGGGCCGGCCAAGCAGGATTCGCAGCATGCGCCGCAGGGGTTCGGCCGCCCCCCACAGCAGCTGATCCCCGACCGTGAAGGCCGACAGGTATTCGCCTCCCATGGCCAGCTTGCGCAGCCGGCCGATCGGCACCTCCAGCGTCCCGCTGACCCGCGCCGGCGACAGCCGATCGATGCTTTCCTCCCGTCGATTGGGAACTACTCGCACCCAGCGGTTCGCGTCGGCCAGCAACTGCTCGATCTGCGCCAGCGGCAGGTCGCGCTTGAGCTTCATCGTCAGGGCCTGGCTGTGGCAGCGCATCGCACCGATACGCACGCACAGGCCCTCGACCACTATCGACCCGGCCTGTCCCATCGGCGGGCGCCCCAGTATCTTATTGGCCTCTGCGCCGCCCTTCCATTCTTCGCGGCTCACGCCGTTGCCCAGATCCTTGTCGATCCAGGCAATCAGGCTGCCTGCGAGGGCCGTGCCAAAGTGCTCCCGCGCAAAGCCATCGCTGCGCATCGTGGCACTCACCGAACGATCGATCTCCAGGATCTGCGAGTTCGGATCCTCTAGCTGGCGGCGCACGCCCTCGTGCAGCTGCCCCATCTGGCGTAGCAGCTCGCGCATGTTCTGCGCGCCCGCCCCCGAAGCCGCTTGGTAGGTCATGGCGCTCACCCACTCGAGCAGATCGGCCTTAAGCAGCCCGTCCAAGGCCAGCATCATCAGGCTCACGGTGCAATTGCCGCCGATGAAATCGCGCACGCCGCGCTCGATGCCAGCGCGGATCACCGGCATGTTCACCGGGTCCAGAATGATGATCGCATCGTCGCGCATGCGCAGCGCCGAGGCCGCATCGATCCAAAATCCGCGCCAGCCGGCCGCGCGCAGGCGCGGGTGCACATCGAGCGTGTAGTCGCCACCCTGGCACGAGACCACGACGTCGCAGCGCCCCAGGGCACCGATGTCGAATGCATCGAGCAGCCGCTCCTGTCCGTCCGGCACCCGAGGCGCCGGTGCACCGACCTGCGAACCGGTAAAAAAGACGCTCTCGAACAGGCCGAAATCCTCCTCGGCTGCCATGCGCTCGCGCAGCACCGAGCCCACCATCCCGCGCCAACCGACGAATCCGACTCTCATCTGGCAGAACCTGTCAACAGAAATGTCGCCATCACAGCGCGGCAACCACCGCATCGCCCATCGCTGCGGTGCCGATCGCCTGCTCGCCAGCGCGGGCCAGATCGGCGGTGCGCAGCCCCGCGCGCAATACCGCTTGGACGGCGCGCTCGATGCGCTGCGCGAACGCCTCCTGGCGCAGGGAATAACGCAGCATCATCGCCGCCGACAAGATCGTCGCCAGCGGATTGGCCAGCCCCTTGCCGGCGATGTCGGGGGCCGAACCATGGATCGGCTCGTACATACCCTTGTGCCGCTCATCGAGGGAGGCCGATGGCAGCATACCAATGGAGCCGGTCAAGGCCGAGGCCTCGTCGGAGAGAATATCGCCAAACATGTTTCCGGTCACGATCACGTCGAATTGCCGCGGCGCGCGCACCAGCTGCATCGCCGCGTTGTCGACCAGCATATGGCTAAGCTCCACGTCCGGAAATTCGTGCGCCACCTCGCTGACGACCTCGCGCCAGAGCTGCATCGTTTCCAGGACGTTGGCCTTGTCGACCGAACACACCCGCCGTGCCCGCCCGCGCGCCGATTCGAAGGCCACGCGCGCAATACGGCGGATCTCGCCTTCGCGATAGCGCATCGTGTCGAAGCCTTCGCGCTCGCCCGAGGCCAGGGTGTGGATGCCCCGTGGCTGGCCGAAGTAGATATCGCCCGTCAACTCGCGGATGATGAGGATATCCAGACCATCGACCACTTCGGATTTGAGCGCCGAGGCACCGCCCAGGCCGGGGAAGATCCGGGCCGGCCGCAGGTTGGCGAACAGCCCCAGTTCCTTGCGCAGGCGCAACAACCCCTGTTCCGGGCGCTGGGCACGCGGCGCCGTGTCATAGCGCGGTCCGCCGACGGCGCCAAAGAGGATGGCATCGCAGGCACGCGCGAGGGCAAGGGTTGGCGGCGGAAGCGGATCACCGCAGCGATCGACCGCGATGCCACCGACATCGGCCTGCGTGCATTCGAGCCGCAGCCCGGCCGGTTCGAGGGCGCGCAGCACCTTGAGCGCCTCGGCAACGACCTCGGGCCCGATTCCGTCTCCCGGAAGAACTGCGATCCGCATGCCATGCCCTCAGACGGGAAGGTTCCTGGAGAGCCAGGGAAAGCGACGCAGGCGCAGCGTCTCGAATTCGCGAATCTGGTCGGCATGGCGCAAGGTCAGATCGATGTCGTCCCAGCCATGGAGCAGGCACTGCTTGCGAAAGGCGTCGACCTCGAAGTGCTGCGCCGATCCATCGGCCAGATGAACGACTTGCTCGGCTAGGTCAATGGCCAGCTGGTAGCCGGGCTGCGCAGCTACCGCCTGGAACAGCGCGTCGACCACGCGCTCGTCGAGCACGACCGGCAATATGCCGTTCTTGTAGCAGTTGTTGTAGAAGATGTCGGCAAAGCTCGGGGCAACGATGGCGCGCAGGCCGAATTCCCCAATCGCCCAGGGCGCATGTTCGCGGCTCGATCCGCAGCCGAAATTGCGCCGTGCCAGCAAGATCGAAGCTCCCCGGTAGCGCGGCAGGTTGAGCACGAAGTCCGGATTGGGCCGGCGCTGCGCCGCGTCTTGCCCCGGCTCGCCGCGGTCGAGGTAGCGCCACTCGTCAAAGAGATTGGCGCCGAAGCCGGTGCGCCGGATCGACTTGAGGAACTGCTTGGGGATGATTTGATCGGTGTCGACGTTGGGCCGGTCGAGCGGCACAACCAGTCCCTGGTGACGCGTAAATGCTCGCATGCCGTGCCGTCAGCAATCAGGAGAGAAGCTTGCGCACGTCGACAAAGCGACCGGCAATGGCCGCCGCCGCGGCCATGACCGGGCTTACCAGGTGCGTGCGCCCGCCGGGCCCCTGCCGCCCCTCGAAATTGCGGTTCGAGGTCGAGGCACAGCGCTCGCCGGGTTCGAGATGGTCCTCGTTCATGCCCAGGCACATCGAGCAGCCGGGCTCGCGCCACTCGAAGCCCGCCTGCTGGAAGATCCGATCGAGGCCCTCGGCCTGGGCCTGGGCCTTTACCAGCCCCGATCCGGGTACCACCATGGCCAACTTGACGTTATGGGCGACGTGGCGACCCTGGAGGATCCGCGCGGCCGCACGCAGGTCCTCAATGCGCGAGTTGGTGCACGATCCGATGAACACCTTGTCGATGGCAATAGCATCGATGGGCGTTCTCGGCTGCAGACCCATGTACTGCAGCGCCCGTTCGATGCCCAGGCGTCGCACCGGGTCGGTCTCGGCTTGCGGGTCGGGGACCGCACCGCCAATGGGGACGACCATCTCGGGCGAGGTCCCCCAGCTCACCTGCGGCTCGATGCCCCCGGCGTCGACCTCCACCACCCGATCGTAGCGCACACCCGCATCGCTGCGCAGCGTCCGCCAGTGCTCCAGCGCCAGCTGCCAGTCCGGGCCCTTGGGTGCCATGGGCCGGCCTTGCACGTACTCGATGGTGCGCTCGTCGACCCCGACCAGCCCGGCGCGGGCGCCGGCCTCAATCGCCATGTTGCACAGGGTCATGCGCGCCTCGATCGTGGCATTGCGGATCGCCGCACCGGCAAACTCCATGGTGCACCCGGTACCGCCGGCCGTGCCGATTTGCCCGATCAGTGCCAGGGCCAGATCCTTGGTGCCGACCCAGGGGCCAAACGCGCCCTCCACCCGGATCAGCATGTTCTTGGACTTTCGCGCCAGCAAGGTCTGCGTCGCCAGAACGTGCTCGACCTCGGAAGTGCCGATGCCGAAGGCCAGCGCGCCCAGAGCGCCGTGCGTGCTTGTGTGGGAATCACCGCAGACCAGCGTCATACCGGGCAAGGTTGCGCCCTGCTCCGGACCGACGACGTGGACGATGCCCTGGCGCCGATCGAGAAACGGGAAATACGCCGCCGCACCGAAGGCGCGGATATTGGCGTCGAGGGCGTTGATTTGTGCCCGCGAGGTCGAATCGACGACGCCATCGAGGCCGCGCTCCCAACCACGCGTGGGCGTGTTGTGGTCGGCCGTGGCGACCACCGAGCTGGCGCGCCAGGGCTTGCGCCCGGCAACGCGCAATCCCTCGAAGGCCTGCGGGCTGGTCACCTCGTGCACCAGGTGCCGATCGATGTAGAGCAGGGTCGTACCGTCGGGCTCCACGCGAACGACGTGCTCATCCCACAGCTTGTCGTACAGCGTGCGCGCAACAACCATCGGCAACGAACCCCGGCTTCGACCGTCAAGAGGGGGATTATGCCATGCGAGCGCCTCGCAGGCCCCCCTGCGGTGCTGGCTACGGCGCGCGCGCGGCCAGCGCCGGGACGTCGAGGCGCACGTCGGCGTTCTGCGCCCGGTGCAGCAGCGCGTGGTCCATCAGAACCAGCGCCAGCATGGCCTCCGCGATTGGCGTGGCGCGGATGCCGACGCAAGGATCGTGGCGACCCTCGGTGGTCACCGTCACGGCCTGCAGCTTGCGATCTACGGTGCGTCGCGGCAGGCGAATACTGGACGTCGGCTTGAGCNNTGTCCTGGCCGGTGGAGATGCCCCCCAGCACGCCGCCGGCATGGTTGGAGAGAAACCCTTGGGGTGTCATTTCGTCACCATGTTCGGAGCCGCGCTGCGTCACCACGCCAAAGCCGCTGCCGATCTCCACGCCCTTGACCGCGTTGATGCCCATCATCGCCCCAGCAATGTCGGCATCGAGTTTGGCCGCAAGCGGCGCGCCCAGGCCAGCGGGCACCGACTGGGCGCACACGCGCACGCGCGCACCGCAGGAGTCGCCTGCCTTGCGCAGCGCGTCCATGTACTCCTCGAGCCGGGTCACGACCGCACGGTTGGGCGCAAAGAAAACGTTGTTGCCTACTTCCTGCCAGTCATCGAAGGGGATATCGATGTCGCCCAGCTGCTGCAGGTGCCCGCGTATGGTCGTGCCAAACTGCAGCCGCAACCACTTGCGGGCGACCGCACCCGCGGCCACCATCGGGGCGGTGAGGCGGGCCGAGGAGCGGCCTCCGCCACGCGGATCGCGCAGACCGTACTTGCGCCAGTAGGTGTAGTCGGCGTGCCCTGGCCGAAATGTGTCGACCAGATCCTCGTAGTCCCTGCTGCGCTGATCCTGGTTGCGAATCAGCAATGCGATCGGGGTCCCGGTGGTGCGCCCCTCGTATACCCCCGACAGAATCTCCACCAGGTCGGCCTCGCGCCGCTGGGTCACGTGGCGCGAGGTACCGGGCTTGCGCCGGTCCAGGTCCGGTTGGATGTCCGCCTCGGACAGCTCCATGCCCGGTGGGCAGCCATCAATGAGGCAGCCGATCGCCGGGCCATGCGACTCGCCGAAGTTGGCAACGCTAAACATCCGGCCGAACGTCGAGGTGCTCATCTGGTCCCTTGGGGCGGTTGGCGCAGCGCCACGTGCTCCTCGATTCTACCGGGCCGCTGCCACCCGGCGGCGCTTAGCGCCAATCGCCGCGCAGCCCGGCGACGATCTGCTCCAGGCGCTCCGGGCTGGCCTCCTGCGCCGCGAGCGCGTCGCCGATCTCCACGCCCAGGCGGGGGAAAAATCCCCGCTGCAGTCGCCGGCGCAGCAACGTCCCGCCGGCCAGACTGAAGGACGAACCCCACAGCCCACGCAAGGCGATCGGCACCACCGCGACCGCATCGCGCTCGAGGATGCGGCGCAAGCCGGGGCGAAATCGCGCCAAGTTCCCATCGCGGGTGAGACCGCCCTCGGGGAAGATGCACACCAGGCCGCCATTGCGCAGCTCTTCGGAGACGCGGGCGAAGGCCTGCTCCAGGAGCAAGGGATCTTCCCGCGCCGAAGCGATCGGGATCGCCTTGACCTGGCGAAACAGCCACGACAGCACCGGCCGTTCGAATATCGATCGATGCATGACGAAACGGATCGGCCGCGGACTGACGGCCGAGAGCAGGATCGCGTCGACATAGGACACGTGATTGGCCACCAGCAGGGCAGCTCCTTGCTCCGGAATCCGCTCCCGTCCGCTGGTGCCCACGCGATAGATCGCGTTGATAAGAATCCAGGCAAGAAAGCGCAGCAGGAATTCGGGCACACGCAGGTAGATGTACGCGGCAACGGCCGCGTTGAGCAGCGCCGTGAGCAGGAACAGCTCCACGATGCTCGCGCCCAGGCCGCGCAACACCAGGACTGCGTAGCCGTTGGCGACGATCATGAATACCGCATTGAGGATATTGTTGGCGGCGATGATGCGCGCGCGCTGCTGGACTGGACAGCGCGTCTGGATGAGCGCGTAGAGGGGCACGCTGTAAAAGCCCGCGCACGCCGACAAGGCGAACAGATCGCCCAGCACGCGCCAGTGGGCCGCGTGGGCCAGGAACTGCCCGGCGCTTTGCAGGTGCCCCAGCGGCTGGGCCGGTACCGCGAAAAACAAGTCGATGCCGAAGACCGTCATGCCGATCGATCCCAGCGGCACCATGCCGATCTCGACAATCCGGTGCGACAGGCGATCACAGGCCAGCGCGCCGGTCGCGATGCCGACGGTGAACACCGCCAGCAACAAGTTGGCCAGGGAGGGACCGCCGCCGAGCACGTCGCGGGCAAACGCCGGGAACTGGGTCAGGAAGAGCACGCCGAAGAACCACAGCCAGGAAATGCCCATCATCGAGAGAAAGACCACGGGCCGCTCGTGCGCCAGGCGCAGATTGCGCCAAAGGACGCGGACCGGATTCCAGTCCATCGCCAGGGCCGGATCCGACGCGGGACTGCGCGGAATGCCCAGGCTTGCCAGCGATCCCACCAGGGCGAGCGCAACGCAGGCCGCGGCGGCGTAGCGCGGCCCGCTCTCGCCCTGGTCCAGGAGCACCCCGCCGAGGATCGTTCCGAGCAAGATGGCAACGAAGGTCCCCATCTCGACCATGCCGTTGCCGCCGACAATCTCGGCCGGCGCCAGGTGCTGCGGCAGGTACGAGTACTTGGCCGGACCGAAGAGGGTCGAGTGCACGCCCATCAGGAACGTGCATGCGAGCAAGACCGCGAAGCGGTTGCCCACAAAGCCCCATGCGCCCAGCAGCATGATCGCGACCTCGAGCACCTTGACGCTGCGCATGACCGTGGCCTTGTCGAACTTGTCGGCCAGCTGCCCGCTCGTCGCCGAGAACAGCAGGAAGGGAAGAATGAACGCGGCCGCGATCAGGTTGGCGGCGATCGACGCGTCCAGCGCCGTCGAACCGGCGCTGCGGTAGGTAACGAGCAGGGTAAAGGAGAACTTGAATACGTTGTCATTGGCGGCGCCGCAAAACTGGGTCCAGAAAAAAGGCGCGAAGCGCCGCTGGCCCAGAAGCGCAAACGCGCTCTCGCGGCTCATCCGGCAATTGCCTGCGCGAGCCCCAAGCCGGAGAGAAATGCCGTTTCGACCCGTGCCCCGCCGCACCAGTCCCCGGCCAGGCCGATCGCGCGCCCCGGGTCCCAAAGATACGGTTCGGCCAGCGCCTCCACCGGCGTGGAATTGCGCCAGCGCAGTGCGCTGCAGGATTTTTGCGCCAACGGCCGGGCCAGACGCGCCGCGAAGGCGCGCTGCATCCAGCGTGCCGCGTCGTCGGCCGGCATGTCGACGAAGTTGTTCGACCAGGTCGAGCGCGCTTGCAGCAGCCAGCGCTCGGCCACCCCTTCGCCCAATTGGCGCATGGGCTTGGAGCTGTCGCGCGCCGCCCAGGCGAGTATGGGATCGTCGCTGATCAAGGCGGCGTCGAACTCGATTCCGCTGGGCCGCGACAGGGCAAGGGTCGCCGACCAGCAGGCATCCCAGCGCACCGCTTCCAGGCGAGGGGCAAAATCGGTCTCCGAGCGCACCAGGCGCAAGGCATCGACCGAGGGAATGGCCAGCACCAGCGCGTCGAATCCGACAATGCCCAATTGTCGCTCGCGCGGATCGAACAGGTACCACTCCGCCGAACCCCGGCTTATGCGGCCTACCTCGGCGTCGAATACGACGTCGAGTCCGCGCGCCAGGTAGGTGGCGATGCTCTGCATCGACGGCACCCCGACAAAGCGCGCCGCGCTCGGCGCCACCAGCGTGGCCTGCCCGCCACGCAACTCGGCCAGGCTGGCCTCCCAGGTCCGCAGCAAGTCGGCGCCGACCCAGCGGCGCACCTCCTTGGCGAAGGATTCGTTCTGGACGGTGAGGAATTGGGCGCCGACATCAAAGACGCCGGCATCGGTTTGCAGGCTCGCCAGCCGCCCGCCGGCTACCGCGCCGCGCTCGAAGACCGTAACGCGCGCTCCGCGGGTGACGAGCTCGCGCGCGCAGGTGAGGCCGGCCATGCCGGCACCGATGACAGCGACGTGCAGCCTTTGCGTCCGCGGATCTGACAAGAGCTCCGTCATCAACCGCTAACGCTCTCCGATTGCGGCCAATCGCGTATGTAGTCCTTGAGCATCCGATTTTCGTAGCCCTGCTCTTCGAGTACGGCACGTGCGACGTCGTGAAACGATATGACACCCGCCAGGGCCTTTTCATCGAGTACCGGAATGTACCGTACCCGGCGATCGAGCATCAGCCGGCGCAAATCGTTGACGTCGGTCTGCGCCTGGACGATGGTCGGATCGGGCTCCATGTATTCGCGCACCATGCCCTTGCCGACGCGCCCGTCGTTGGCACGCAGCGCCCGGAACACCTCGCGAAAGGTCAGCATTCCGGCAAGCCGTCCGTGATCCATGACCACCACCGAACCGATGTCGAACTCCGTCATGGTTTGCACCGCCGACCACAAGCTCGAATCCGGAGCAACGGTATAGAGCGCGTTGCCCTTGGCACGTAATACGTCGCCTGCATTCATCAGTCCCTCCGCTGGGAAGTGGAACGGTTCGCCCCCTTGTGGCGCCACGATACGACAAGTCGGCCGTTGGCGGGAAGGAACTTGCTCGATGGTGCGTCGCGGCACGTCGGCTCGGCCAACGTCGCTGCCCCGCCATTACGGTTCCCTCAGCCCGCAACGGCAGCCGCACCGCGCCCGCCCCGATCGGGCGCCTAGGACGCAATTTCCGCGTACGTCTGCGCCCCGGCATAATCGCGCATCCGAGCCCAAGAATCGCCATGGACGCGCGCGCAGACCTGTACGCCCCGATCGAGCCCTACGACAGCGGCATGCTTGCCCTGGATGGTGTGCACACGATGTACTGGGAGACCAGCGGCAACCCCAACGGCGTGCCGGTCGTGTTCCTGCACGGCGGCCCCGGGGGCGGCAGCGCCCCCGAGCACCGGCGCTTCTTCGATCCCGCATTTTTCCGCGTCGTGCTCTACGACCAGCGCGGCGCGGGGGCCTCGACCCCCTTTGCCGAGGTCACCGACAACACCACGCAGCACCTGGTGGCCGACCTGGAACGGTTGCGCAGGCACCTGGGCATTTCCCAGTGGCTGCTCTTCGGCGGGTCTTGGGGCAGCACGCTGGCGCTTGCCTACGGCCAGGCCCATCCGCAGCGTTGCCTGGGGTTTGTCTTGCGCGGCGTATTCCTTGGGCGGCCGAGCGAGGTCGACTGGTTCTTCCAAGGCGCCCGGCAGATCCATCCCGAGGCGTGGCGGCGGTTTGTCGAGATGTTGCCCGAACCGGAGCGCGGCGACATCCTGCGCGGGTACCTGCGCCGGCTGTTCGATCCCGACCCGTGCATTCACATGCCGTTCGCGCGCGCCTGGAGCGAGTACGAGGGGACCTGTTCGACGCTGGTTCCCAACCCCGAGCTGGTTCGCGAATTCTCCGACGACGCCTTGGCGCTGGCGCGCCTGGAAGCGCACTTCTTCGCCCACCAGTGCTTTCTGGTCCCCGGCCAGTTGCTCGCCAACTTGTACCGCATCCAGCACCTGCCGGCATCGATCGTGCATTCGCGCTATGACGTGGTTTGTCCGATCGTCAGCGCCGATGAGCTGGCCCGCGCCTGGCCCGGTACCCGCTATACGGTAGTGCCGGACGCCGGCCACTCGGTCTGGGAGCCCTCCGTGCGAGCCACCGTGGTACGCGAGGTGGAACTGTTCAAGCGGCGCCTGGGAGCGCTGCCGGGGTTCCACCCCCTGCGCGCGGTGTCGCGTGCTCGCTGAGCACGCCACGGCCGCCGGTAGCGAGCTTCCCCGCCAAGGCGGCAGCACCCCAGCGGCGCAGTGGCCGCTCGTTGCACTGTTCGTCGCGCTGGTGGTGCTCACCTGGAGCGCCCTGCCGGCCCTGCTGCAGCCGGTTGCGCACGCCGACAACGTCGAACAGCTGAACTGGGCCCACGCGCTGCAGTGGGGGTACTTCAAGCATCCGCCGCTGCCGACCTGGCTGCTGCACGGGGCTATCGCCTTGTTTGGACCCAGCGCATATCTCACCTACGCGCTGGCGATGGGCTGCGTCGGGGCGACGCTGATCATGCTTTGGCGTTGCGCGCTGCTCGTTCTGGACCGCGACGCCGCCCTCCTGGTGCTGCTGCTGAGCAGCGCCAACTACTACCTCATGGGACGGGGCTCGTTTCTCAACCACAACACGGTGATGCTGCCTTTCGTGGCCGCCAGCGCCTGGGCGGTGCTGCGGATCCTGCGCGACGGCGCACCAGGCCGTCGCTGGCCTGTCTGGGCGCTGCTCGGACTGGTGCAGGCCCTGGGGCTGCTCACCAAGTACCAGATGGCGATCATCATCGCTGCCAACGCGCTCAGCCTGCTGGCACTGGGCGCCTGGCGCCAGCCGCGGTTCGCGCGGCACGCGGCGATCGCGTGCTTGCTTACGGCGCTACCCCTGGTGCCACACCTGCTGTGGCTCGCGCGGCATGAGTTTTCGACCTTTGCCTACGCGGGCCACAGCTTGCTGGCCGATCTGCCGCTGGGCGAGCGCGTGGGCCACTCGTTAGGATTTGTTGCGCAGCAGCTCGGCCGCCTTGCCCCCGCCATCATCGCCCTCCTGCTGGCCTTGCTCAGCCAGCGCGGTGGGCGGGCGCGCGCCGCCTCGGGCGACGGCCTGCCGGAGCGCGCGAACAAGGGACCGGCCGAGCATGCGGTAGCGATCCTTGCGCTGACCCCAATCACTTTGATACTGGCGCTGGTACTACTGGCCGGGGTTGCGCCGCAAAACCACTGGGGCGCATCGGCAACGCTGCTGCTGCCGCTGCTGGCGGTCACGCTGCTGCGCGCGCCGCGTCGGCCGGCGCCGCGCCCGGCCTTGGCCGCGGTGATCGCGGTGCACGCCGCGGCCATAGTGTGGAATGTCGTCGTCGCGGCAAGGGCGCCCGGCTTTCATCATTCCTTTGCCGCCCAACCGCTGGCCGCGATGGCGCTGGCGCACTGGGAAGCGAACGCCTCGGGCAGCCCAGCGATCGTTATCGGACCGGATTGGGAGGCCGGCGCGATCGCCCTGGAATTGCCATCGCACCCGGCGGTCCTCCCCAACGGCGACCGCAGCCAGGCACCGTGGATCAGCGACGAGCAGCTGGCCCGCTGCGGCGCCCTGGTTCTGTGGCGGCCCGCGCTCGCGCCCGAGCAGCAGGTGGGAGCGGATTTTGCGCAGCGCCTGCAGGCGCCGATCGAACTGCAAACGCGCGTCCCGCGCGGGGCCCTCTCGGCAATCGCGGCGGGCATCATCCGGCCCGCCGGCGGCGGCTGCCCGCCCTGATCGGCCCCATGCTACCTTCGTCCCCATGAAGCCGCTGCTGGCCTTTTGCCGGGTCGTCGACTGGGTCAACGAAAAGCTCGCCTGGCTCGCGGCCTTTGCGGTCCTAGCAGCCTGCCTGATCAGCGCCGGCAACGCCCTGATCCGCTACGCCTGGGATATTTCGTCCAACGCCTGGCTCGAGATCCAGTGGTACCTATTCGCCACCACCGTGATGCTCGGCGCAGCCTACGTGCTGCGCCTAAACGAGCACGTGCGGGTGGACATCTTCTACACCCGGCTGCGCGGCAAAGGACCGGTTCTGCTCGACCTGTTCGGCCTGGTCTGCTTTTTGCTGCCGGTGATGCTCGTGCTGCTGGCGCTGTCCTGGCCCATCTTCCTGCGAACGCTGCTCAGCGGCGAGGTCTCCTCCAATGCCGGCGGGCTGGTGCGCTGGCCGGCGGTGCTGCTGCTGCCGCTCGGATTTGCCATGGTGTTCCTGCAAGCCGTGGCCGAGATCATCAAGCGGATCGCGTACCTGCGCGGCGAATACGCCATGGATGCGCATTACGCGAAGCCGGTGCAGTGAGGATCGAGAATTTCCCGCCGGTGATGTTCGCCGGGCTGGTCGTGATCATGTTGCTGGGCTATCCCGTGGCCTTCTCGCTCGCGGCCCTGGGCCTGGGCTGCGCGGCGTACGCCATCGCCATGGGATGGTTCGAACCGGTGTTCCTGGTCAACCTCCCGCTCAACATCTTCAACATCCTCTCCAACGACCTGCTGCTGGCGATCCCGTTCTTCACGATGATGGGCAGCATCCTGGAAAAATGCGGCCTGGCCGAGGACATGCTCGACTCCATGGGCCAGCTCTTTGGCACCGTGCGCGGCGGCCTGGGCTACTCGGTCATCATCGTCGGCTTCATCCTGGGCGCCATCACCGGAACCGTTGCCGGGCAGATCATCGCCATGGCGCTCATCTCGCTGCCGGTGATGATCCGCTACGGCTACAACATGCGCTACACGACCGGCGTGCTGGCCGCCTCCGGCACCATCACGCAGCTGGTGCCCCCGTCCCTGGTGCTGATCGTCCTGGCCGACCAGCTCGGGCGTTCGGTCGGCGACATGTACAAGGGCGCGTGGGGCCCATCGATCCTGCAGGTGCTCATCTTCGCGCTCTATACCTTCTTGCTCGGGGTGTTCCGGCCGCAGCACGTTCCCGGAATCGACAAGGCGGCGCGCACCCAGACCGGGCTGCGTCTGTGGCTGCGCTGCCTGCGCGGCATCGTTCCCTCGGCAATCCTGATCTTCGCGGTCCTGGGCAGCATGGGCGGATTGCCGTGGATGGACACGGCCATCTGCACCCCGACGGAGGCCGGCGCCATGGGGGTGGTTGGTGCGTTGGTGCTGGCGGCCCTGCACGGCCGCCTGACCTGGCCGCTGCTGCGCGATTCGATGCACGGCACGATGCGCATCACGGCCATGGTGGTCTTCATCCTGATCGGCGCACGCGTCTTTTCGCTGGTTTTTCAGGGGGTCGACGGTGCGCGCTGGATCGAGCATCAGCTCGCCTCCCTGCCCGGCGGTCAGGTGGGATTCCTGGTGTTCATCAACGTGTTCATCTTCTTCCTGGCGTTCTTCCTCGACTTCTTTGAGATCGCCTTCATCATCATTCCCATGATCGGACCGGTTGCCGACAAGATGGGAATCAACCTGATCTGGTTCGGCGTGATGCTGTGCGTGAATATGCAGACGAGTTTCATGCACCCGCCCTTCGGCTTTGCACTCTTTTACCTGCGCGGGATCGCCGACACGCTGTTCAAGGAAAAACGCATCCCCAAGCCGGTCTTATCCGCCGACATCTACTGGGGCGCGCTGCCGTGGGTCGCGATGCAGCTCATCCTGGTGGTCATCGTGATCTTCGTGCCCAAGTCCGTGACGATCTTCCTCGACAAGCCGCAGTCCTTCGATCTGGAAAAGGTGCACATCGAAGCCCCCGAGCCCGCACCCGAGCGCAACGACACGAACCTGGACGAATTGTTCCGGCGCAGCGGCAGCCCGCAGCGCAAGTAATTCCCGTCCGACCCTGCGGGCGCACGTGCCCCGCGCCCGGCCGCCGGCGCTCGGCAAGCGGCTCAGAGCTTCTGCGCTTGCATGAACTCGTCAAACCCGGCCTCGGCGAAGCGAAACCAGAGATTTTGATCGCGCCGGAAGGCGCTGTAGTCCTCGTAGACCTTCTTCCACTTCGGGTTTTTCGCCGAGAGCTCCTCGTAATACTCCATCGACGCCTTGAACGCCGCGTTCATCAAGTCGCGCGGGAAAGCATGCAGCTTGGTGCCTCCCGCGTAGAGCTCCTTGAGCGCCTGCGGGTTTTTCACGTCGTAGCGCGCCTGCATGTCCACGTGCGCGTGCGCCGCCGCCGATTCGACGATCGCCTGGTAGTTGGCCGGCAAGGCCTCCCAGGCCTTGAGGTTGACGAACAAGTCCAGCTGCGGCCCGCCCTCCCACCATCCGGGATAGTAGTAATGCGTGGCGATCTTGTTGAAGCCGAGCTTAAGATCGTCGTACGGGCCGACCCACTCGGCGGCATCGATGGTTCCCTTTTCGAGCGCCGGATAGATGTCGCCGCCGGGGATGTTCTGCGGGACCCCGCCGATGCGCTCGATGATCCGGCCGCCAAAGCCGCCGATGCGAAACTTCAATCCCTTCATATCGGCAAGCGACTTGATCTCCTTGCGAAACCACCCGCCCATCTGCGCGCCGGTATTGCCGGCGGGAAAGTTGATGATGTTGTAGTTACGGTAGAACTCGCGCATCAGGGTGAGGCCGTTGCCGTAATACATCCAGGCCGTCGTCTGGCGCGAATTGAGGCCGAACGGAATGCAGCAACTGAAAGCAAAGGTCTCGTCCTTGCCGAAGAAATAGTAGGCCGCGGTGTGCGCGCACTCGACGGCGCCCTGCTGCACCGCGTCGACGACACCGAAGGCGGGCGTGATCTCGCCGGCGGCATGGACCGAGATCTGGAACTTGCCCTCGCTCATCGCCGCCACCTGCCGCGCGAAGACCTCGGCGGCGCCAAAGATCGTGTCCAGGTTCTTCGGGAAGCTCGACGCCAGGCGCCAGCGGATCGAGGGCTGCGCCGCGATCGCCGGGGCCGCAAGCGCCGCCGAGCCAGCCGCAATGCCCAGTCCGGTGCGGGAAAGAAACGAACGACGCTGCATTGCTTCTCCTCATCTGGTGGTGCGGCCCCCGCGCGAGGGCCGTGCGTGGCTAGCGATCTTATGCCGCTGCAGCGCTGATCCGAACGGCGACCCGAAGCTCGTGCTCGCCGCCGCCTTGCACGACCCCGCGCAGGGGCGCGACGTCGCCGTAGTCGCGGCCGATCGCCAGGCGCACGTGGCCCGATCCGGGCTGGGCATCGTTGGTCGGATCGAGCTCGATCCAGCCAAAATGCGGACAATAAACGGACACCCAGGCATGCGATGCTTCGGCGCCGACGACGGCCGGGCTCTCGCGGTCGGCGTCTTGCCCGGCAAAGCGCGCCTGCGTGAACAGGTAGCCGCTGACGTAGCGTGCCGCCAGCCCCAGCGAGCGCAGGCAACCGATCATCACGTGCGTGAAGTCCTGGCACACGCCGGCGCGCGCGGCGAAGGCGTCGAGCACGGGAGTGGCCACATCGGTGCTCGTGGCGTCGTAGCGAAAGTCCGCGTGGATCCGGTGCATGAGGTCCAGCGCGCCCTCGAGCAAGGGCCGCCCGGGCGCAAACGAGCGCAGGCCATAGTCGTGGAGCGCACGATCGCGCGGCACAAAATTGGAGCCCAAGGAGAACTCGCTCGCCTCCGAGTAGCGGGCGCCGGCCACGTACCGCAGCGAGTCACGCACGGCCTCCCACGCCGGGCTGCGCGCCGGCTCGAGCGTCTCGAAGCGCGCAGCCAGCCGGACCCGGCTGTGGGTGCGCACGCGCAAGGCCTCGTGGGCGACGATCAAGGCGAAGTAGGTGCGCAAATTGCCGAAGTAGTCCGTGCTGGTGTGCAGGTTCGACGGCGCCGGATCGATGTCTAGCCGGAAGTCCTCGACCGATTGGCCCGGCGCGGACTGCGGCGTGAGGTGCGCCAGGTGCTGGGCAAAGGCCACCTGCGTGGAGTACTGGTACTCCGTATCGTGCTCGACAATCAGCTCGCTCGTCATACGATCTGGCTGCGCAGCGGTTCCGAGTGGCTGAAGTAGCGCAACCCGATATGGCTCGACAGCGATTTTGCCGAGGCGATCAAGGTGCGCGTGAGCGCCTGCAGCCGTTCGAATCGATCCTCGGGGTCGCGGGCGCAAAGCTCGACGAGCAGCAGTTCGCGCGGCCGCTCGAAGCGCGCTGCCTCCTTCCACTCAAACTGCTGTTGCGTCGCCTCGCACAGCTCGCCCAGTTCCCGGTCAATGATGCCGACGGCGCAGGCCAGCGAACGGGGGTTGGCGCTTTCCAGGACCACCAAATCGATCAGGGCGGCGATCTCCCTTTGCTCCTGGTAGCGCGAGCGGTAGGTGATGGTGCTGTTGAACAAGGACAGCACCAGGTCAAATCCGGCCTCGTGCAGCACCGCACGGCCCTCGAAGAACGCCTGCAGCACCTCGCCCATGGATATGAGACGTTCGATCTGACGCCCGATCATCAGCAGCCGCCAGCCGTCGTCGCGCGTCATCCCGTCGGTCTGGGCGCCGGTGATGGCGCCGATTCCCGCCACCAGCGCGCTCATCGCGGCGAGCGAGTCGTCGATCGGCAAGGCCGACTCGCTGGCGCTCGCATGCGCGAGCGCCGCCGTGAAACGCTCCACCGTCGCGGTGATCTGGTGCCAGTGCTCGAACGCCAGGCGGTCGCGGATCTGCGCTGCCGTGCCGGCGAGCCCCGCCAGGTCGAAGGCCACGCTGGCCGCGCCCTCGTCGCGCAGACCGGCGAGCAAGGTGCGCTCGAAGACCCGCGGGCCGATCGCCGTCAGCGGCACGCCCGGGGGAACCAGCCCCAGGGCCACGCCGGTGCCGCCGATCGCCTCGAGCACCGCGGCCGGCAGCGACGCACTGCCGCGCAGCGTGGTGAGGATCAGCTGCGCCGCGCGCACGGTGTTGTCGGTGCGTTCCGTGTACCGCCCCAGCCAGAACAGATTTTCCGCCGCCCGGCTGGTCACGATGCGCCGCCGGAACACGACCTCGTCGACGCGCAGCCGATCCGGCAGCATGGTGAAGCGGTCGACCTCCTCGCCCGTGATGACCCACATGTCGGCGCTGCTGCCGCCGCGTTGCATCGACACCTCGTCCTGCCGGTCCGCGATCCGGGTCAGTCCGCCGGGCATGGCATGCCAGCCGCCCTTGCCGTCGGCGATGGCAAACACGCGCAGCACCGCCGAGCGCGGCACCAGCGCGTGCCCGCTCCAGCAGGGGGCCTTGGAATACGGCAGATACGACTGGATCGTGAACAGGTCGGGCTGGCGTTCGATTTCCTCCCGCACCTCGGCCAGCTTGAGCAGGCCCGTACCCCGGGCAGCGATCCGGGGCTCGAGCCCGAACCGGCGGTAGGTGGCGCGCACGCGCGCCGTGCGCAGAGTGGCAAAAGCTCGCTCGCGCGCCGCAGCCTCGCCGCACCACCAGCTATCGCGCGGCGGCAGGACCAGTTCCTGATCGAGCAGGCGCCGGGCGATGGCCGGCAAGAAGCCGTGAATCGCCGGCGATTCGAGGAATGCAGCGCCGAGCGCGTTGGCGACCAGCACGTTGCCGCAGCGCATCGCGTGAATCAGACCCGGTACTCCCAGCGCCGAATCAGGACGCAGCTCCAGCGGATCGCAGAAGACGTCGTCCAGGCGCCGGATCACCGCGTGTACGCGCTCGAGCCCGTGCAGGGTCTTGAGGAAGAGCCGATCGTCGCGCACGGTCAGATCGCCGCCTTCGACCAGCGGCACGCCCAGGTAATGCGACAGATAGGCATGCTCGAAATACGTCTCGTTGTACCGCCCGGGCGTGAGCAGCACGATGCGCGGCGCTCCCCCCGCCTCGCCGGCGTCGCGCGGCGCGTGCTGGACCAGCGTCTGGAGCAGCCGCCGGAAGCTCTTGGCAAGGCGCTGAACCCGCATGGCGGAAAAATTCTCGCCGAACAGTCGCGAAACGATCAGTCGGTTCTCGAGCGCGTAGCCCAGGCCCGAGGGCGCCTGGGTGCGATGGCCCAGCACCCACCAGCGGCCGTCGGGTCCGCGCGCCAGGTCAAAGGCCACGACATGCAGGAAGATGCCCCCCGGCGGCTCAACCCCGTGCAGCGAGCGCAGAAAGCCCGGGCTGCCCTGCACCAGCGCGGGCGGCAGCAAGCCTTCGCGCACGAGGTGCATCGGACCGTAGACGTCGCGCATCACCGCCGAGAGCACCGCGGCGCGCTGGACGACGGCGGCCTCGATGATCTTCCAGTCCTGCGGCTCGACGATGAAGGGCAGCAGGTCGAGCGACCAGCGACGGGGGGGACCGTGCTCGTCGCTGTAGACGTTGTACGTTACCCCGTGCTCATGCACCTGGCGCTTGAGCAAGGACTCGCGCCGGTGCAAGTCGCTCAGACCGGCCGTGCCCAGGTTGCCAAAGAACGTGCGCCAGGCCGGTCGCAAGCCCCGGTCGGGCCCGAGCAGCTCGTCGTAATGCCCGGCCGGCGCCGGGACCGCCAGACGCCGGACCGCGGCAGCGCTATCGGATTCTTCGTCAAACTGGAAACGGGTTTGGGACACGGACGCGCGAACGATAGAAGGTTGCCGGTGCGATCATCGCCGAAGATCGAGCGTAAAGGGAAACTCCATGCTGCGGCAGGCCGGCGCGACCGACACGGGCCCGGGCGTGTGTCCCATGCGAAAGAACCGGGCCAGCCGCCGGCTCTCGGCCTCGAACGCGTTGACCGGAAACTCCTCGTAGCTGCGGCCCCCGGGGTGGGCGACGTGATACATGCACCCGCCCAGCGAGCGCTGCATCCACGTGTCAACGATATCGAAGGTCAGCGGAGCATGCACGCCGATCGTCGGATGCAGGGCCGAGGCCGGATGCCAGGCGCGGTAGCGCACGCCTGCCACGAATTCGCCCACGCGGCCGGTCGGCTGCAGCGGAACCGCGCGGCCGTTGACCGCGACGACGTGCCGGTTGTCAATGAGCCCGCTGACCAAGACCTCGAGGCGCTCGACGGAGGAGTCGACGTAGCGCACCGTCCCGGCCGCAGCGCCCTCCTCGCCCATCACGTGCCACGGCTCGAGCGCTGCGCGCAGCGCCAGGCCGATGCCGCGCGCGGCGATTTCGCCGTACAGCGGAAAGCGGAATTCCAGATGGGGCGCAAACCAGGAGCGCTCGAAACCGTAGCCCAGGTCGTTCATCTCTGCAAGCACATCTTCCAGATCCATGGCCACGAACGTGGGCAGCAGAAAGCGGTCATGCAATTCCGTGTTCCACCGCGTCAGCGGGATGCGGTAGGGATGACGCCAGAAGCGCGCAACCAGCGCCCGCAGCAGCAGTTGCTGGACCAGGCTCATGCGCGCGTGCGGGGGCATCTCAAACGCGCGCATCTCGAGCAGCCCGAGCCGCCCGGTCGGGCCATCCGGGGAGTAGAGCTTGTCGATGCAAAATTCGGCGCGGTGCGTGTTGCCCGTCACGTCGATCAGCAGGTTGCGCAGCAGCCGGTCCACCAGCCAGGGGCGCACCTCGATGCCGGGTTCGCAGAGGCGGCGAAGCTCGGCAAAGGCGATCTCGAGTTCGTAGACCTGATCGTTGCGCGCCTCGTCCACGCGCGGGGCCTGGCTCGTCGGTCCCAGGAACAGGCCCGAGAACAGGTAGGACAGCGACGGGTGGTTGTGCCAGTACGAGATCAGGCTCGCCAGCAGGTCGGGGCGACGCAGCAAGGGGCTGTCGGCCGCCGTCGGGCCGCCGAGCACGAAATGGTTGCCGCCGCCGGTTCCCGTGTGGCGGCCGTCGAGCATGAACTTTTCGGCCGACAGACGCGACACGCGCGCCGCTTCGTACAGGTGCTCGGTCCGGTCGACGAGTTCGTCCCAGCTGGCCGAAGGGTGGATGTTGACTTCGATCACCCCCGGGTCGGGCGTAACCTGCAGCCCTTGCAGCCGCGGATCGCGCGGCGGCGGATAGCCCTCAAGTACCACGACCATGTCCAGTTCCGCCGCGGTTGCCTCAATCACCGCCAGCAGCTCCAGGTAGTCCTCCAGGTGCGCCAGGGGCGGCAGGAACACGTACAGGTTGCCCCCGCGCGGCTCGACGCACAGCGCGGTGCGCGTGATCGCCGCAGCGGAGGCAAACCGTGCCGGAGCCTGCGCCCGGGCGCCGTCGGGGGGCGCCGATGCCGCGGTCGCTGCCGGGGCGCGATTTTGGGCGAGCAGTTCTAGCCCCGCCGGCAGTGGCGGCCGGGGCGCAAAAGGATCCCGCTGCCCTTCCTCGACACGGTCGGCCGCCGATACCCAGGGAAGCGAATCGAGCGGTAGGCGCCAGCCCATGGGCGAGTCTCCCGGCACCAGGTACATTCGCGCATCGCGGAAGAACCATGGCCCCGTTTGCCAGGCCGGACCTTCGAGTTCGGGCCCGGTGCGGTCCGCGTGCCGCATCGGCAGCGCATAGCCGGCCACGTTGGCGAGCCCGCGGTCAAAGATCTGCCGCAGGCGCGCTCGCTCGAGTTCGTCGTCGAGGCGGCTGTCGAACGGGTCGACGTTGACCGGCAAGCACCGTTCGCGCCATAGGTAGTACCAGACGTCCTCGTAGGCCGCGATGACGTAATCGCGAACCAGGCCCAGGCGATCGACCAGCGCCATCATCAGGGCCCGGGCGTCGTCCAGGCCGTAGCCGGCCGGAGCGCGCTCGTCGGCAAAACGCGACGGATCGCCCCAGGCCGGCTGACCGTCGCGCCGCCAGTAGACCGACAGCGCCCAGCGTGGCAAGGGTTCGCCCGGGTACCACTTGCCCTGGCCAAAGTGAAGAAACCCGCCGGCGCCGTATTTTTCGCGCAACCGCTGAAGGAGTTCCGTGGCGTAGGCGCGCTTCTTCGGGCCCAGCGCCGTCGTGTTCCATTCCGCCGCATCGCGATCGTCGGTCGCCACGAAGGTCGGTTCTCCGCCCATCGTCAGGCGCACGTCCATGGCGGAGAGCTGCGCATCGACCGCGTGCCCCAGCCCGTTGATCTCGCTCCAGCGCTCGTCGGTATACGGCCAGGTCACGCGGGGCGATTCGAGGATCCGCGTGACGCTCATCTCGTGGCTGAATTCGACCTCGCAATCCTCCAGCGCGCCCGTCACCGGCGCCGCGCTGCCTGGCTCGGGCGTGCACGCCAGCGGGATGTGCCCTTCCCCCGCGAGCAGACCGGAGGTCGGATCCAGGCCGATCCAACCCGCGCCCGGAAGGTAGACCTCGCACCAGGCATGCAGATCCGTGAAGTCGACCTCGGTGCCGGAGGGTCCGTCCAGGGCCTTGACGTCGGGCTTGAGCTGGATGAGATAGCCCGATACAAAGCGCGAGGCCAATCCCAGATGGCGCAGACACTGCACGAGCAGCCAGCCGCTGTCGCGGCATGATCCGGATCCGAGCGCCAGCGTCTGGTCCGGGGTCTGCACCCCTGGCTCCATGCGGATGAGGTAGCGGATTTCGTGCTGCAGGCGCTGGTTCAGGTCCACCAGAAAATCGATGCTGCGCCGGGGCCGCCGGTCCAAGCTGGCCAACAGCTGCCGCAGGCGCGCCGACGCCGGCTCAGCGACCAGGTACGGCTGCAAGTCATGGCGCAGGGCCGGCTCGTACTCGAACGGGAAGAGCTCGGCGCCGGGCTCCAGGAAGAAGTCAAAGGGGTTGAAGACGGCCATCTCGACGACCAGGCCGATCTCGATGTGCAACGAGCGGGTGCGCTCCGGAAAGGTCAGGCGCGCCACGTAATTGGAAAACGGGTCCTGCTGCCAGTTGATGAAATGCTGCGCGGGCAGCACCTTTTGCGTATAGGAGAGCACGCGCGTGCGCGAGTGCGGCGCGGGCCGCAGGCGCACCAGCTGCGGCGACAGCAGGATCGGCCGGTCGTACCGGTAGTCGGTACGGTGATGCAGCGCTACGTGGATGGACATCGCTCGAGTATCGAAGGAAGGTTCAAAGGCAGGAACCGCTTGCCGCGCCGCCGGGCCGCCGCCCCCTGGCGCCTAGCGCGGGACGTCTTTGCCCCGCTGCTGCTGCGCCACCAGCTGGATCGGCACCGCCAGGTTGCCTTCCTCGGGCCCGGGCTCGGGCCCGGGGAAAAGCCCTGGCGGCAGCGGTGCACGCACCGGCGACCATTCCTGCGTTTCCAGGCGCAGCGCGCCGGGGGCCACGGGAGCGTCGCGCCAGGCCGGGTCGGGTATTTCGCCAAAGACCTGCCGCAGGCGCGCGCCCCAGGTGTTGCGGATCATCTGCATATAGGCATTGTTCTCGTCGATGCGCACGAACTTGGTCACCCGCAGCGCGCCGACCTCGTACACCAGCAGGTCCAGCGGCAGTCCGACCGAAATGTTCGATCGAAGCGTCGAATCCATCGAGATCAAGGCGCACTTGGCCGCCTCGCCCAGCGAGGTTTCCGGCGTGATCACGCGATCGACGATCGGCTTGCCGTATTTGGATTCGCCGATCTGGAAGTAGGGATTCTCCGGCGTGGCCTCGATGAAATTGCCGGCTGAGTACACGTGGAAGAGGCGCAGCCCCTCGCCGCGAATCTGCCCGCCGATCAGAAAGCTGCAGTTGAACTCGATGCCCGATTCTTTGAGCGCGGCGCCGTCGTGCTGGTGCACCGTGCGCACCGCGTCGCCGACAATGCGAACCGCGTCAAACAGGCTCCGGACCCGCCACACCGATGCGCCCGGGTCGGAGGCCTCGCACACCAGCTGGCGCACGGCCTGCGCGATGGCCAGATTGCCCGCGCTCATCAGGACCAGCAGGCGTTCGCCGGGACGCTCGAACACCGTCATCTTGCGAAACGTCGAGATCTGGTCGACGCCGGCGTTGGTGCGCGAGTCCGCCAGAAAGACCAGGCCATCGTTCAACCGCATCGCCACACAGTAGGTCATCGCCGCAATTCCTCTTGTCCGTCGTTGTCCGCGCCCCTTCGATGCGCCCGCCGCCGCGAACGCGGCGCCCGGTTCCTATTGGGGCGTCTCCAGCGGCACGAGAAAATCCTGACTGATGCCTTGGCCGATGTCGTTTACCCGCTCGAGAAATCCGGTCAGGAACGCATGCATGCCGCGCGCCAGCAGATCCTCGATGCGCCCGAACCGTAGCTCCGCCCCCAGCAGCCCCGCCCGCCGCGCCGTCTCCCCGGAACGGTCGTTCTTTACCCGCTCAAGGGTACCGCATACTTCGTTGACCGAAGCGGCCAGGGAGCGCGGCATATCCGGACGCAAGATGAGCAGCTCGGCAACACGCAGTGGCGTGATTACGTCGCGGTAGACGCGTCGGTAGATCTCGAAGGCCGACACCGATCGCAGCACCGCGGCCCAGTAATAATAGTCAAGGTAATGCGGCGAACCGGGCTGCTCCGGGCCGTTGCGCTGACTCTGGCCGTCGCGCTGGCTCTGGTCGTCGCGCTGGCTCTGGCCGTCGCGCTGGCTCTGGCCGTCGCCCAGTTCGTGGAACTTGACGTCGAGAATGCGCGCCGTGTTGTCGGCCCGCTCCAGGAAGGTGCCCAAGCGGATGAAGTAAAACGCCTCGTCTTGGAGCATCGTGCCGATGGTCACGCCGCGCGAAAGGTGCGAGCGGAACTTCACCCACTCGAAGAATTGCTTCGGGTCGCGCTCCAGCAGGCCGTCGCGCAGCTGGGTCTGCAGCTGCAGCCACGTGTAATTGTGCGTCTCCCACACGTCCGTGGTGAGCGCGCCGCGCACGGCACGCGCGTTCTCGCGCGCGGCCTGCAGGCAGGAATAGATGGACGACGAATTGTCCGGGTCGCGCACCATGAAGTCGAGCACCAGGGGCGCGCTCATTGTCGGGTGCACCGCGTCATAGCTCGGCTGCAGCTCGGATATGCCCAGCATGGCCCGCCAGCCGAGCTCGGCCTGCCGCGGCGACTGCGGCAACAGCGACGTCGTCAAGGTCACGTCGAGCATGCGCGCGGTGTTTTCCGCCCGCTCGATGTAGCGAGCCATCCAGAACAGGTGGTCGGCGGTCCGGCTCAGCATCGGAACCCACCGCGGGCAAGGCTCATTCCTCCAGCACCCAGGTATCCTTGGTGCCGCCTCCCTGGGAGGAGTTGACCACCAGCGAGCCCTCGCGCAGCGCCACGCGGGTGAGGCCGCCCGGCACCATCGTGATCTGGGTTCCCGACAGGACGAAGGGCCGCAGGTCGATGTGGCGCGGAGCGATCCCGGCTTCGACGTAGGTCGGGCAGGTCGAAAGCGCCAGCGTCGGCTGCGCGATGTAGTTATCGGGTCGGGCCAGCAGTCGATCTCGAAACTCCTCGATCTCCCCGCGCGTCGAGGCGGGACCGACCAGCATCCCGTAGCCACCGGCGTTGTGCACCTCCTTGACGACGAGCTCGGGCAGGTGCTCGAGCGTGTACTGCAGATCATCGGGCTCGCGGCAGCAGTACGTGGGAACATTGGCCAGCAGCGGCTTCTCGCCCAGGTAAAACGCGATCATATCTGGCACGTAGGGATAGATCGACTTGTCGTCCGCGATGCCGGTGCCGATGGCATTGGCCAGCGTCACCCGTCCGCTGCGATAGACGTCGAGCAGGCCGGCCACGCCCAGGGTCGAGTCGGCGCGAAATACCGTCGGATCGAGAAAGTCGTCGTCGATGCGCCGATAGATCACGTCGACCCGCCGCGGGCCGCGGGTGGTGCGCATGAAGACGGCGCCGTCCTGAACGAACAGGTCCTTGCCCTCGACCAGCTCGATCCCCATCTGCTGTGCGAGAAACGTGTGCTCGAAGTATGCCGAGTTGTACATGCCCGGCGTCAGCAGAACGACCGTGGGGTCGTCGACCCCCTGCGGCGCAACCGATCGCAGGTTTTCCAGCAACAGGTCGGGATAGTGCTCGACCGGGGCAACGCGGTTGCGCACGAACAGTTCCGGGAACAGCCGCATCATCATGCGGCGGTTCTCCAGCATGTACGACACGCCGCTCGGAACCCGCAGGTTGTCCTCGAGCACGTAGTAGTCCCCAGCGCCGGCGCGCACGATGTCGATGCCGGCGATGTGGGCGTAGATGTCGCTCGCCACATCGATCCCGCGCATTTCCGGCCGGTACTGGGAGTTTTGCAGCACCTGGTCGATCGGCAGCTTGCCCGCACGCAGGAATTCCTGGTCGTGGTAGACATCGTGCAGGAAGCAATTCAAGGCCCGCACGCGCTGGCGCAGGCCCGTCTCGAGCAAGCGCCACTCGGGCTGCGGAATGATGCGCGGAATGACGTCAAAAGGAATCAGCCGCTCCATTCCCGCGCCATCGCCGTACACCGCGAACGTGATGCCGACGCGCCGAAACACCTGGTCGGCTTCCGTGCGCTTGAGGCGCATGAGATCGTCGCTCTGGCCCGCCAGCCAACCCTCGAAGCTGCCGTAATGCGAACGCACGCCACCCTGGTTGACGTACATCTCGTTGAAGATCGAGCTCTCCACCATGTTGCCTCGATCGGATAGTGCTTCCGAGTAGCGAATCGTATCGACTTTCTTTTCAAGCAATAAGCACGCCAGCCCCGCAAACGGGGCCGGCGCCGCGCCAGGGCTTGCAAGGGCCGTCGAACCCGCCGGCCAACCGCCTGTGAGGCCGAACCACCGCACCAAATTGATGCAGGTCGCGGTGCAAAGCGCGCTCGCGCGGTGCAGTGGCGCACCGCCCCGTGCCTACTGCGTGCCGAACACGGCATTGGGAAGCCAGGTGGCAATCGAGGGAAACAGGCAAATCAGCAAGACAGCGCCGATGATAAGCCCGACAAAGGGCAAGACGCCGTAGACAAGCTCTTTCAGGGAGATATCCGGTGCAACGTTCTTGATGACGAAGATGTTCAGCCCTACCGGAGGGTGAATCAGGCCCAGCTCCATGGTTATCGTCATCACCACGCCGAACCACACCAAGTCAAAGCCGCTGGCCTTGAGCGGCGGCAGGACGATCGGCGCGGTCATCAGGATCACCGAAACCGGCGGCAGAAAGAATCCTAGGCCGATGACGAACAGCAGCACCACGGCCACCAGGGCCCACTTGGACAGTTGCAGGGCCACGATCCATTGCGCCGCGGCCTGGGAAACGTGCAGGTAGCTCATCACGTACGTGTAGAGCAAGGACATGCCGATGATGAACATCAGCATGGTCGACTCCTTGATAGAACTGCCAACAATGGCCGCGAGTTGCGCCGGCCGCCAGGCGCCGTACAAGGTGGTCACCAGCAGCAGGGCCAAGATGCCGCCCAGGCCGGCCGTCTCCGAGGGCGTCGCGTAGCCGCCGTAGAGCGCAACCATGACGCCAATGAGCAGCACAAGAAATGGCAGCACGCGCGGCAACGTGCGCAGCTTGTAGGCGACCGTGAATCGCTCGGTGCGCAGGATCTCCGAGCGCTGCCCGCCCTGCTCGGCGAGCGCCTGCGCGGCCCGAAATTCTCGCCGGTACTTCCAGGCCGCGTACGCGGAGAAGAGCGCCACCAGAAGCATGCCCGGTCCGACGCCGGCAAGAAACAGCCGCCCGAGCGACTGTTCGGCCGCAACCGAGAAAAGAATCATGGTAATCGACGGTGGCAGCAGGATTCCCAGCGTGCCGCCGGCCGCGATGATGCCGGCGGCAAAGCCCGGAGAATAGCCGCGCGAACGCATCTGCGGTATGCCCGCGCTGCCGATCGCCGAACACGTTGCCGGGCTCGAACCGGCCATCGCCGCGAACAGCGCGCACGCCAGGACATTGGCAATTCCCAGACCGCCCGGAACGCGGTGCAGCCAGGCATGCAGCGCGGCGTACAGGTCGGCGCCCGCCCGGCTCTTGCCGATCGCCGCACCCTTGAGGATGAAGAGCGGGATCGACAGCAGCGTGATGCTGGCGATCTCCTCGTAGACGTTCTGCGTGACGGTATCGAGCGCCGAGGCCGGCATGAACACCATCATGAACGCCAGCGCCACCGAGCCCAGTGCAAAGGCGATCGGCAGACCCGAGAACATCGCCACCAGCGTGCTTGCCGCGTACAGGATGCCCACCGCGAGCGTGCTCATGCCCCGTGCTTGCGCCACCGAACACCGGCCAGCACCTGCATCAGTAATTGCAGGGCAAGCAGACTCATGCCGGCCGCCATCAGGCCGTAGGGAAACCACAACGGCGGCGCCCAGGTCGAGGACGTCGTCATGCCCTCGGCCCATGCCTCGTGCACCAGAGTCCACGACTTCCAGGCAAAAAAGCCGCAAAACGCCAGCGACACGCAATCGCAAAGCAATGCGCGGACACGATTGACGCGCGCCGACAGCAACGCGCCGACGGCCTCGATGCCGATGTGGCCCCGCTGTTCCTGCACCCAGGCACCGGAGCCGAAGGTCACGAAAACCAGAAGAAATACCGCGACCTCGTCCTGCCAGTCGGTCGGCGCGTGCAGAAAGTAGCGCAGCACCACGCTGGCCGTGAGCACGGCACAGGCGGCGACCATCGCCAGCATCGACAGCAGCAGCATCAGCGCGTTGATCCGCTGCAGCAAAGCACGCAGCCACCCCGGTGCCAGCCCCCCGGGGGGCCGTGCCGGGGACGCGACCTCGCCGGTTGTCAAAGCGTCTTCTCGACCAGCTGCAGGATGCGGGCACAACCTTCGCTGCGGGCGGCAAAGTCCTTCCAGGCGGTTTCGCGCGCAATCGCCTGCCAGCGCTTGACGGTGGTCTCTGACAAATCGTGCGCGGCGCCGCCAGCCTTGAGGTATACATCGGCCACCGCGCGGTCATCGGCGCGAGCTGCGTCCAGTGCCAGCCGCTCCATCTCGGTGCCCAGTTTCATGATGAGCTGCTGCTGGTCCTTGGCCAGGCCCTCAAAGATGGTGCGCGACATCAGCAGCGGTTCGAACATGAACCAGTAGGTCCTGCCCCGCCCGGTAGTGAGCTGACGCGCGACCTCTTCTAGGCGAAACGAAATCAGGCTGGTCGAGGATGTCATGGCCGCGTCCAGTGCGCCGGTTTGCATTGCGGCGTAGATCTCGTTGGAGGGCAGCGACAGCACAGAGGCGCCGGCCCGCTTGAGCACCATGTCCATCTCCCGGCTGCCCCCGCGCACCTTGAGTCCGGCCGCGTCCTCGGGCTCGACGATCGCCTTGCTGCGGCTGGCCACCCCGCCGGCCTGCCAGATCCAGCTCACCACCAGCACGCCCTTGTCGGCGAGCGTGTCGGCCAGCGCCTTGCCCACCTCGGCCGATTTCCAGGAGGACCCTTGCTCGTAGGACGTCACAACTCCGGGCATGAGTCCGATGTTGGTTTCGGGGACCTCCCCGCCCGCGTAGGAAAGGGGCACCAGGGTCAGATCGAGCGCGCCCTTTCGCAGGGCCGAAAACTGGGCCATGGTCTTCATCAACGAGGAGCCCGCGTACACCGTCGCCTTGAGGGTACCGGCCGACTGGGCCGCCAGCTCGCTCGCAAATCGGCGGCAGATCCGATCGCGAAAGTCGCCGGTGTCGCCGCTGCCGCCCGGAAACTGATGCGAGATGTTGAGGTTCGTTTGCGATGCCGCCCTTGCCGCCCACGCGGACAAGGCCGCCGCGGTGCCGAGTCGGGCGAGACCTGCGGGGGTGGATCCGATTGCGCATCCCGGTGCCGATGCAATGCCGCGCAGCAGCCTTCGCCGAATTCGGTCCATGTCCCCTGTCTCCCAGCAAGTGCCGGACTTCGTCCCGGTCCGCGCAAAAGCGAGGCCCGGGCGGCGGCTGCCTGGCATTGTAAGCACGCGGGCATGAGAGCCGTTCGCCGGCCGTATACTTTGCACGCACCCAAGCGGCCGTCGGCTGCGGCGTTCGGGGGAGAGGAACATGAAGCGACGCGAATTCATCCCGGTCGCAGCCGCGGGAAGTGCCGGCGTCCCCGTCCTGGCGGCAGCGCAGGTACCGGTCGCGTCGCAAGTCACCGACCGCGACCCCTTCCCCGGACCGTTGCCGCGATCGGGCCACAGCGGACCGAGCACGCCGGCCACGGGCCTGATTGTGGCCAACCTGCGGGGCGGCAGCGAGCCGCGGCTGGCCGTGCGCCTCGAGCACGGGCTGCTGGACGTGACCGTTGCCGCGAGCGCACTCGGATTTGCCGTTCCGCAAAGCACCGACGAGCTGATCAGCGCCGGTGAGGGCCAATTGCGCCAATGCATGGCCAAGGCTCTTGCGCTGGCAGGCGGCAAATGGATCGTCGCGGAGGACGCCGCCGCGTTCGCCCCGTGCGTGAGCAATCCGCAGAAGATCATCTGCGTCGGACTGAACTACCGGCGCCATGCGCGCGAAGTGGGCATGCCCGAGCCCAAGGTGCCGATCCTCTTCAACAAGTTCAACAACGCGCTGACGCACCACCGGGCGAGCGTGCCCACCGCCGGCCTGCCGGGGAACCATTTCGACTACGAGGGCGAACTGGTGGTGGTCATGGGGCGCCGCTGCGCCGATGTTTCCGAGGAGCGCGCGCTCGATTACGTCTTTGGCTACTGCACCGGTAACGACTTCTCCGAGCGCAGCTACCAGATGATCACCAGCCAGTGGGTTGCGGGCAAGACGAGCGACGGCTTCGCCCCGCTGGGCCCCTACCTGGTTAGCGCCGACCTGGTCGGCAACCCCAACGAGCTCAAACTCGAAACGCGCGTCAACGGCGAGTTACGGCAGTCGTCCAACACGGCGGACTTCATCTTTAACTGCCAGCAGGTCATTTCGTACTGTTCGCGCCTGTTCGCGCTCGAGCCCGGTGACATCATCTTCACCGGCACGCCGGAGGGCGTGATCCTGGGCATGCCCAAGGAGCGCCAGGTCTGGCTAAAGCCCGGCGACAAGGTCGTCACGACCATCGAGAAGCTCGGCGCCTTGGAAATTACGGTTGCCTAGCCCGAAGTTCCACTGTTTGCTGAGCGAGTTTTCCTTTGCATCACAGGCACTTGGCGTGAGTTTG
>OKRD01000132.1 GCA_900290335.1 Burkholderiales bacterium | reverse complement strand
GGTGAGATTCGAACTCACGGAAGGTTTCCCTTCGCCGGTTTTCAAGACCGGTGCCTTAAACCGCTCGGCCACGCCTCCGACGCCGCCATTGTGCCGGGATTTGGACCGGGGCTGCCACTGGCCGAACGCCGGTCCCGATGATGAACCCGCGCGTGACGAACAGCGGCGAGGTACCGCGCCGAGCTCGGCACCGCTCCTGCGACAATCCGTCGCAGTTACAAAACACGATCTCTTGTCTAGCATCGGCCGTTACGGTGCGGCATCGGCGCAGGCATCAGGCCGCGCGCGCCCCACCGTGAACCAGGGGCCGATCCAACCATCATGAAGTCGATCTTCGAGCGCGGCCAGTTGCTGCCACCCGGCGCAGCGCGCCTGCCCGTTCTGTCCGCGTCGATCCTGGCCTCGCTGTGCCTTTGCCTGGCAACCGAGAAGGCTTCCGCATGCGCCTGCGGCTGCGGGGCCTTCGACATCGGCGCCAATGCCGCGTTTCCCAACAGCTCGGATTCCGGGCTCAGCGCGTGGTTTCGCTACAACTTCATGAACCAGAACAAGAACTGGGAGGGCAGCTCGAGCGCACCGGCGGCCGACAACCTGGACAAGGACATCAAGACCAGCTTCTTTACCTTCGGCGGCCAGTACATGATCAACCGCGACTGGGGCGTGATGGTCGAGCTGCCGGTGTTCAAACGCTCGTTCACGTCGACCGGCGATGGAACGGCATACCCGGCAGGCTCGATTTTCACCAGCGACTTGACCGATCTGGGCGACGTCATGGTACAGGGCGTATACGCCGGCTTTTCGCCCGACATGTCGACCGGGGTGACGTTCGGCGTAAAACTCCCGACCGGCAACTACACGGGCCCGGCCCTGGGACCCGGCCAGTCGGCGAACGGCCAATTTGATCTGATATACGACCGGGACACCCTGCCGGGCTCGGGAAGCACGGACCTGCTCTTCGGCGCCTACCATGTGGGCGGGCTCACGCAGGACAACAAGCTGGCGTATTTCACGCAGGCGCGCTACCAGTTCGCGGTCATGGAGCGTGCCGGCGCAACGGGCACGTACCGGCCGGGCAACGAGCTCGACCTGGGCGCAGGCCTGACCTATAGCCTGGGCGCGATGGGAAGCTTCAAGAACGTGGCACCGGTGCTGCAACTCATCGCCAGCGACCGCAGCTCCGACGGCGGCACCGGATCCTCGTTCAATAGCGGCTACCGCCGCCTGATGATCGCGCCCGGAATCGACTTGCGGATCGATAAGTTCAAGATCTATGCGGACGTCTCGTTGCCGCTCGTGCAGAACGTCAACACCGACATCCCCTCGTCCGGCAACGTCGGTCAGCTCACCGCTTCGACGATCTGGCGCCTGCAGATCGGGTACGATTTCTGATGTGAAGCACCGACTCCTCACCGCGCTCCTGAGCTTGGCCTGCGCGAGCTTGCTCGCGGCGCCGGTACTCGCCGCTACGCCGGCAAGTCCGGCGCTTGCGGTCAAGACGCTGGCCGGGGAGGACTTCGATCTGGCCAAGCTGCAGGGCCATGTGGTGCTGATCCATTTCTGGGCCACCTGGTGCCCCCCGTGCATCAAGGAGATGCCGGCGCTAGAAGCCTTCTACGAGCGCTACCGTGCCCGCGGCGTCGAGGTGATCGCGATGAGCGAGGACCGCACCCGCGACATCGATGCAGTGCATCACATGGTGCACCACATGAGCATGAGCTACCCGGTAGCAATGGCGCACCAGGCGAGCGCGAACAGCTTCGGCGACCCGAGCGCACTGCCGGTAACGTTTGTCGTCGACGCCAAGGGGGTCGTGCGCGCCGAGATGCGTCCCGACACCCAGCCGGTCACGGAGGAAAACCTGATCCGGATCGTCGATCCCCTGCTCACCACGCCCTGATCGGCCGCGCGCGGTGCGCGGGGGCGTCGCTTCTCAGCCGGCCTTTTTCACTAGGCGTGGCTCGCGCAGCAGGTCTTTCACTAGGCGTGGCTCGCGCAGCAGGTCCGCGAACCGCGCGCGAATCGCCGCCTCGATGCCGTCGGCATCGAGGCCCTCGCCAGCCAGCAGCCGCGCATGGTCGCCATGGTCGATGAAATGGTCCGGCAGCCCCAGGCACAGCAGCGGGGTCGCGCGCTGCAGGCTCCCGAGCGCTTCGGCGCAGGCACTTCCAGCGCCGCCTTGCAAGACGTTTTCCTCGACGCTTACCAGCGCATCGTGCGCGTCGGCCAGCCGGCGCACCAGGTCCACGTCCAGGGGTTTGACGAAGCGCATGTCGGCCACGGTCGCATCGATGGCCGTTGCGGCGGCCGCCAGCGCGGGATGCAGCAGCGGCCCGAAGGCCAGAATAGCGATCCGGCGCCCGGGCCGCGCGCTCGATTCGCGCACGACCTCGCCGCGCCCGATCGGCACCGTTTCGAGCGTTGTCTCGATCGTCGCCCCGGTACCTGCGCCGCGCGGATAGCGCACCGCGGCCGGGCCGTCGTGGTGAAACGCGGTGCTGAGCATCTTGCGGCAAAGATTCTCGTCGCTAGGCGTCATCACCACCATGTTCGGTATGCAGCGCAGATAGGAGAGGTCGAAGACTCCGTGGTGCGTCGCACCGTCGGCGCCGACCAGACCGCCGCGATCGAGCGCGAACACGACCGGCAGATTCTGCAGCGCGACGTCGTGGATGAGCTGGTCGTAGGCGCGCTGCAGAAACGTCGAGTAGATTGCGACAACCGGTTTGATTCCCTCGCACGCAAGGCCGGCCGCGAAGGTGACCGCGTGCTGCTCCGCAATGCCGACGTCGAAATACCGATCGGGGAACTCGCGCTCGAATCGCACCATGCCCGAGCCCTCGCGCATTGCCGGGGTGATGCCGACCAGACGCTTGTCGGCAGCCGCCATGTCGCACAGCCAGTCGCCGAACACCTGGGTGTAGGTGATACGCGCGGGAGCGGCCTTGCTCACGCCAACGTCCGGATCGAATTTCCCCGGTCCGTGATACAAAATGGGATCGGCTTCGGCGCGCGCATAGCCGTGCCCCTTGCGGGTTACCACGTGCAGGAACTGCGGCCCGCGGAGCCCGCGTAAGTTCTGCAGCGTCGGGATCAGCGCATCGAGGTCGTGTCCGTCGATCGGCCCGATGTAATTGAAACCGAATTCCTCGAACATCGTCCCGGGAACCACCATGCCCTTGGCGTGCTCCTCGAGCTTGCGCGCCAGCTCGAGCATGGGGGGCAGGTGCTTGAGCACCTGCTTGCCGGCACTCTTGGCCGCCACGTAGAAACGCCCACTCATCAGGCGCGCCAGGTGCCGGTTGAGCGCGCCAACGGCAGGCGAAATCGACATGTCGTTGTCATTGAGAACAACGAGCAGGCGCACGTCTCCGGCAACACCCGCGTTGTTAAGCGCCTCGAAGGCTTCGCCCGCGGACATGGCACCGTCGCCGATCACGGCAACGCTATGGCGATCCTCCCCGCGGTAGCGAGCGGCCACGGCCATCCCCAGCGCGGCGGAGATCGACGTCGAGGAGTGCGCCGTGCCGAAGGCGTCGTACGGTGATTCCGCGCGCCGCGGAAAGCCCGATATTCCTCCTTCCTGGCGCAAGGTCTTCATCGCATCGCGGCGGCCCGTCAGGATCTTGTGGGCATACGTTTGATGACCAACGTCCCAGACGAGGCGGTCCTCGGGCGTCTGGAATACGTAATGCAAGGCTACCGCCAGCTCGACGGTGCCCAGGTTCGAGCTCAAGTGCCCGCCGGTGCCGGCTACCGAACGCAGCAGGAAGTCGCGCAGCTCGTCCGCCAGGGGCCGAAGCTGCGAGCGATCCAAGCGGCGCAGGTCCGCTGGGGAATCGATCTGGGAAAGTAGCGCCTGTGGCGGCAGCGGGCTCATCGGATCGGCGACGTTCGCGGATATCAGCTGCGCCGGGCGACGATCATGTCGGCCAGCTGCAGCAGCCGGCCGGTACGCGCCGGCGCCAACCCTGTTTGCTGCAAGGCCGCTGCGGCCTCCTGGCGCAGCTGGGCGGCGCGCTCCTTGGCCGCCGCCAGACCCAGCACCGAGACGTACGTCGCTTTGTTCTGGGCCTGGTCCTTGCCGGCCGTCTTGCCCAGTTCGGCGGAGCTCGACTCCACGTCGAGGATATCGTCGACGATCTGAAAGGCCAGACCCACGGCCCGGGCGTAGCGCTCCAGCGCGACCATGGCCGGGGCTTCCACGTGCCCGGCGCGCGCTCCCATGAGGACCGAAGCGCGCAGCAAGGCGCCGGTCTTCATGCGGTGCATCTGCTCGAGCTGCGGCGCATCGAGCGCGCGACCCGCGGCACCCAGGTCAATTGCCTGCCCGCCGCACATGCCATCGGTGCCTGCCGCGTGCGCCAGCTCCTGGACCAGGGCCAAGCGTGCCGCGGCGGCGAGCGGTGCCTCGGCCAGGATGCGAAACGCCTCCGCCTGCAGCGCGTCGCCGGCAAGCATCGCCGTGGCCTCGTCGAAGGCCACATGCACGGTGGGCTTGCCGCGCCGCAAGATGTCGTTGTCCATGCAGGGCATGTCGTCATGCACCAGGGAGTACGCGTGGACATACTCGACCGCCAGGGCGACGTGATCCGCGGCGGCAAGTTCGGCTTGCGCCAGTTCCCCCGCCGCGTAGGCGAGCAAGGGTCGAATGCGCTTGCCCCCGTCGAGCACCGCGTAGCGCATGGCGCGATGCAGCCGCTGCGGCTCCCGGGTAGCCGCTGGCAGGCGGCTCGCGGCCTGGGCCTCGAACCGATCCTGATGTTCGCCCATCCACTGCGCCAGCGCCACCGGTTGGCCGACTCGGCCGGCCGTACCGGCAGAATCGGCGACCAAGGAAGAGGCGGTGTCCGCCTTCACGATTCGGTCCCCCGCAATTCCTCCGGAGCCAGGGTCTTCAAGACGTCGTTGTCGAGCTTGCGTATCTCCTGCTCGGCGGCGCTCAATCGTGTCTGGCAGTGACGAGCCAGTTCAGCGCCACGGCGGTACGCAGCGATGGAGTCATCCAGACCCAGCTCGCCCGACTCCATCTTGCGAACCAGGCCGTCGAGCTCCTCGAGCGCCTGCTCGAAGCTCAGTTCCTCCGCAGCTTTGGGATCAGCGACTTTTTTCATGCGCCCGACGATAGACGGCAAGTAGCAAAAATGGACAAAGGACCCGGACGCGGCCCGTTGGCGCAGCGCGAGGATCGCGAAAGGCTCATTCTAACGGTTCGAGGCTTTCGCGGTCCAAGCGCGCCCCGCCCCTGGAGGTCTTGCGGCAAAGCCGCGCAGGTACACTTGCCCCAGACCAGTGGCGGTCGGATTGCAGGAAACGGGGGCACCCATGGAGCCAGCCCAGAACGCACCTCGAACGGGTTGGAACGGGATCATCGACGTTGCGTCCCTGCGTGGCGCGCTGGGCGCGCCCAACGTTCGCATACTCGACTGTCGCCATGACCTGGCGCAGCCCGATCTGGGCCAGAAACAGTACCGGCAAGGCCATATCCCGGGAGCCGTTTTCGCCCATCTGGACCGCGACCTCGCCGGCGCAAGGACCGCCAGCAGTGGACGCCATCCCCTGCCGGATGCCGCCGCAATGGCGGCACGCCTGCGGTCCTGGGGCATACGAAACGCCAGCCGGGTCATTGCCTATGACGCCAGCGAGGGCTCCTATGCGGCGCGGGCGTGGTGGCTGCTGCGCTGGCTGGGACACTCCGACGTTGCGGTCCTTGACGGGGGATGGCCTGCGTGGGTCGCGGCCGGCTACCCGACGAGCGATCAGGAGCCGGCCCTGGAGCCCGGGGACTTCTCGGTGCGGCCGAGCCTTCAGGCCGTCATCGGGGTCGATGCCGTTGCCGCGCGCTGCGCGGCCGCGGCACCCGGCTCGCCAGCTCTGCTGCTCGATGCGCGTGCCCCCGACCGCTACGAGGGCCGCAACGAGACCGTCGACCCGGTAGCCGGCCACATACCCGGCGCCGTCAACCGCTTCTGGAAACGGAACCTGACCGAAGGTGGACGATTTAAGCAGCCGGCCCAGCTGCGAGCCGAATACCAGGCGATCCTGGGCGGCCGGACGCCCGACGCGGTGAGCGTCCAGTGCGGCTCGGGCGTGACCGCCTGCCATGATCTGCTCGCGCTGCACCTGGCGGGGCTGGAGGGCGCCGCATTGTTTTCCGGATCCTGGAGCCAATGGATCGCCGATCCCACGCGCCCGATTAGGACGGGCCCCGCTCCTTAGCGCGGCGGCCCCGGCGGCGGTCGGCCGCACGCTAGCTGTCGAGCCGCATGGCCGCCAGAGCGATCAGCACCCCGAGAAAGACAAAACCGACCTCGGGCAGCGATTTGCCCAGCGACGAACGTCGCATCAACTCCGGCAGCAGATCCGACAGCGCGATATAGACGAAGCTGGCGGCCGCGATCGCCAGCGCGTACGGCAGCAAGGCCTGGACGGCCGCGAGCACGAAATAGCCGATGACGCCGCCCACGACCGCCGAGCAGCCCGACAGCAGCATGAAGAAAAAGGATCGGCGCCGGGAAAAACCCGCATTGAGCAAGATCATGAAGTCCCCGATTTCATGCGGGATCTCGTGCGCCAGCACGGCCAGCGCGGTGACCAGGCCCGCCCGCGTATCGACGAGGAACGCAGCGGCAATCACCACGCCATCGGTGAAGTTGTGGAGCGCGTCGGCGATCAGTATCGGGTAGGCACCGCGCCCGACTTGCTGCGCATCGTGACCGTGGTCATGGTGATGCTTGTCGCCCTCGTGGTGGTGGGTGTGGTGGACCAGCGTCATCTTCTCGAGCACGAACAGGCCGAGGATGCCGACGAGCACCGTCCATCCCAGCCGGACCGGGGCCAGGCCGCCCGCCAATGCTTCCGGAACGATGTGCACCAGGGCGGTAGCGAGCAGCAGTCCGATCGAGACGTGCACCATCCGGTCGACCAGCCCCGCCAGCCAGCGGAAGCTGAGCACGGCAGCGAACACCAGCGACGCGGCCGTCGATGCCAGGTTCGCGGCGATGATGAACAGCAATGTCGGCATCAGTGCGCCTCGTCCCAGTTTCCTCCCACTCCCACGTCGAGCTCCAGCGGAACCCGCCACTGCACCACCCCCGTCATGATGGCGGGAAGCGCGCCGCGCACGGCATCGACTTCGCCTTGCGGAACCTCGAACACCAGTTCGTCGTGGACCTGCATCACGAGCCGGGTCGCAAGGCGCTCGCGCGCAAGCCAGCGGTCGGCGGCGATCATCGCCAGCTTGATTAGGTCCGCCGCGGTCCCTTGCATCGGCGCATTGATGGCGGCGCGCTCGGCCGCCTGGCGGCGCGGTCCATTGGCTCCCTTGATCTCCGGCAACCACAGGCGCCGGCCGAAGACCGTCTGCACGTAGCCGAGCTCGCGGGCACTGGCGCGCGTGGACTCCATATAGCGGGCCACGCCCGGGTAGCGTGCGAAATAGCGGTCGATGTAGAGCTTGGCCGAGTCCTTGGAAATTCCCAGATTCGCGGCCAGCCCGAAGGAGCTCATCCCGTAGATCAGGCCGAAGTTGATGACCTTGGCGGTGCGCCGCTGGTCATCGTTGACCCGGTCGGGCTCCACGCCGAAAACCTCTGCGGCCGTGGCGCGGTGGACGTCATCGCCACGCTCGAATGCGGCGATCAGCCCAGGATCGCCACAGATGTGCGCCATGATGCGCAGCTCGATCTGCGAGTAGTCGGCAGAGACGATGCGCGATCCAGCGGGCGCGACGAAGGCCTCGCGGATACGGCGTCCTTCAACTGTGCGTGCCGGGATGTTCTGCAGGTTCGGATCGGAGGAGGCCAGGCGACCGGTGACCGCGATCGCCTGTCCGTAGGTCGTGTGCACTCGCCCCGTCTGCGGGTTGATCATGGCCGGCAGTTTGTCGCAATAGGTCGAGCGCAACTTGGAAAGGGCGCGGTGCTCGAGCAGTGTCTTGGGCAAGGGGTAGTCGGCGGCGAGCTTCTCGAGCACCTCTTCATCGGTGCTCGGGGTGCCCGTGGCGGTCTTCTTGCGCACCGGCAACCCGAGTCGGCCAAAGAGGATCTCCCCGACCTGCTTGGGGGAGCCCAGATTGAAGGTCTGACCCGCCAGTTCGAAGGCCTCGCGCTCCAACTCGACGATACGCACACCGAGCTCGCGACTCTGGTTCCTGAGCAGAACCGGGTCGACCAGCACCCCGGTCCGCTCCATGGAGAACAGCACCCGGGAAACCGGTATCTCGATCGACTCGTAGACGTAGCGCGAACCAGGTTCGCCGGCGAGCTTGGGCCAGAGCACCGCGTGCACGGCCAGCGTGACCTCGGCGTCTTCGGCCGCGTACTCGGTGGCGCGCTCGACGGCAACCTGGTCAAAACCGATCTGCTTGGCCCCCTTGCCGCAGACCTCCTCGTACGAAATTGTCGGGCGTCCGAGATGGCGCGCCGCCAGGGACTCCAGATCATGCGTTCGGTGGGCCTCGATCACGTAGGACTGCAGCAGCGTGTCGTGGGCAATGCCCGCCAGCCGCAGGCCGGCGTTGGCAAAGACGTGGGCGTCGTACTTGCTGTGCTGGCCGAGTTTGGGATGGGCATCGCTCTCGAGCCAGGAGCGCAGCCGCTCCAGCACGGCCGACCGCTCCAGCTGTACGGGCGCACCGGGGTAGCGGTGCCCCAGGGGGATATAGCAGGCTTCGCCGGCGCGCACCGCCAGGGATATGCCCACGAGTTGGGCGGCCATCGGGTCGAGCGAGGTCGTTTCGGTGTCGATGCTGGTCAGTTCGGCGCTCTCGATGCGCCCTAGCCACGTCGTGAGCTGCTCCTGGGTGAGCACGCACTCGTACGACATTGCGCTCGCCGCCTCGCCGCCGGCCGGCCGATCGGGCGCTGCAGCGCCGGGCGGCGCAGCCGGTGGCTGCGGCACCGGGCTCGCCGCCCCGCCGTCGGGATTCGCTGCGGGAAAGGTTGCGTCAAAATCGCGCTGCCAGCCGCGGAATTCACAGCGCGCGAAGAGCTCGCGCAGCCGCTCCCGGTCCGGCGCACGAACCTGCAGCTGCTCGAGCGACTCGACCTGCGGCGCGAGGTCCACGTCCGTCCGGACCGTCACCAGGGCACGGGCGGTCGGCAACCAGCCCAGGGCCTGCCGCAGTTTCTCGCCGACCACGCCGCCGATCGTCGCCGCATGGGCGATCACCTCGTCGAGCGAACCGTACTGCTGCAGCCATTTGGTCGCGGTCTTTGGCCCGACCTGCTCCACCCCCGGGACGTTGTCCACCGGGTCGCCAACCAGGGCCAGGTAATCGACGATCTGCCCGGGGGCCACGCCGAATTTTTCCACCACCTGCGCACGATCGAGCCGCCTTGGCGGCCCCCCGTCGCGGCTCATGGTATCGATCAACTGCACCGAGTCGTCAACGAGTTGCGTTAGGTCCTTGTCCCCACTGGCGATCACGGTACGCAAGCCCTGTGCCCGGGCCTGCGCGGCCAGGGTCCCGATCACGTCGTCGGCCTCCACGCCGCTGATCTGCAGGATCGGCCAGCCGAGCGCGCCCGTGGCCTCGTGGACGGTCGGTATTTGCGCCGCCAGTTCGCTCGGCATCGGGGGGCGATGCGCCTTGTATTCCGGGAATAGCTCGTCGCGGAAGGTCTTACCCTTGGCATCGAACACGCAGGCGCAGTAGTCGCAGGGAACGGCCGCGCGCAGGGTTCGCAGCATGGCGATGAAGCCGCGGACCGCTCCGGTGGGTTCCCCGCCCGAAGTGCGAAGATCTGGCATGGCGTGAAAGGCGCGGTACAGATAGCCGGTGCCATCCACGAGCAACAGTGTTTTCATAGGAGTCTTTTATGCTCGACCATCAGAAGAATATCCCGACACTGCGCGCCATAACCGCGCAGGAGCAGGCCACCAAGGTCAAGGCGCGTGAATCCTGGCACCTGTGGGGCATTATCTCGGAGTTTGTCGAGGCTGCGGAACGACTTGCGGACGTGCGGCCCGCGGTATCGATCTTCGGCAGCGCGCGCCTGACACCGGACTCCCCCTTGTACCAGCAAACCGTGGCTATCGCCCGCGCACTCTCCGATGCCGGCTTCGCCGTCATTAGCGGCGGCGGGCCGGGCGCCATGGAGGCGGCCAACCGGGGCGCCTTCGCGGGCCGATCCCCCAGCGTGGGCTTGAATATCGAGTTGCCCTTCGAACAGCACGGCAACGAGTTCCAGGACATCTCCCTGCGATTTCGGCATTTCTTCGCCCGCAAGGTTGCGTTCGTCAAGTACGCCAGCGCGTACGTCGTCATGCCGGGCGGCTTTGGCACGCTCGACGAGCTGACCGAGGCGCTGACACTCATTCAGACCGGTATGGGGCGGCAGATCCCGATCATCCTGGTCGGCAGCGCGTTTTGGGGCGGTTTGCTCCAATGGATGCGCGAGCGCCTGGTCGCCGACGGCATGATCGCCGCCAAGGACATGGATCTGATGCAGATCGTGGACGATCCGGCCGTCGTAACGGAGCGCATCTTCGACTTCTACGAGCAGCGCGGCTTTGCGCAAAGCGGCGACGAGCGCGAGCAGCTGCTGTACCTGTAGTAGGCGATCGAGAAGCAGGCAGTTCGCAGCGGTGCGCCCGCGTCGACGGGTCACGTAAAATGGCCGCAACATGGCCGTATTCACCGACCTGACGCGCGAAGAAATCCTTGCCGTACTGGACAACTATCCGCTGGGGAAATTTGTCGACATCCAGGGCATCCCCAGCGGCATCGAGAACACCAACTACTTTCTCACCACCGAGACCGGCAGGTACGTACTGACGATCTTCGAGCGCCTGGATTTCTCGCAGCTGCCCTTTTACCTGGGTTTGATGCAGCACCTGGCGCGACGCCAGCTCCCCGTTCCGGAGCCCTGCGAGACCTCCGAGGGCACGCTGCTCACGCAAGTGCGCGGCAAGCCGGTCGCCATCGTCGCGCGGCTGCCGGGCAAGGCGATCAAGTCCCCGCAACCGGAGCATTGCGCCCTGGTGGGGCAGCTGCTGGCGCGCATGCACCTCGAAGCGCGCGACTATCCGGTCTTTCAGCCCAATCTGCGCGGCATCGGCTGGTGGAAGGAGGCGGCCGCTTCCTTGGAGCCGTACCTGCCCGATGATGTCTTTCCCGAGCTGGTCGAGGAGGTCATCTACCAGGACAGCGTTCACCGGCGTGCCGACTTCGAGCAGCTGCCGGCCGGGCCCATCCATGCCGACCTGTTCCGCGACAACGTGCTGTTCGATGGCGGTAAGATCGGCGGCGTGATCGACTTTTACTTTGCGGGTTGCGGTCCGTGGCTGTTCGACCTGGCGGTCGCGGTCAACGACTGGTGCGTCGATCTCGACAGCGGCGCATTGGACCGGCGCAATGCGGCGTCCCTGCTGCAGGCTTACCACGCGGCACGCCCGCTCGGTGAATCGGAGCATGCTCTCTGGCGGGCCATGTTGCGCGCCGCCGCGCTTCGGTTTTGGATTTCGCGTCTGTACGACCAGCACCTGCCGCGGCCGGCGGCGGTGCTGCGGCCGCACGATCCGAGCCGCTTTGAGCGGATACTGAAATTACGCGTGCAGGAGCGCGACCTACCCTGGCCGAGTGCCGCTTGCGGGCAACCATAGGCCCGCAATGGCGGAATTGACCATTCGAACGCGCACCGCCGCCGCCGGCCTGGCATGGGTGCGCGCGGGCCTGCGTCTTTTCGCGCGTCGGCCGCTGGTGATCGTCGTGCTGGTCGCATTCGGACCGCTGCTGAACTGGACCTTGGGGCTGCTGCCCATTGTCGGGACGCCGTTTGCCCTCATCTTGTTCCCCACGATCTCCATCGGGATGCTGGCGGTGTGCCGCGCCGTCGACGAAGGCGCGATGCCCGGATTGGCGAGCTATACCGCGGCCCTGCGCGACCCGTTCGCGCGTTTCCAGTTGCTCAAGATCGGGGTCTACTACGCGCTGGTCATCGGTACCTTGCTGACAGTGTGGTCGTTGCTCCCGGCCGATCCAGCTTCCGCGACGGAGAGTCCGCCGCCGGTCGCAACGGCGCCAGCGATCGTCCCCGACGGATCGGCCGCGCCGGGCGCGCTGCCTGCCCCGGCCGCTCCTGCCGCCGCCAACGAGCCGCCGGCACCGGACCTGGCGCTGACGCCGGCGCGCGCGGTGATGCTCCTGACCGGCCTGGCGATACTGGTGCCGCTGCAGATGACGATCTGGTTCGCGCCCGCCCTGGTCGCCTGGCACCGCATGCCGGCCAGCAAGGCACTGTTCTTCAGTTTCTTCGCCTGCTGGCGCAATCGCGCCCCTCTGCTGGTATTTCTGCTCGCGCTCTTCGGCCTGGCCTGCATCGCAGTACTGGCCTTCGCGGCGCTCATCGGCCTGCTGAATGCCAAGGACGGCCTGGCGCAGTATCTGCTTGCGCCCCCGCCCCTGTTACTCCTGGCGATTACCCAGACCTCGACGCTAGCGATGTACCGCGACGTGGTTGTCGACGATTCGGACCTGCGTGGCCAGGAAGCAGGGTCGCAGGAACCGGGAGCGACCGCCTAGCGATGGTCAACTGGTCTGCAGCTTGGCCACTGCCAGCAGCAGTTCTTTGACGCCGAAAGCGCCGAAGTTAATCTGTGCGCGCGCGTCGCTGCCCGATCCTTGCAGGCGAACGACCACGCCGTCGCCGAACCTGGCGTGGCGCACACCCTGCCCGATACGCAAGCCGGTGCCCTGTTCCGCGCCGGCGCCATGCCCGGAACCGTTCCCGGCGGCGCCCGCCGGCCAATCGCTTCGCCGCCAGGCGCTGCCGCGAGTCTCGTAGGGTCCGGCTTCGGCGGCGGTGGCAAAACCCGCGCGCAAGCGTGGCGTGAGGGCCGTGATGGTCTTGGCCGGCAGTTCATCGACAAAACGCGAGCGCAAGCCGTAGCGCGTCTGGCCGTGCAACATGCGGCTTTGCGCGAAGCTCAGGTTCAGGCGGCGCCGGGCGCGTGTGATGGCCACGTACATGAGGCGCCGCTCTTCCTCCAGGCCATCGGCCTCGCTGAGGCTGTTCTCGTGCGGGAACAGTCCCTCCTCGAGCCCCGTCAGGAATACGGTGTCAAATTCCAGGCCCTTGGCTGCGTGCACCGTCATCAACTGCAGCGCGTCCTGCCCGGCGCCGGCCTGGTTGTCCCCTGCCTCGAGCGCCGCGTGCGCCAGGAACGAATGCAGCGCGGCATCGTGCACGGATGCGCTCGGTTGGGCACCGGCGTCGCCGGCCACGGGCACGCCGGCTCCGGTGTCGGATTCTTGCTCTCGGACGAACCCCGCAGCCGCGTTGACCAGCTCGGCCAGGTTCTCGGCGCGGTCGGCCCCGTCCTTCTCGCCGCGGTAGTGTGCCATCAGCCCGCTTCGCTCGATCGTCTCCTCGACGAGCTCGGCCAGGCTCTGCCCGGCCGCGGCCGCGCGCAGCTCGCCGATGAGCTTCGAGAACTGCGCAAAGCTTGCCCCGGCGCGTCCGCCGACCGCCGCGATCGCGCCGAAAAGGCTCGTGCCCGCGGCGCGCGCCGCCTGCTGCAGTTGCTCGACGCTGCGCGCGCCGATTCCGCGCGGGGGAAAGTTGACGACGCGGGCAAAAGACACGTCGTCGTCGGAATTGGCGATCAGGCGCAGGTAGGCAAGGGCATGCTTGACCTCGGCTCGCTCGAAGAAGCGCAGGCCGCCATAAACGCGATAGGCCAGGCCGGAGTTAAAGAGCGCATGCTCGATCACGCGCGACTGCGCATTGGCGCGATACAGGATTGCAATGTCGAGCAGCCGGGCGCCATGGCGCTGCAGATCGCGCACCTCCTCGACGATCCAGGCCGCCTCCAGCCCATCGGAGCCGGCCTCGAACAGGCGCAACTTCTCGCCCGGTCCGGCATCGGTCCAAAGGCGCTTGCCCATGCGCCGCACGTTGTTGCCGATGAGCTGATTGGCCGCATCCAGGATGTTGCCGTGCGAGCGATAGTTCTGCTCGAGCTTGATCACCTGGCGAACGTCGTATTCGCGCTGGAAATCGGACATGTTGCCGACGTTGGCGCCGCGAAAGCGATAGATCGACTGGTCGTCGTCGCCGACCGCAAAGATCGGCCGGGTCTTCCCGGCCAGCAATTTCAGCCACCGGTACTGCAGCGCATTGGTGTCCTGAAACTCGTCGACCAGTATGTGGCGGAAGCGCTCCTGGTAGTGCTCGCGCAGGGCCTGCTGGCGCGTGAGCAGCTCGACGCTTCGCAGCAGCAGTTCGGCGAAATCAACGCTGCCTTCCCGCTGACACTGCGCGTCGTACGCCGCAAAGAGCTCGATCCAGCGCCGGTCGTGCCCGCCAGCGGAAAGGTCTGCCGCACGGCGGCCCGATTCCTTGGCGCTGTTGATGAAGAACTGCAGCTCGCGCGGTGGACAGCGCTCCTCGTCGACGTTGGCGGCCTTGATCAAGCGCTTGATCGACGAGAGCTGATCTTGCACATCGAGAATCTGGAACGTCTGCGGCAAGCCGGCGTCGCGATGATGGGCGCGCAGCAGCCGGTTGCAAAGTCCATGGAAGGTGCCCACCCACATGCCGCGCGTGTTGATCGGCAGCATCGACTCGATCCGGGTAAGCATCTCCCGCGCCGCCTTGTTCGTGAAGGTGACCGCCAGCACCCCGGCCGGGCCGACGCGGCCGGTCTGGATCAGCCAGGCGATGCGGGTGGTCAAGACGCGCGTCTTGCCGCTGCCGGCACCGGCCAGGATCAGTGCCGGCTCGTCGGGCAGGGTCACCGCGGCCAGCTGCTGGGGATTGAGATCGTCGAGGAGGTCCATCAAGTTCGCCACTATACCGACGCATATAATGGACCGCTGCCACACCACCTCATCACCGGAGTCGTCCCGCGCGGTCATGCAAGAAAAATACCTGCCCAAGGACGTCGAAGCCCAAGCGCAGGCCCACTGGCGCGCAATCGACGCACACACCTCGAGGGAGAACGACCCCCGCTTTCCCAGGGGAAAGTTCTACGCCTGCTCGATGCTGCCGTATCCCAGCGGCAAGCTGCACATGGGGCATGTGCGCAACTACACCATCAACGACGTCATGGTCCGCCACCTGCGCATGCGCGGCTACAACGTGCTGATGCCCATGGGATGGGACGCCTTCGGCCTGCCGGCGGAGAACGCGGCGATCGACAAGGGCGTGGCGCCGGCCCGCTGGACCTACGACAACATCGCCGACATGAAGGCGCAGATGGAGCCCCTCGGCTTCGCCTTTGACTGGACGCGGGAGCTGGCAACGTGCAAGCCCGACTACTATCGCTGGAACCAGTGGCTGTTCCTGCGCATGCTCGAGAAGGGGATCGCCTACCGCAGGACCCAGCTCGTCAACTGGGATCCGGTGGATCAGACGGTCCTGGCCAATGAACAGGTCATCGAGGGCCGCGGCTGGCGCTCCGGCGCGCCGATCGAGCGGCGCGAGATTCCCGGCTACTACCTCGCCATCACCCGCTACGCCGATGAGTTGCTCGACCGGCTGCCCACCCTGGACGGCTGGCCCTCGCAGGTGCGCGCCATGCAGGAGAACTGGATCGGGCGCAGCACCGGCGTCAATTTCGGGTTTCCCTACGAACTCGACGGCGTGCAGTCGACCTTGCGCGTGTACACGACCCGCGCCGACACCATCATGGGCGTGACGTTCGTCGCCCTCGCGGCCGAGCACCCCCTGGCGACGTGCCTGGCGCAGGACCAGCCGGATCTGGCGCGTTTTGTCGACGAGTGCCGCCGCGGTGCCGTCGCCGAGGCCGAGCTGGCGACGCTGGAGAAGCGGGGCATGGCCACCGGATTCCACGTTCGCCATCCGCTGACGGGAGAGCCGATCCCGGTCTGGGTGGGCAACTACGTGCTCATCAGCTACGGCGAGGGCGCCGTGATGGGCGTTCCGGCCCACGACGAGCGCGATTTTGCCTTTGCCCACAAGTACGGGCTACCGATCCGGCCGGTGATTGCCGCGCCGGGGCGCACGTTCTCGTCCGATGACTGGCAAGCATGGTACGCCGACAAGCAAGCAGGCGTGTGCGTCAATTCCGGCAAGTACGACGGCCTGGCGCACGAGGCGGCTGTCGCCGCCATCGCCCGCGACCTGCAGGACGCGGGACTCGGAGAAGCGCAGGTGCAGTTCCGCTTGCGCGACTGGGGCATATCGCGCCAGCGCTATTGGGGGACACCGATCCCGATCATTCATTGCGAGCGCTGCGGGCCGGTGCCGGTGCCCGACGCCGACTTGCCGGTCGTCCTGCCCGAAGACCTCGTTCCGGATGGCAGCGGCAATCCGCTGAACCGCTGCGAGGCCTTCTTGCGCTGCACGTGTCCGACGTGCGCCCGCCCGGCACGGCGCGAAACCGACACGATGGATACCTTCGTCGATTCTTCGTGGTATTTCCTCCGGTACTGTTCGCCCGGCGCGAGCTCGGGCATGATCGATGAGCGCAGCCGCTACTGGATGCCGATGGACCAGTACATCGGCGGGATCGAGCACGCGGTGCTGCACCTGCTGTACGCCCGCTTCTGGACCCGGGTGATGCGCGACCTGGGGTTAGTCGCGTTCGACGAGCCTTTTCAGCGGCTCTTTACCCAGGGGATGCTGCTCAACGACTGCTTCTACCGGGAAGACGATTCCAGCCGGCGTCGCTGGTTCTACCCGGCGGAGGTCGAGTTGCGCAGCGACGATCGCGGCCGCGTGATCGGCGCCGTCTCCCGGGAGGACGGCGGGCCGGTCCTGCTCGGTGGCGTCGAAAAGATGTCCAAGAGCAAGAACAACGTGGTGGAACCGCGCGACATCATTGCCCGATTCGGCGCCGATACCGCAAGGGCGTTTGTCATGTTCGCCGGCCCGCCCGACCAGAGCGCGGCCTGGTCCGACGCCGGCGCCGAGGGAACCCACCGGTTCCTGCGTCGCCTGTGGTCGTTCGCCCATTCCGTGCGCGCGGCGCGCGGCTCCGCCGGCGCTGGCGCTGGCACCAAGCCGGCGCAGGCCCGCTTCGAGCTGCACCGGCTGCTGGGGCAGATCAACTACGACTACGAGCGGCTGCAATACAACACGGTCGTGTCGGGTGCGATGAAGCTGCTCCATTTGCTCGAAACGGCCAGTCGGTCGGACGGCTCAGCCGGCTTGATCGACGAGGGCCTGGATATCTTGCTGCGGGTACTCTACCCGGTGACGCCCCACATCGCCCAGGCGCTATGGAGCGCGCTGGGCCTGGAAGCGCGCCGCGGCGAGCTCGTCTACGCGGCCTGGCCCGAACCCGACCCGCTGGCACTGCAGCGCGAACTGGTGGATCTCGTGGTCCAGGTCAACGGCAAGCTGCGCGGTTCGATTCGGGTTGCGGTGGACGCCACGCGCGAGACCATCGAGGAGGTCGTGACCGCAGACGAAGCGCTGGCCAAGTACATCGTTGCCCGGCCCAAGAAGCTCGTGGTCGTACCGGGAAAACTGGTCAATGTGGTCGTCTAGCAAGCGGGTCCGGCAGCAGCGGCCGCTCCGCGCCTTGCTGGGTCCGGTCCTTGTTTGCCTGTGGCTGGGGGCCTGCGGCTTCACGCTGCGCGGGACCCAGCAACTGCCGTTTCCCACGATCGCCCTGAACATCCCGCCCAACTCGCCGCTGGGCACCGAACTGGCACGCAATATCCGCGCGGGCACCAGCACGCAGGTCGTCAACGACCCCACCAAGGCCGCCGCGGTACTCGATCTGATCGGCGAGAGCCGCGACCGCCAGGTGCTGACCCTCAATGCGCAGGGCCGCGCCATCGAGTATTCGCTGCGCGACCGTCTGCGGTTCCGCCTGCGGGACGCCCAGGGGCGCGACGTCATCGAGCCTACCGATCTGCAGGTGCAGCGCGATATCTCCTTCAACGATTCGCAGCGGCTGTCGAAGGAATCGGAGGAGGCCCTGCTGTACCGCGATATGCAGACCGACCTGGTGCAACAGCTGCTGCGACGCATCGCCGCGGCCAAGCCCTATGCAGCTTCGGAGTGAGCTGCTCGAGCAACACCTGCTGCGTGGCCGGCTCGCGCGCTGCTACGTTGTTGCCGGCGACGAGGCCTTGCTCACGCTCGAGGCGCAGGATGCGATCCGGGCAGCGGCCCGGGCCCAGGGATTTGCCGAGCGCCAGGTCCTGCACGCGGACGCGCGCATGGACTGGTCGGCGCTGGACCAGGCCGCAACGGGCCTGTCGCTCTTTTCTGAGCGCCGGCTCCTCGAGATCCGCCTGCCCACGGGTAAGCCCGGCAAGAAGGGCGCCGAAGCGCTGCAAGTGCACGCACGGCGCGATGACGAGAACACGCTCACGATCGTCAGCCTGCCGCGCCTCGACCGCGCCACGCGCAGCTCGGAGTGGGCCAGCGCGCTGCAGTCCGCGGGCGTCTGGATCGACGTCGCCAGCGTGGCGCGCGACCGGCTGGCGGATTGGATCGCCGGCCGTCTGGGCCGGCAGCGTCAGACGGCCAGCCGCGCCGCGCTCGCATTTCTGGCCGATCGGGTCGAAGGAAACCTGCTGGCCGCGCACCAGGAGATCGGGAAACTGCAACTGCTGTACGGGGACGGCGAACTGAGCCTGGAGCAGATTCAGGCGGCCGTCCTCGATGTGGCCCGCTATGAGGGCAATTCGCTTGCCGGGGCAATGCTCGCCGGCGACAAGTCGCGCATCACGCGCCTGGTCGCCGGACTGCGCGCCGAGGGCGAGCCGCTGCCACTGCTGCTGTGGATGGTGGCCGAGGAGCTGCGCAACCTCTTGCGGCTCAAGCAGGCTGCCTCGGCGGGACGGCCCTTTGCGGCCGCCGTGCGCGCGGTACGCCTCAGTGCCGCGCCGGCGCTGGTGGAGCGCGTCCTGCCACAGCTAGCGGTGAGCCGGCTGGCCGAACTGCTGGCGCGCTGTGCCGAACTCGATCGCCTCGCCAAGGGACTGCCGCTGGCGGGCCGCGACGACGATCCTTGGTTAGAATTGACCGAACTGGCGCTCGGCCTGCGGACCTCCTGAGGCAAGCGCCGGACCGAAGGGGGAATCGATGACGTCCTCGCTCGCTCATTCCGGCACCGCCGCGCCCGTCAAGGCGATCGAGGATGTCGCGGCCTACGTGCGCGCGGTATGCCAGGGCGCTCGGGCCGCCTCGGCGCAGCTGGCAAGCGCCCCGACCGCGCTCAAGGATCGGTGCTTGGCCGCGCTGGCCGCCGCCATCCGCGCGCACCGCGCCGAGATCGCCCGCGCCAATGCGCTGGACGTCGCGCGCGCGCGCGACGGCGGGCTTGACAGCGCGGCGCTCGACCGGCTGACGCTCACGCCGGCGACGATCGAGGCCATGGCCGTGGGCGTCGACCAGATCGCCCGACTTGCCGATCCGATCGGGGCGATCGAGGACCTGCGGCCCAGGCCATCGGGCATCAGCGTTGGCCGCATGCGCGTTCCTCTCGGGGTCGTCGGCATCATCTACGAGAGCCGTCCCAACGTCACCATCGATGCCGCCGCGCTGTGCCTCAAGAGCGGCAACGCCACCGTCCTGCGTGGCGGCTCGGAGGCAATCGAATCCAACCGCGCGCTGGCGCGCCTGGTGGGCGATGCGCTCGAGTCCGTCGGGCTGCCGCGCACCGCGGTGCAAGTGATCGACACTACCGACCGGGCTGCCGTCGGCCACCTGGTGACCCTGCCCGAACTGGTAGACGTGATCGTGCCGCGTGGCGGGCGCAGCCTCATCGAGCGCTTGATGCGGGAGAGTCGCGTTCCCATGATCAAGCACCTGGAGGGAATCTGCCACGTGTACATCGACGCGGCCGCCGATCTGCAGCAGGCGGTGCGGATTGCCGACAACGCCAAGACGCAGCGCTACGGGACCTGCAACACGATGGAGACTTTGCTGGTCGCCGCTGACATTGCCCCGGTCATCTTGCCGCAGCTCGGGCGCGTATACGCCCAAAAAGGAGTCGAGCTGCGCTGCTGCCCGCAGTCGCTGGCGATCCTGACGCAGGCAGGCGTCGCTCGGCTGCTGCCGGCAACGGAGCAGGACTGGCGCACCGAGTACCTGGCTCCCGTCCTCTCGATCCGCGTCGTACCCGGAATCGACGCGGCGATCGAGCACATCAATACCTACGGCAGCCGTCACACCGACGCCATCGTGACCACGCACCACGCCAACGCGATGCGCTTCCTGCGCGAGGTCGATTCGGCCTCGGTGATGATCAACGCCTCCACCCGCTTTGCCGACGGCTTCGAGTACGGCCTGGGCGCGGAAATCGGCATCAGCAACGACAAGCTCCATGCCCGGGGCCCGGTTGGGCTCGAGGGCCTGACCTCGCTCAAGTACGTGGTGTTCGGCAATGGCGAGATCCGCAGCTGAGCGCGATGCTCTGGGTCAAGGCGCTGCATGTCTTCTTCGTGGTCGGATGGTTTGCCGGCCTGTTTTACCTGCCGCGGATCTTCGTTAACCTGGCGCAGGTTGCCGCGCCGGGCGCCGAGCGGGACCGTCTCTTGCTCATGGCCGCTAAGCTCTATCGCTTCTCCAACCTGCTCTCGGTCGCGGCCCTGGCCCTGGGCCTGTGGTTATGGCTGGGATTTGGCATCGGTCAAGACCAAGCCTGGCTCCACGCCAAGCTCGCGCTGGTGCTTGCGCTGCTTGCTTTCCAGCATGTTTGCGGACGCCAGCTGGCCAATTTGCGCGCCGGCCGCAACCAGCATTCGCACATCTGGTTTCGCTGGTTCAACGAGATCCCGACCCTGCTGCTGCTTGCCATCGTCGCGCTCGTCGTCGTGAAGCCCTTCTAAGCGACGGACCCGCGTGGCGGAAACATTCTTCGCCGTCTGCCCGCGCGGACTCGAGCCGGTTCTGGCACAGGAACTGCGCACGCTCGGCGCATCGGCAGTGCGCCCAGCGGCCGGCGGCGCGCAGTTTGGCGGTACGCTGGCCACCGCCTACGCCGCCAACCTGCATTGCCGCATCGCCAGCCGGATCCTGTGGCGCGTGGGGCAGGGCAGCTACCGCAATGAGACCGATCTGTATGAACTCGCCCGGCAGATCGCCTGGGAGCGCGAGTTTTCGCCGGGTCAGAGCCTGCGAGTCGATGTCACGGCGAACCGTTCGCCGCTGCGCAGCCTGCAGTTCGTGACGCTGCGGGTCAAGGATGCCATCGTCGACCGCGCGCGCGACCGCAGCGGCGAGCGACCATCGATCGACCGGGCGCACCCCGACGTCCAGGTACTGGCGCACCTGGACGAGCAGACCGTACAGCTGTACATCGATCTTTCCGGCGAATCGCTCTTCAAGCGCGGCTGGCGTGCCGACAAGGGCGAGGCGCCGATCAAGGAGAACCTAGCGGCGGCCTTGCTGCTGCTCGCGGGTTGGACCCCGCAACAGCCGCTGCTCGATCCTTTTTGTGGCAGCGGCACGATCGTCATCGAGGCCGGCTGCATCGCAACGAACCGCGCACCTGGCCTGCAGCGCCGGTTTGGCTTCGAGAACTTGCGCGGGTTTGATCGCGCTGCCTGGTCATCCCTGCAGCAGCAAGCGCGCGCGGCCATCGACGACCGTGCTCCCATGCAACTGGTCGGGCGCGACATCTCGACCCGCGTGATCGCGATCGCCGGCGCCAACGCGCAGCGCGCGGGGCTGGGCGCCGCACTGCAGAACCGCTCCCTGGTATTGGAGGCAACCGACGCGCGCGCCGCCGAGCCAACCGCCGAACGCGGGATGATCGTCACCAACCCACCCTACGGCGAGCAGAGCAATCCCAAGTCGGCCAGCGTCGCGTCGCTGATGTCCGACTTCGCCGGGCAGTTAAAGCGCAAGTTTCCCGGCTGGCAGGCCTGGCTGCTGAGTTCCGACCGCAAATTGCCGCAGCAGATGCGCCTGCGCGAGTCCAGCAAGACGGTGCTCTTCAACGGCGCGCTCGAGTGTCGCCTGTTTCGCTTTGACATGGTTGCCGGCAGCATGCGCCGAGAGCGCGCCGCGGACCGAGGCGATGCGGGACCCGCGGTCGAGGACGGGCACGGCGCCGGCTAGTGCCGCCGTGCTTCCGCCCTGCGTTGGGATCGCCAGGCGGCACCACATCGTCGCCGACGCGGCGTCCGGCAACCCTCGAGGAGGAACCGGTGCTCCTCCTTGAGCACGTGCTAGCGCGGGATACGCCCGGCGTCCCGCTTCGAGGATCTCCACGCACACGCCGCTGCGCGCGCCACCGTCTGATTGCCGCAACGGCTGGCAGCCGATGCCAAAGAGCGTGTCCCGGGAAAACACCTCCCAGGGCAGGTGTGCCGCCGCGAAGGGTTCGAAGGGTCCCGCGGCAGCGTAGGCCGAACGTGGCATCTCCCCCCTGGGTTGGCCCCGGCAATTGGCCGTATACTGTTATTTTATACACTATCGACCCGGGGCAGACGTGAAACCTGTTCGATCGGCGCTGCTCACCGGCGCTTTTGCCGAGCTCAAGGGACGCGGCGCCCGCAGCAACCGGGATTCGCGTTTTGCCGACGCCACGCACGAGCTCGACCCCGAGTATCTCGAACAGTCGCGCACCGCGGAACGGGGCGAGCTCCCGCCGGTCGCGGCCGAACCTGATCCGGACGACGCGCCGCCAGCGGCGGCAGCGATCAAGACCTGCGTCACGCACGAGCGGGCACGCACGATCATCAGCCGCAACCAATCACCGGACATCCCCTTCGATCGATCGGTCAATCCCTATCGCGGCTGCGAGCACGGCTGCGTGTACTGTTACGCGCGCCCCACGCACAGCTACCTGGGCCTATCCCCGGGCCTGGACTTCGAGACGCGCCTTTTTGCCAAACAAAACGCTGCCGAACTGCTCGAGCGCGAGCTGCGCCGACCCGGCTACACGCCGGCCATGCTGGCGCTGGGCGCCAACACCGATCCGTACCAACCCATCGAGAAGGATCTTCGCATCACCCGCTCCGTGCTCGAGGTCCTGGCGGCCTTTGGTCACCCCGTCGCGATCACGACCAAGTCGGCCCTGGTGCTGCGCGACCTTGACCTGCTCGGGCCAATGGCGCAGCAAGGGCTCGTGCGCGTCCTGATCTCGATCGGTACGCTCGACCGCACGATCGCGCGCACGCTGGAGCCGCGCGCCAGCACGCCGGCGCGTCGTCTCGAGGCGATCCGGACCCTGGCACAAGCGGGAATTCCGGCAGGCGTGATCGTTGCGCCGGTCATTCCGGCCCTCACCGAGCAGGACATGGAGGCGGTACTCGAGGCAGCGGCCGCTGCCGGCGCGCGCCATGCCTCCTACGTGAGCCTGCGCTTGCCGCTCGAGGTCCGCGATCTGTTCCTCGAATGGCTGCGCGAGTTCGCGCCGCTACGCGCCGCACATGTCATGAGCCGGGTCCGCCAGATGCGCGGCGGCCGCGACAACCAGTCCGAATTCGGCACGCGCATGGAGGGCACCGGGATCTTCGCCACGCTGTTGCGCCAACGTTTCGCCTTGGCCTGCCGCAAGTGGCAGCTCGAGCGGGACTACCCGCCGCTCGACTGCAGTCGCTTCCGCGTTCCGCAGTCGCCCGGCCCGCAGCAGCTGCTGTTCTGACTGCCCCCGTTAGGCAAAGTCCTTGCTCAACGATCCCTGGACCTCGGCGGCGATCGGATCGACGCGGGTGCGATAGTTCGGGTGATCGACCCCCACGGCCACGCGGCGGCCGCGCCGAAATCCGGCGATGGCGGCCGGCGCCAGTTCAAAGCGCAGGAAGTGCACGGACGAGGTCTTTTGCTCGTTTTCGCGCACGAGGTCCTCGTCGGCGACGGCGTAGCACGGATCCATGCCCTCCACCTGGAGGTACACGCGGTGCTCGATGCCGATGAGCCGCGCCAGTTCGCGCGCACGCTCCTGCGGATCTTCGTATTCGAGCATCATCGTCGCCTTGAGATTGGTGCCGTCCGGAATCAGCGGGTTATAGGCGTCGAGCTCCTCGCGGATGCCCTGCTCGTCGAACGTCTTTTCGATTCGCAGCATTTCCTGTATCTGGTAGCGGATCGTCGTCTCGTCCTCGAAGATCAAGGTCATGTGCGCTCCCACGTGCACGATCCGGTTCTTCTTGTGCGCCAGCACGCGGTCGCGAAATTCCTTGCGCCGCTTCGAATACGCCTCCAGCGTCAGTAGGCTCGATGGGGAAATTGCGTTCATGGCTCCTTGCTCCTGCGCTCGCTACTCGATGCCGTAGGCCATGCGCACGAGCGTGATCGGATGCGCAAGCTGCGGCTTCTTGCCCGACGCTGCTTCGCCGCCGAGCTCCTCGATTCCCTGCTCGATATGGTGGCCCGCCAACTGGCAGTCCGAGCTGATGAAATCGGGTTTGGCCTGCACCATGGCGCGAAACACCGGCTTGCCGATCTTCATCGCCGTGGCGTGGTACTCCATCTTCACCCCCCAGGTGCCGGCGTGTCCCGAACAGCGTTCCACCGTCGTCACCGTGGTCTGCGGAATCCATTTGAGGACTTCCTCGGTTTTGCGGCCCAGGTTCTGCACGCGGCTGTGGCACGGCACGTGGTAGGAGACCGAACCCAGGGGCCGGCGAAAATCGCTCTTGAGCAGGCCATCCTTGTTGCGTGCCACGAGGTAATCGAACGGGTCCCACATGGCCTCGCTGACCAGCCGCACCTCGGCATCGCCGGGAAACAGCAGCGGCAATTCCTTGGCGAACATCAGCGTGCAGGATGGGATCGCCGCGAGGATCGCGTAGCCCTCGCGCGCCAGGCGCACCAGCACCGGAATGTTGCTCTCCTTTAGACGGCGTACGCCCTCCAGGTCGCCGAGTTCGAGCTTGGGCATCCCGCAGCACGCCTCCTTCTCGACTAAGACATGCGGAATCTCGTTGTGCGCCAAGATCTTGAGCAGGTCGTGGCCAATCCCCGGCTCGTTGTAGTTGACGTAGCAAGTCGCGTAGACGGCGACCTTGCCCGGGGTGCGTGTCCCGTCGCGAACCGGCGGCGAGGCGTCGACCCTTGCCGAGCGGCGGAACTTCGCCGCGGCGTAATCCGGTCGCCAAGCCCGACGATCGACGCCCAGCAATTTCTCGGTGGCGGCCCGCCCGGCGCGACTCTGATTGACCGTGTTGACGGCCTGCGTGACGATCGGAATGCCGGCAAAGTAGCCCAGGCGGTCGGTAGACGAGAGCACCCGGTCGCGCCACTTGCCGCCCGTGCTGCGGAATTGCACCGCCTTGGCGCGCAGCATCAGGTGCGGAAAATCCAGATCCCAGGCGTGCGGCGGAACGTAGGGGCACTTGGTCATGAAGCAAACGTCGCACAGGTAGCACTGGTCGACGACGTCGGCATAGCGCTCCTTGGGCACGGTATCGAGCTCGCCGCTGGCGCCGCCGTCCACCAGGTCGAAGAGCGTGGGAAAGGCACCGCACAGGCTCACGCAGCGTCGGCAGCCGTGGCAGATGTCAAAGACGCGCTCGAGCTCCTTTTCCAGCTTCGCCGCATCCCAGAATTCGGGCTTGTCCCAAGCAATGGGCTTGCGCGTCGGTGCCTCGAGGCTTCCTTCCTTGGCGCTCATGGTTCCTTCTCACTTCATGACAACCGGGGCGTGATGCGCGCGTGGCGCGCATCGCGGTTGCGGCAAAAACCGCGGATCCCGGCAATTAGTCGACGATCGAATCGAGCGTCCGCTGGAACTTGTTCGCGTGCGAGCGCTCCGCCTTGGCCAGCGTTTCGAACCAGTCGGCGATCTCTTCGAAGCCTTCGCCTCGCGCCGTCTTGGCCATCCCCGGATACATGTCGGTGTACTCGTGCGTCTCGCCGGCGATTGCCGCCTTCAGATTGGCGCGCGTCGGCCCAATCGGCAGCCCGGTCGCCGGATCGCCGACTTGCTCGAGATACTCGAGGTGGCCATGCGCATGGCCGGTTTCCCCTTCGGCGGTGGAGCGGAATACCGCTGCCACGTCGTTGTATCCCTCGATGTCGGCCTTCGACGCGAAATACAGGTAGCGCCGGTTCGCCTGGGATTCCCCGGCAAACGCCGCCTTCAGATTGTCCTCGGTCTTCGATCCCTTCAGTGCCATGAAAGCTCTCCTAGTTGATCCATCGCTGCAGCGCGACCCTTCCGAAATCGGTCGGTAGCGCACAATCTACGCGCCGGCAGGCGATTAAACAAATGAATTGTAATTATCCGATCGATAGTCATTGACTATCCATCGACGAAGCGCGCGACGGGCGGCGCCGGGCCGCCACGAGAACGGCTAGAAGTCGGCGGCGTCCAGCGCCAAGGCTCCGGCGCCGCCGGCTTCGATGGCGAGCAGCAGCGCCGATGCGGTCGAAAGCACGTGGTCGGAGAAAAATCGCGCGGTCGCGATCTTGGCGCGATAGAACGGGTCCGGTGCGGCAGCCAAGGTACGCTGGGCGATCAGTGCCGCCCGCGCCAGCTGCCAGCCACCGAGCACGATGCCGGCAAGTTTGAGATACGGCACCGACCCGGCGAATGCGCCGCGCACGTTCTGCTCGAAGCCGCGCAAGAAATACTCGAGGGCGTCGCGATAGGCGTCGACGGCCGAATCGAGGCGCGCCGCGATCACCGCAAAATCCCCGCCGGCCTGCGCCCGGGCCTGCGCCGCCGTCGCGCGCATCTGCTCGATCAGCAGGCGGGCGGTGGCGCCGCCATCGCGCATCGTCTTGCGGCCGAGCAGGTCGTTGGCCTGGATCCCGGTCGTACCCTCGTAGATCGGCAAAATGCGAGCGTCGCGGTAGTGTTGCGCCGCCCCGGTCTCCTCGATGAAACCCATGCCGCCATGGACTTGGATGCCGGTCGACGCCACCTCGACCGCGACCTCCGTGCTCCAGCCCTTGACGATCGGAACCAGGTAGTCATAGAGCGCCTGGGCGCGGGCCCGCTCGCCGCGGTCCGGATGATGGCGGGCGACGTCGCTGTGCGCTGCGGCGACATAGGCAAGCGCGCGTGCCGCCTCGATGTGCGAACGCATGAACATCAGCATCCGGCGCACGTCCGGATGCTCGATGATCGCAACCGGACCGGGCGAACCCTCGACCGCACGGCTTTGCACCCGCTCGCGCGCAAAGGCGCTGGCCTGCTGGTAGGCGCGCTCGGCCACGGCAATTCCCTGCAAGCCGACCTGGAATCGCGCGGCGTTCATCATGATGAACATCATTTCCAGACCGCGGTTCTCCTCCCCCACGAGCTCGGCAATGGCGCCAGGACCGACTTCCCCCCGCCCGTCACCGAAGATGAGCACCGCAGTCGGACTGGCGCGGATGCCGAGCTTGTGTTCGAGCGACGCACAGTACACATCGTTGCGCGCGCCGATGCCGCCGTCCGCCGCGGGCAGGAACTTAGGCACGACAAAAAGCGACAAGCCCTTGACTCCCGGGGGTGCATCGCTGGCGCGGGCCAGGACCAGATGCACGATGTTTTCGGCCAGATCATGCTCGCCGAACGTGATGAAGATCTTCTGGCCGAAGATGCGGTAGCGCCCGTCCGGCTGGCGCTCGGCGCGCGTACGCACCAGCGACAAGTCCGAACCGGCCTGCGGCTCGGTCAGGTTCATCGTGCCGGTCCAGTCGCCGTCGATGAGCCGGGGCACGTAGCGCTGGCGCTGCTCTTCGGACCCCGCCAACAAGAACGCCTCTATGGCGCCATCGGTGAGCAGCGGGCACAGCGCAAAGGACAGGTTCGCCGCCTGCAGCATCTCCAGGCACGGCGTCGCGACCAATTTTGGCAGGCCCTGGCCGCCATGCTCGGTCGGATGCATCACCCCTTGCCAGCCGCCCTCGACGAAGGTGCGAAACGCCTTGCGAAAGCCCGGGGTGGTCGTCACCTCGCCGTTGGACCAGGTCGCCGGCTGCGTGTCGCCCAGGCGGTTGAGCGGGGCAATGACTTCGCCCATGAGCTTGGCGCACTCCTCCAGCACCGCGCCGACGATCTCGTCGCTGGCATCCTCGAACCCGGGCAAGGACTGGACCGCCCGCAGCCCCGCAAGCTCGTGGACAACGAACTGCATCTCCCGCAGCGGCGCCTGGTAGTTCATCGCCCCCTACCCCAGTTTTTCGATCAATTCGGGCACTGCCTGGAACAAGTCCGCGACCAATCCGTAATCGGCCACCTGGAAAATTGGCGCATCCGCGTCCTTGTTGATGGCCACGATCACCTTCGAATCCTTCATTCCCGCCAGGTGCTGGATCGCCCCCGAGATGCCGACCGCGATGTACAGCTGCGGCGCCACGATCTTCCCGGTCTGCCCGACCTGCCAGTCGTTGGGCGCGTAGCCGGCGTCGACCGCCGCGCGCGAGGCTCCCAAGGCCGCGTTCAGGCGCTGTGCCAGCCGTTCGAGCAGCTTGAAATTCTCGGCCGATCCCAGTGCCCGCCCGCCGGAGACGACCACCTTGGCCCCCGCGAGCTCGGGGCGGTCGGACTTGGCAATCTCGCGCCCGACAAACCGCGAAACACCCAGATCGGCGACGGCCGCGACGCTTTCCACCGTCGCGCTGCCGCCGTCGGCCGCACCCGCAAAGCTGGTCGGCCGAACCGTGACGAAGACGATCGGATCGGCGCATTGGACGGTGGCGATCGCGTTGCCCGCGTAGATGGGGCGCGCGAACGTGTCCGGGGCGATCACCGCGATGGCATCGGAAATCTGCGCGCAGTCCAGCTGCGCGGCAGCGCGCGGGAGCACGTTCTTGCCAAAGCTGCTGGCCGGCGCCAGGACGTGGGAGTAGCCCTTGCCGGCCAAGGCGACGAGCTGCGCCGCGACGTTTTCCGCCAGTGCGTCGGCAAAGTGCGGCGCATCGGCCACGAAGACCTTGCCCACGCCGGCAATCGCCTTGGCCTGCTGCGCCACAGGCGCACAGCCGCTGCCGACCACCAAGATGTCGGCCTCGCCCGCCGCCTGAACGGCCGCCGTGACTACGTTGCGCGTGACCGCCCTGAGCGCCGCGTTGTCGTGTTCCGCCAGTATCAATGCTCTCATTTGCCGGCCCCGCAAATCACGAAATCACCTTGGCTTCATCCCGCAGCTTGGTCACCAGCGTGGCGACATCGGGGACGCGGATGCCCGCCTGGCGCTGCGGCGGTTCTTTGACCTTGACGGTCTTCAGACGTGGCGCGACATCGACGCCCAATGCGGCGGGCGAGACGATCTCGAGCGGCTTCTTCTTCGCCTTCATGATGTTGGGCAGCGTCACGTAACGCGGCTCGTTCAAGCGCAGGTCCGTCGTCACCACCGCCGGCAGTCGCACCGAGATGGTCTCCAGGCCCCCGTCGACCTCACGCGTGACCTCCGCCCAGCCATCGGCCAAGCGCAGGCGCGAGGCAAACGTGGCCTGCGGCATGGATCGCAAGGCCGCCAGCATCTGCCCGGTCTGGTTCGCGTCGTCATCGATCGCCTGCTTGCCGAGGATCACCAACTGGGGCTGCTCGCGCTCGACCAGGGCGGCCAGCAGTTTGGCCACCGCCAGGGGCTGCAATTCCGCGTCGGTCTCCACGAGTATGGCGCGGTCGGCACCAATGGCCAGCGCGGTGCGCAGCGTCTCCTGGCACTGGCTCACGCCGCAGGAGACGGCGACGATCTCGGTAGCCAGCGACGCTTCCCTCAGGCGCATCGCCTCCTCGACCGCGATTTCGTCGAATGGATTCATCGACATCTTGACGTTGGCGACGTCGACCCCCGTTTGATCGGACTTGACGCGAACCTTGACGTTGTAGTCGACCACCCGTTTGACGCAGACCAGCACTTTCATCGGCGTTCCGATCGTTTCGTTTTTCGGTCCCACTCGCAGCACGGCCACCACGGTCCCGGCCACTATGCCCCCGGGACCGCCCGTGAATTATACGGAGCGCCCCCAGCGCCCCGGCGCAATATCCCCTGCCAGTCGCGCAGTATCTCGCGCGCCGCGTTGTGCCCGGGCGCGCCTGTCACGCCGCCTCCCGGGTGAGCCCCCGACCCGCAATGGTACAGCGCGCCGATCGGACCACGGTAGCGCGCGTTTCCGATCAGCGGTCGAAAGCAAAACAGCTGATCGAGCGAGAGCTGACCGTGGAAGATGTCGCCGCCGAGCAGGCCATAGTCGCGTTCCAGGTCGAGCGGCGACCAGGCCTTGTAGCCCAGCAGCGCACGCCGGAAATTGGGGCAGTACGCTTCGACCGCCTGGAAAATCGCCTCGACCGCCGCGCCTTTGCGGGTATCCCAGCCACCGGCAGGCGCCGGGTCAAAGTGCTGGCAAAACAAGCTGGCGACGTGCCGCCCCGGCGGCGCCAGCGAGTCGTCGACAACGCTGGGCACCAGCATCTCGATGATCGGTACGCGCGAGTGCCCTTCGCGGACCGCGTCGTGCCAGGCCCGGTCCATGGCGTGCAGGGACGGGCCCAGGAGGATTCCGCTGGCATGGTGCGCCTGCGCATGGGTCCCGGGCTGACAGGCGAAATCGGGCAATTCGGCCAGGGCGACGTTGACGCGGAACGACCCCGAGCCGCAGCGGTACTGCCCGATCGCGGCGCGGAAGTCCTCGGGCAGCGCCGCCTGATCGACCAGCTTCTGGTACAGGAGCTTGGGGTTGACTCCCGCGGCCACCGCACGGGCGGGCAGCTGTCTGCCATCGGCCAGTGCAACGCCGACCGCGCGCCCCTGCTCGACGAGCACGCGCCGCACCTCGCAGTCGCGCTCGATCTCCACGCCCCGGGACTGCGCTTCCTCGGCCATCAGTTGGGTGATCCGACCCATGCCACCGACCGCGTGGCCCCAGGCGCCCGGCTTGCCGTTGACCTCGCCGAACCAGTGATGCAGCAGGACGTAGGCCGAACCCGGCGCATATGGGCTGGCAAAATTGCCGACGATCGAGTCAAACCCGAGCACCGCCTTGAGCGCGTCGCACTCGAACATGGAATCGAGCCAGTGGCCGGCGCTGCGGGTAAAGGCCGTCAACAGGTCGCGCTGCGCCGGAAATCCCAGTTTGCCGATCTCCAGCAGCAGCTGTGCGGCCGCGCGGGCCGAAGCCCAGTCCGACACGACCCAGCGTCCGCCGACCTGGGGCGGCGTGCGCAGCACCCACTGGCGCAGCATGTCGGCGATGCGCTTGAGCCGCGCATAGTGCTCGGGCAGGCGCTCGGCGTCCGCCGGTGACAGTTGCGCCAGATTGCTGCCCAGATGCCGATCTGCGCTCCGGCCCGCGTCGGCCCCGAAGCGCAGCGAACGGCCGTCGGCAAGCGGCACGAAGTTGGCAAAGGGCCGCTCGAGAATGCGCAGACCGCGCTCGTCCAACCGCAGGTCGCGAATGACCCGCGGATGCAGCAGGCTCACGGTGTAGCTAGCCGAGGAGTTGCGAAACCCGGGAAAGAACTCCTCGGTGACCGCTGCACCGCCGACCACGCTGCGCCGCTCGAGCACTTTGACCCGCAAGCCGGCGGCAGCGAGGTAATTGGCGCAGACCAGGCCGTTGTGGCCGGCGCCTAATACAATTACGTCCGTGACCCGGGCGGCCATTTCCCACTCCCCTTATCGGCGGCGCTGCCGCGGCGGCGCAAGTCCGGAGCGCGCCCCCAGAGCTCGGCACGATGGCTTGTTACCACACTTTTTGACGGTTTGGCGTTGTTGATGTCTGCTGCCAGAGTTCCACTTCGACTCGCGCTGTGCGCCGTTTTCGCTGCGCTGGCCGGGTGCCAGACACTGGTCCCGGCTACGGTACCCCAAGCCGAGCAGCCGCCGGCCGCCGTTGCACCCATGGCCCCGCCCGCTGCAACGGACGCCGCGCCGGCCCCCGCGCCACCGGCCGCGCCCGAAGTACCGGCGATCCCGCCGCCGCCGCCACCGCCGCGCCCGATAAAAATCGGCCTGGCGTTGGGCGGGGGAGCAGCACGCGGCTTCGCCCACGTTGGCGTGATCAAGGCGCTCGAAGCCCGGGGAATCGTGCCGGACATCATCGTGGGCACCAGCGTCGGCAGCTTCGTTGCCGCGCTGTACGCTTCCGGATACGATGGCGCACATCTGCAGCGCGTAGCGATGCAGTTCGAGGAATCCACGCTCACCGACTGGTCCCTGCCCTCGCGCGGACTGTTCAAAGGCCAGGCTTTGCAGGACTTCGTCAACGAGCAAGTCGAGCAGCGGCCGATCGAGAGGCTACCGCGAAAGCTCGCCATCGTCGCCACCGATCTGGGCAGCGGACAAATGATGGTCTTCGAGCGAGGTAATGTCGGCATGGCCGTGCGCGCATCGAGCAGCGTGCCCGGGGTGTTCCAGCCGGTCGCCATCGGCAGTCGCGAATACGTCGACGGTGGACTGGTAAGTCCCGTACCGGTGCGCACGACCCGGCGACTGGGAGCCGATGTGGTGATTGCGGTCGACATCTCCAAGAATCCCGCCTACCAAAGCACGACCGGCGCGTTCGATATCTTGATGCAGACGTTCACGATCATGGGCCAGGTGATTGCGCGCGCGGAACTGGCCGACGCGGACATCGTCCTGCAGCCGGCCGTGGGCACGATCGGCAGCACGGATTTCGCGTCGCGCGAGTCCTCGATCCTGGAGGGCGAGCAGGCGGTCGCCGCGCATGCCGGGGCCATTTTGGAGGCTCTGGCGCGGGCGCGACAAAGCGTGGCCGCCTCGGTCATTACGGCCGTGGGCCCTTGATCCGGTCCTCAGCAAGCGCCAGCGCCGCGTGATATGTTGACGATCGACAACATGCGCCGTACTCGGAAGGCGGTAATCGCGTGACCCAGCAAGAATCCGATAGCCAAGGCGCGGCGCAGAACCCGCCGCAAAGCTCCGGCGCGCCGCGCCCGGCCCAGGCCGCCAAGCCCAGAGTGCTTCTTGCCGACGGCGGACGGATTTCGCGCAGCGCGGTCAGCGAGGCGGTTCGGCAACAGTTCGACGTCCGGGAGGTCGCTGACGGCGAAACCGCCTGGCAGGCGGTGCTGCTGGATTCTTCGATTCGCGTCGTGATCGCCGAGATGGCGGCGCCGTCGGTGCGCGGATTCGAGCTCCTTGCTCGATTGCGTGCCTCCAAGGTCCAGCGGATCCGGGAAATACCGGCCATTGCACTGCTGGAGCGCGCCAGCGCTTCGGAGAGCCCGCGGGTCGAGGCGCTGGAGGCGACCGAGCTGATCGTCGGCGATCCGCCGGCACCGAATGCGGCGCACGAATTGCTATCGCGCGTGCGGGTACTCGTCGAACTGGCCAATACGCGCGACGCGCTCGTCGAGAGTCGCTCCGAGCTCGATTCGGCGCGCACAGTTGACCCGGATACCGAACTGCTGACGCTGGTCGCGTTCGACCGGCAGGTCGAGAAACTATTGTCCTATGCGCGCCGCGCGCTATCGGACCTGGCACTCATTTGCATTCGCGTCGACTTGAAGATGCCGCACAACGAGGCCTGGGACGGCGAGATCGAACAGCGCATGAAGCAGGTTGGCCGTGCCCTGGGATCGTCGGTGCGCCTCGAAGACCTGGCAACCCGCTCGGACAAGACTGAGTTTTGTGTGGCGACGCAGAACAACGGCATGACCGACATGCTGCGGTTCGCAGCACGGCTGCGCAAGGTCCTGGAAAACGTCGATGCGGCCGGGCCCGGGGTCGAAGTGTGGACCTGCATCGGCGTGGCAACGCTGTCGGAGGAATTGCGCCGCGGCGCCGCCGACCTGCGTATCCAGGCGCAGCGGCGCGCGCAGATGGCCCAGAGCACCGGGTCGCGGCGCATCATGCTGGGAGCCTCCGAGTCGGCCAAGGCCGGGGGCTTTGACCCCAGCGCCGAGGCCGGCTCCATGGACGTGAACCTGGCCCTGGCGCTGATCGGCTCCGGGCGCGGCGCCGAGGTCGTCGCGCACATACCGCGGCTGCTTGAGCAGCTCAACCCCCTACTTCGGCTGATTCGCCAGCAAAGCCAGCCAAGCGCCAATCCCGATCCAGGTGTGGAGAAGGAACGATGAGCACGTACCGACAGTTTCACGCCCGTTCGCTGCAGCAACCCGAAGCTTTCTGGCGCGAGCAAAGCGCCCTGGTGGACTGGCAAGAACCGGTGCAACGGGTGCTCGATGCCTCCCGCCCGCCGTTCGCGCGCTGGTTCACGGGTGGCCGCACGAACTTGTGCCACAACGCGGTCGACCGCCATCTGCCCGCGCGGGCCGATCAGCCGGCGCTCATATACGTCTCGACGGAAACCAAGACGGAGAAGACCTACACCTTTGCCGAGCTGCACCGCGAGGTGAACCGTTACGCCGCGGTACTGAAGGCGCTGGGCACCGAGCGTGGCGACCGGGTGCTGATTTACATGCCGATGATCCCGGAAGCAATATTTGCCATGCTCGCCAGCGTGCGTATCGGGGCGATTCATTCCGTGGTCTTCGGGGGTTTTGCCTCGCATAGCTTGGCCACCCGCATCGATGACGCCCGGCCCAGGATCATCGTCTCGGCCGACGCCGGTTCGCGCTCCGGCAAGACGGTCCCGTACAAGGGACTGCTCGACCAGGCGATCGCCTTGGCCAGCCATGCCCCGGAACACGTGCTGATGGTCGATCGCGGCCTGGCGCCGATGCCGATGACGCCGGGGCGCGATCTGGATTGCGCCGCGCAGGTGCGCCAGCACTGGGACGCGAAGGTCGACTGCGTCTGGCTCGAATCCAACGAACCCTCGTACATCCTGTACACCTCCGGCACGACCGGTCGGCCCAAGGGGGTGCAGCGCGACACGGGCGGTTACGCCGTGGCACTCGCGGCATCGATGAAGCACGTGTTCGGCGGCGAGGCGGGCGGCACCTACTTTTCGACGAGCGACATCGGCTGGGTCGTCGGCCACAGCTACATCGTTTACGGTCCGCTGATTGCCGGCATGGCCACTGTCGTGTACGAAGGCACGCCGATTCGCCCCGACGGGGCGATCTGGTGGCGCATCATCGAGCAGTACCGGGTGAACATCATGTTCTCGGCGCCGACGGCCATCCGCGTCCTCAAGAAGCAGGATCCGGCCTTGCTGCGGCGACACGATCTTTCCTCGCTCCAGGCGCTGTTCCTTGCCGGCGAGCCGCTGGACGAACCCACGGCGCGCTGGATCTCGGAGGGTCTAGGCAAGCCCGTCGTCGACAACTACTGGCAAACCGAGACGGGCTGGCCGATCATCGCCACGCCACGCGGGGTCGAAGCGCTTCCCGCCAAGTTCGGCAGCCCGGGCGTGGCCTGCTACGGCTACGACGTCCGGCTTTACGACGAGATCACCGGCGCAGAGGTCGGCAACAACACCAAGGGTGTCGTCGCGATCGCGGGCCCTCTGCCGCCCGGATGCATGAGCACGATCTGGGGCGACGACGAGCGCTTTGTCAACACGTATTGGCACAGCGTCCCCGGCCGCAGCGTCTATTCCACTTTCGATTGGGGCATTCGCGACGACGACGGATACTTCTTCATATTGGGTCGCACCGACGACGTGATCAACGTCGCGGGCCATCGCCTGGGTACGCGTGAGATCGAGGAGTCGATCAGTTCGCACGCCGGTATCGCGGAGGTGGCGGTGGTCGGGATCGCCGACGCCCTCAAGGGTCAGGTCGCCATTGCCTTTGCCGTCGCCCGCGATCCGGGTGCCGTCACCGACGCCGCGCAGCGGGCCGCGATGGAGGGCGAGATTCTCAAGCTGGTCGACTCCCAGCTCGGGGCGGTCGCGCGACCGTCAAGGGTGCACTTCGTGGGCGTGCTGCCCAAGACCCGCTCGGGCAAGCTGCTGCGTCGCACCATCCAGGCGATCTGCGAAGGAAGAGAGGCGGGCGATCTCACCACGATCGAGGACGCCTCGGCCCTGGACCAAATCCGCCAGGCCCTGGCGACCAAGGTCTGAGCCCGGGGCCGATCCGGCACCGCCTGCGCGGGGGCCGGGTTGGCGTTAGAACCGACCGACGGATGCCTGCGCCAGGCTCGGTACGCCCCGCGTCATTGGTTGCTGGCGGCCCAGTTCGGCTTGCGCTTGCCCAGGAACGCGTCGATGCCCTCCTGGGCCACCGGTTCGAGCAGGTTGCAGGCCATGGCCTGCACCGCCAGCTGATAGGCCGCGTCGATGCCCATCTCCTGCTGGCGGTAGAACAGTTCCTTGCCCGCGGCGACGACGTGCGCCGGCTTGGCAAGGATCGAGTTCGCGAGCAGCCCGATTTCCTCGTCAAGTCGCTCCAACGGCACGACGCGGTTGACCAGGCCGCGTTCCCGGGCGATGTCGGCGTCGATGAAGTCGCCGGTGAACAGCATCTCGAACGCCGGTTTCTGACCGACGTTGCGGGTCAATGGAACGGCCGGCGTCGCGCAAAACAGTCCGATGTTGATGCCGGAGGTGGCAAATCGGGCCGAAGTGGCCGCAACCGCCAAGTCGCACGAGGCGACCAGCTGGCACCCCCCGGCGGTGGCAATTCCGTGCACTCGGGCGATCACCGGCTGCGGCAGGGCACGAATTTGCCCCATCAGCTGGGCACATTCGGCGAACAGCCATCGGTAGTAGTCGGGACGGGGGTTGCTGCGGATCTGGCGCAGGTCGTGACCCGCACAAAACGCCTTGCCGGCGGCGCCGAGCACGAGCACCCGCACGGAGGCATCGCCAGCGATGTCGGCCAGCGCCTGACGCAGCGCGGCGAGCATCTCCTCGGAAAGCGCGTTGTACTGCTGCGGTCGATTCAGGGTCAGGTGCAGCACCGCGCCGACCTGGGTGCGCGCGAGCAGGGGCGTGGCCGGCGACGAAGAATCTGCAATGATGGCGTTCATCGGTTTCTCCGACTGAGAAGCGAATGGGTCCGCGGCCGCGAGGCCGCAGGAATACGGCACGCTTACAGCTGCGCCAGTACGCGAATATGGGTGGCGGCGCTGCGCCCGAGCGCGCTCAGGTTATACCCGCCCTCGAGCGAACTGACGATGCGCCCTTCGCTGTGACGGCGCGCCAGGTCCATCAGACGCTGCGTGATGTACGCATAGTCGGCCTCCACCAAACTCATCTGGCCGATGTCGTCCTCGCGGTGGGCATCAAATCCGGCGGAAACGAAGACCATCTGGGGACGAAATTGCTCCAGTCGCGGCATCCAGATCTCGTCCACCACGGCGCGTACGCGCGTGCCGTCGGATCCGGCGGGTAGCGGTACATTGACCATGTTTTCCTGCGGATGGTCGGTGCCGGAGTACGGGTAGAACGGATGCTGGAAAAAACTGGTCATCAGCACTCGTTCACCGCCATACTCGATGGCTGACAAAATCTCCTCGGTTCCATTGCCATGGTGTACATCGAAATCGACCACAGCGACCCGCTCCAGGCCATGCACCTCGAGGGCATGCAGCACGCCGATGGCGATGTTGTTCAGGAGGCAAAACCCCATGGCCGTTCCCGGTCGGGCGTGGTGGCCCGGCGGTCGCACTGCGCAAAAAGCATTGTGCAGTCCCCCGCCGATGACCAGGTCGGTGGCCTCGAGCACCGCCCCGGCGGCGCGCCGCGCCGACTCCCAAGAACGCGAACACAGCAGCGTGTCCGGATCGAGGGAGTGATATCCCTCCGCCGGTATGCTGCGTTGCAACATTTCGAGATATGCAGGATCATGAGCCCGGACAAGCGCGCTGATCGGCGCCTCCGGCGCTTCGATGTACTCCAGATGCTGCGCCAGCCCGGTGACGATCAGCCGATCCTGGATCGACGCCAGCCGGGCCGGGCACTCGGGGTGCCAGCTTCCCATTTCATGCGCGGCGCAGGCGCCATGCGACAACAACCCGGTATTCAAGACTTTTTCCCCCTCCCAAGCATCAGCATCCAATGTTAGAGAAATTCCAGGCCTGTGCAGCGCGTATTGCAACCGTTATTGTCGGCAAGGATCTGCAGATCCGCCAGAGCTTGACTTGCCTGCTGGCCGGCGGGCACTTGCTGATCGAGGACGCCCCGGGCGTAGGCAAGACCACCCTGGCGCACGCGATAGCGATATCGCTCGGCTTGCCGTTTCGGCGCATCCAGTTCACCAGTGACTTGCTGCCATCGGACGTCATCGGCGTTTCGGTCTACGAGCGCTCGAGCGCCCAGTTCACGTTCCATCCGGGGCCCATCTTCTCGGAGGTGCTGCTGGCCGACGAAATCAACCGCGCGAGTCCCAAGACGCAGAGTGCGCTGCTCGAAGCGATGGAAGAGAGCCAGGTCTCCATCGACGGGATGGCGCGGCCCCTGCCCCAGCCCTTCTTCGTGATCGCCACCCAGAACCCGCTGCACCAGGTCGGCACGTTTCCCCTGCCCGAATCACAGCTGGACCGTTTCCTGATGTGTATTGCCCTCGGCTACCCGGACCATGCCGCGGAACGCGCCCTGCTTGCCGGCGACTCGCGCCGGGACATGCTCAAGGCAATGCCGGCGATATCGCGTCCCTCGGACTTGCTCGCAGCCCAGCAGGAAGTCAAGCAGGTGTTTTGCTCCGACGCGCTGCTCGACTACGTTCAGGCCCTGCTGGCACACTCGCGCTCGTCCGGAGCCTATGTTGACGGTCTGAGCCCGAGGGCAGGCTTGGCGCTGCTGGCCGCCGCCCGCGCCTGGTCCTGGCTCGACGGGCGCGACCACGTCATTCCGGAAGACGTCCAGAACGTCGTTCCCGGCGTCGTGGGACACCGGCTGCGCGCGGCCACGCGCGACGGCAGCCGGGCGCTGCACGGCCGCGAGCTGGCGACCCACCTGCTGCAAACGGTCGCCGTACCCTGAAACCGACCCCTCCGGGAGCCTCCGCGTGAGCGCAATACTGAGCGGCGTGCGGCCAAGACTGGTGCAGTGGCTGCTGCGCAAGCACCGCGAGCCTATCGGCGACGTCACACTCGACCATAATCGGATATTCATCCTTCCCACGCGCGCAGGTCTGGTATTTTCCGGCGTAGCGATGACCGTCTGGCTCGGGTCGCTGAACTTCAACTTGCAGCTGGGCTTCCTGCTGGCCTTCTTGGTCCTGAGCATCGCGCTGGTGGGCATGTACCAAACACACCGCAATCTCGTGCAACTCGCCGTGCGGGAACAGCGCGTTGCGCCGGTGCACGCCGGCGAAGTCGCCGATTTTGATTTTGTCATCGACAACCCGACCCGCGAAGCCCGCTTCGCGATCAACCTCGCCTTCGTCCTGCCCAGGCGGCGCAGAGCCAAATCGCACCGTCAGCCGGAGCGGGCCATGCCAGGAGTTTGGGTCGATGTGGCGGCATCGAGCAGTGCGCGGGTGAGCATCGGTCTGCCAACGCGCCGACGCGGCCGGCGGCGGTGCCCGCGGGTGCGCATCTCGACCCGCTTCCCCTTCGGTCTTTGGGAGGCGTGGGCCTACGCTTCGCCGCAGATGACGACCGTCGTATACGCCACCCCCGAGACCGATGCGCCGCCGCTTCCCCTGGGCAGCGGTGGCGACCGGGACATTGCCAACGGGGTCGTCGCCGGCAACGATGATTTCGCGGGAGTACGGCCCTACCGGGCGGGAGATCCGCTCAAGTCGATCGCCTGGCGCCTGGCAGCGCGTAGCGACGAATTGTCCGTCAAGCTGTTCGAATCGAGCGCGGGGGAGGAAACCGTGCTCGACTTCGATGTTCTTTCCCGGGCCCTGCCCGTCGAGCAGCGCATTGCACGCCTGACGCGCTGGGTCCTCGTGGCCGACGCCGCCGGCCTGCGCTACAGCCTCAACTTGCCGGGGAGTCACATCCCGACGGCACCCGGCCCGGCGCAGCGTGTGCGCTGCCTCGAGGCTCTCGCGCTGTTCCCGGCCTAAGTCGATGGCGCGGGCGCTTTCGCACACAGCGCAACAAGCCCCTCGTTTGCAGGCGTACGCGCGGCGCGTGCGTGCCTGGCTGCAGCCGCAGGTCTCCAGCGGCGCCCGCGAGCAACGCGACCAGGCCGTGCTGCTGCTCGCGGTCGCCGTCGTTGTCGCGCCCCATTTTGGACATCTGCCGCTGTGGTCCATCGTCGTGATCGGTGCCATGTGGATCTGGCGCGCGGTGCTGACGCAGACGCTCAAACCGGCGCCCGGACGTTTGGTCATGTTGGCGCTGCTGGCGCTGTGCACGACCGCGGTATGGCTCGAGCACGGTACGCTCTTCGGCCGCAACGCCAGCGTCAATTTCCTGCTCGTTTTGATCGGCTTGAAGGTCCTGGAGATGCGGGCGCATCGCGACGTGCTGGTCATCGTCTTTCTTTCCCTGTTCGTCCTGCAAACGCAATTTCTCTTTGACCAGGGTCTGCTCTCGGCCGCGATCATGGTGACATCGGTGGCGATGCTGTTCTTCGTCCTGCTGAGCGTGAACCTGCCGGAGGGGGACATATCGTTCTCCGGCAAGCTGCGCTACCTGGCGCGCATATTCTTCCTTGCACTGCCCCTCACGCTCGCCCTGTTCTTCCTGTTCCCGCGCCTGCCGGCGCCGATTTGGCATGGGGTCGCGAACGAGGTACAGGCCGGAACCGGTCTGTCCGGTTCGATGTCGCCGGGGTCCATAAGCCAATTGCTGCGCAACGACACGGTGGCGTTGCGCGCCAAGTTCGACCGACACGCGCCCGAGCAGCGCAGCCTGTACTGGCGCGGGCCGGTCTTCGGACTCTTCGACGGACGGACCTGGTCGCCGCTGGCGCCCGCACGGTTCTCCCCGGCGAGCGCAGGGAACGTGCGCTACGATCCGACCAGCAGCGTCGACTACACGGTGACCCTGGAGCCGACGCAAACGCACGAGCTAATCGCGCTGGAGTTCATCCAGGCCCTGGACGAGGAATCGACTCCTAGCTCACGCCTGACGCCCACCGACGCACGCCTGACCCCCACCCTGGAGCTGCAGTCGATGGGGCCCGTCACCAGCCGCCGGCGCTATCGAGCCCGCAGTTTTCTTTCGTTCGCCGCCGGGCCGACCAGCTACGACGTTTCGCTATCGGAATGGCTGCAGTTGCCCGCCGGGTACAACCCGCGAACCCTGCGCTGGGCATACGAGCTCAAGACGCGCACCCGCTCCCTGACCGACCTCGACAAGGGCGCCGCAGCCACGCCGCTCGACCGGCGCTTGGTCGATGCCGTCCTAAACCACTTCCGCAACGAGCCCTATCACTACGACATCAACGCGCCGCTGCTCGGCCATGACTCGGTCGACGAGTTTCTCTTCATCACACGCTCCGGATTTTGCGAGCACTACGCCTCGTCCTTTGTCGTGCTGATGCGCGCCATGGGGATTCCCGCACGTGTCGTCACCGGGTATCAGGGCGGCGAGGTCAATCCCATCGATGGCTACCTGACGGTACGCCAATCCGATGCCCATGCCTGGGCCGAGGTCTGGCTGACCAACCACGGATGGCAGCGGATCGACCCGACGGCCGCGGTGGCTCCAGAACGCATAGAGCACACCCTGCGGGAGCGCCGCTCGGAAGAGCAGGCCGGCAGCGGGGACGGGTGGTCATGGCTGAGCGACTGGCGGCTGAACAAGGAAGCGCTGGAGAACGCTTGGAACCAGTGGTTCCTCTCGTACACGGCCGACCGCCAGCGGGCGCTAATGTCCCGGATCGGCTTGACCCCGAGCTTGGAGAACGTTGCGGCCGTGGCCATCGCCGTGCTCGGCACCTTGCTGGCGCTGCTGGCGATCGTGTCCATGCGCCATCGCGCCACCCGCGACCCGCTCGCGGAGTTGGTGCTGCAGTTGCGCGCCAAGCTGGCCCGTGCCGGGGTGGAGATCCCGGCAAACATGGGCCTGCAGACGATGGAGCAACATCTGGCCGAAGAACTCGATCCGGGCTGCCTGCCCGATCTGCGCCGACTGCTGGCCGATATCGGGCGCGCTCGATACGCCCGCCAAGCAACCCGCGCAAAGCCGGTGAGCATCGGTGGGCTGCGCCTGCAACTGCGATTGTGGCGTCCGGTCCGGCTCAAGTCCTGACCGCCTCCGCGGCTAGGCGCTGACAATTTCCAGCGACAGCCGCCCCACGCCATCGACCCCGCCGTCAAGGACGTCTCCCGGCACAACGGCACCCACGCCCGCCGGCGTCCCCGAGAAGATCAAGTCACCCGGCGCCAACGCGAAATAGCGCGAAAGATGCTCGATGATCTCGTTCACGCCCCAGATCATCTTCGAAACGTCGCTCTCCTGCCGCCGCTCTCCATTGACGTCGAGCCAGATTCGCCCGTTATCGACACGGCCGGCATCGCGGCCCGCACGAATCGCCGAGATCGGCGCCGACAGATCGAACGACTTGCTGATCTCCCAGGGCCTGCCCTGCTTCTTCAGGCTTGCCTGCAGGTCCCGGCGCGTCAGGTCAACCCCCACCGCGTAACCCCAGACGAATGCCGCCGCCTCCTGCGCCGAATTCGCCCGGCCATGTCGGCCAAGCGCCACGACCAACTCCACTTCGTACTGCAGATCGGATGTCTCTGGCGGGTAGGGCAATTTCCCGACGGCGCCTTCCGCAATGACCAGGACCGCATCGGCCGGCTTGGCGAAGAAGAAGGGCGGCTCGCGTTCCGAGAACCCCATTTCGCGGGCGTGTTCCGCGTAGTTGCGGCCGACGCAATAGATCCGGTGTACGGGGAACAGGTCCGTCGTTCCCACTACCGGCACCACGGCCTGCCCAGGGGCCGCAAACACGTATCCCATGATGTGGCGTTTCGCAGATTGTCGCAGGCCTAGGCATTGCAACGAGGTGGGAGCCGCCATTTTACGCGCGCGGCGTGCTGGCGAGGATTGGGGTGGTTCGCGTACAGTTCGGCCATGTCTGCGCGCGATCAATCAGCCCCTGCCTGGAATCAGCAGGTCGCCACCAGAGGTGGCGACCAATCGGCCCTGTTGGCCGGCCCCACGGACCGTTCGACGCGAACCCCGTCGATTTCCTGCGTCGTGCCTGCGTTCAACGAGGCGCAGAACCTGCCCCGGCTGCTGCCGGCGCTGATCGAGCAGTTGCGTTCGCTGACCAATTACTGGGAGGTCCTGATCGTCGACGACGGCAGTCGTGACGAAACCCTGGCAGCGCTGGTGCCGTGGCTGGGCAACCCCGGGGTGGTCTGCCTGGCGTTGTCGCGCAACTTCGGCAAGGAGGCCGCCCTGGGTGCCGGGCTCGATCACGCTCGCGGCGACGTGGTCATCACCCTGGACGCCGATCTGCAGCATCCGGTCGAGCTGCTCGCGCCCATGCTCGGCTGCTGGCGCGAGGGTTCGGACATGGTGTACGCGGTGCAAGCGGACCGCAGCAGGGAGTCGGTGTTCAAGCGGCTCGGAGCCAGGGTCTTTTACTACCTGCTGAAGTTGGGCTCGTCGGTGGAGATTCCCCCGCACGCCGGCGACTTTCGCCTGATGGATCGGTGTGTCGTCGACGCCCTGTGCGCGCTGCCCGAGCGCACGCGTTTCATGAAGGGGCTGTATGCCTGGGTTGGCTACCGCTCCCGCGCCATCGAGTTCACACCGCCGGCACGCGTGGCCGGGCACAGCGGTTTCGGGCTCCGGGCGCTGTTTTCCCTGGCGGCCTCGGGCATCACCGCGTTTTCCAACCTGCCGCTTCGCCTGGCGAGCTTGTTCGGCTCGGTGCTCGCGGTCATTGCCATGGGCTACGGCGCCTGGGTCGTTGTCGACCACCTCATCAACGGCAGCGATGTGGCGGGTTGGGCGACTATCGTCGTTGGCCTGATGTTTTTCAGCGGGGTACAGCTGCTATTCATCGGCGTGCTGGGCGAGTACCTCGGGCGGGTGTACGAAGAGGTGAAGCTGCGACCCCGCTACATCGTCGCGCGGCGCCTGGGCGCCAGCCCGATTGAAGCGCCGGCACCGTCGCTCCCGGCGCCACCGCGGTGACCGGCACCGAGCCGCCATCGGGCGGCCCGACGGCGCGCCGATGGATCGCCTGCGCCGATGATTTTGCCCTCGACCCGGGCGCGGTCGACGGTATTGTCGACCTGATCGAGCGCGGTCGCATTACCGCCACCAGCGCGCTGGTCGACTCCCCCCTGTGGCGCTCCGCCGCCGGTGCCTTGCCGTCCGACGTGCGACCCGGCGCGCGCGCGGCATTGCCGAGCGCCGACGTCGGGCTGCACTTGAACCTGACGCAGGCGTTCCCCGCCCGGAGCATGTCGGTCTGGCCGCTGGGCGAGTTGCTGGCGCGCTGCGCCCTTGGCGCCCTGCCGCGCGCGCCGGTGCGCGACTCCATCGAGCACCAGCTCGATGCTTTTGAGGACGCGATGGGCCGGCGCCCGGACTACGTCGATGGTCACCAGCACGTGCACCAGTTTGCCGTCGTGCGCGACGAACTTGTTGCCGCGCTGCTGCGACGATACCGGGCCGACCTGCCCTGGTTGCGCAGCACGCGAGCCCCGCCGACGGTACGCGACTTCAAGGCCCGCAGCATTGCCGCCTTGGGCGACCGGCGCCTGCGCCAGCTCGCCGCCTCGTCGAATCTTGCTACCAGCGCCTACCTTGTCGGCGTCTACCGCTTTCGTGCGGACGAGCGCGCGTATTGGCGGCGGCTGCGGCAATGGGTCCGCAGCGGCCCCGACGGCACGGTCCTGATGAGTCATCCCTCGACCCGCGCGATGCCGGGCGATGCGATCGCGGTGGCCCGGACGATGGAATTTGCCACCCTTGCCAGCGCGCCGTACGGCGCCCTGCTGGCCGAGGCGATGATCACGCTCACGACCGGGAGCCGTTTGCTGAGCGCAAGGACCACTCCGCCGACCCATGCGACGGGGGTGACCGCGGGCCGATGACCGCGCACCCGTGGGGCGCTGGCGGGGAGGAACGCAGCAAGTGCGCGGTTGCGGGGCCTAGCTGCCGCGCCCGATCCGCGCCAGCCCGCGCTGCAGCCAGTCTCCGCGCAGGACCGGCTCGAGCCAGGGCAGGAGTCCCAGATCTCGGCGCTGTAGCAGAGAGTTCTCCGGATCCAGCGCGAAGTGGTGGAAGAGCGGCCCCAGCCCCTGCGTTTGCGGGTCACAGGTCAGGATCCACTCATGCGTGGCCAAGTCGCCACTTTGTGAAAGCCGGCGCACATACCCCAGAGTTTCGAGCTCCCCCAGCAACGCCGCCAGATCCTCCTCGTCGCTTCGCAGCGTGCGGGCCAGATCGCTTGCTCGAATCGCCCGCAGCGGTCCGGCGCCGCGGGCATCGAGCAGCAGCTTGACGAGCGCGATCGCCGTGATCGCGCGGTTGCCAGCGCGCCGGACGTCGACGAAGCGCGTCGCGCGCAGCTGCGCCAGCGTTGCCGCTATGGCAGCACCGAACAAGAATGTCAGCCAGGAGAGGTAGATCCACATCAGGAAGATCGGGACGGCGGCGAATGCACCGTAAATCGACAGCACGCTGCCGTGGATGAGGTACGCGGCAAAGCCGCGACTCATCAATTCGCCGGTGATGGCGGTGACCACGCCGCCGGTAACCGCCTGGCGCCAGGAGACCCGGCGATTGGGTACCAGGGCATAGACGGCGCTGTAGGCCGCCATGGCGATCAGCGGCGAGACAAGCGTAAACAGGTGCCGAAGCCCATGGCCCCAGCGGTCGATGCGAGCGTCCGACATCGAGACGACGTAGGACGTGAGACTGAGGCTGACCCCGAGCAGCAGCGGCCCGACGGACAATACCGCCCCGTACACGAGCAGGCGCTGGGTTAAGGGCCGGTGTCGATGAACCTGCCAGATGTCGTTGAGGACGCGGTCGACGGTGAGAATCATGGAAAGGGCCGGCAGCGCAAGAAACGCGAGCCCTTCGGCACCGACCCCGGCGGCCTTGGCGGCAAAATCGGCCAAGTACCGCAGAATCGTCTGGGCATACGGTTCTGGCAACAGGCCCTTGGGCAGTTCGCGCTCCATCGATTCGCGAAATTCGGTGAACACCGGGAAGGCCGTCAACAACGCAAGGACCACGGCCAGCAGAGGCACCAGCGCCAGCACCGAGGAAAACGTCAGGCTCGCGGCAACCTGCGCCAACCGCGCCTCGCGCGCCTTGTGGATCGCGAATTCGAGAACTTCCCGGGCGCGGGTGAGCCTGGGCCCCCACCCCGCCGGCGGGTCGGCAGTAGGGGGCATCGCCGTTGCCAGTTGCGGATCGGTCGGTACGATTTTTGCAGTCATGCGGTTCCTGTCGTCGCGGCGATCGCCGAAAGATCGAGCGGCGATGCAGATTTTCGTGTCCGGATTATCCTATCGGCGGGACCCCGGAGCGGCCGATCGACAATACGATATCCCGAGCCTTGCGGCAGACGAGATCATGAAT
>OKRD01000116.1 GCA_900290335.1 Burkholderiales bacterium | reverse complement strand
TTTTCTCAAAAAACTCGGGGACTTACGTCAGTCGGCGTGACGACGCCAAACAGGAACTTCGGCCTAGCGCATCGATGGGCCTCGCCTTCCGGGCACGGCGCGCGGATCGAAGCGCTGGCGAGGCGCCCGGCAGCGGCGTGCCGGGCGCTTGATCGCATGGCGTGGCCGCAAGTCAGGCTGCGGCCAGGCGGCCGGCCTGGTAATCGGCAATTGCCTGATCGATCTCGGCGCGGGTATTCATGACGAACGGTCCGTACTGCACGACGGGCTCGCCAATCGGCGCCCCTGCAAGCAACAAAAACCGCGCACCCTGGTCCGTAGCCCGGACCCGTACCGATTCCCCGTGGCCGAGCAGGCCCGCGGCGCGAGTAGGCAAGGCACGTTGCTCGTCGCCCACGGCCGCCTCGCCCTCGTACAGGTAGACAAACACGTTGTGCTGCGGATCGACAGGGATTTCCAACGACGCCCCAGCGGGCAAACGCACGTCCAGGTACAGCGACACGGCCGAGCGCGCATGCACCGGGCCGCTGGCCGAGCGATCCGCCTGGCGCAAGCTGCCACAGATGACACGCACCTCGCCGCCTTGGTCGAGCGCCACGGTCGGGATCTCGCGCGCCGGGATGTCGCGATACGACGCCGGCTTCATCTTGTCCCTGGCCGGCAGGTTGACCCAGAGCTGAAACCCACGCATGCGCCCTTCGGTCTGTTGCGGCATCTCCGAGTGAATGATGCCGCGCGCCGCGCTCATCCACTGCACGTCGCCCGGACCCAGGTCGCCCCGATTGCCGATGCTGTCCTCGTGGCGCATGTGGCCATCGAGCATGTAGGTGACCGTTTCAAAGCCGCGATGCGGATGCGCCGGAAAACCGGCAAGGTAATCGTCCGGGTTGTCCGAGTAGAACTCGTCGAGCATCAGGAAGGGGTCAAAGCGCAATGCGGCCGCGCTGCCCAGGCTGCGGCGCAGCTTCACGCCAGCGCCGTCGGCAGTGGGAACCGAGGTGATGATCCGCTCTAGCCTTCGAGTCGTCATGATCGTATCTCCTGGAAGAGTCTGGGCGCGTCGCAGCCAGGCGCGCGCCACACGGGTTTGCGCGGGGCGCCGGCTATCTCGATGCGCGGGCGCGACGCGCGTCCACGCTCCAGGCGCCGGCGCCATTTGCCACCAGCAGCAAGAACGCTCCGGCGATGGAAACGTCCTTCAGAAACATGATCTGCTGCATCTGGTCGGAGGAGTTGCCGTGGAAGAGGATCGCGGCAAGCAGCGTGAATCCGGCCAGCGCCACGGCAACCCAGCGCGTCCAGAGCCCAATGACAATCAGGGCCCCGCCGCCGAGCTCGGTGGCGATCACCAGAGGCAATAACGCGCCCGGCACGCCCTGCGAGGCCATGTAGCCCTGGGTGGCGGCATAGCCGCTGATCTTGCCGATGCCGGCGATGAGGAACAAGACCGCAAGCAACACTCGGCCGGCCAATTCGGAGAAATTCAAGACAGTCGACGGCATGTGCATCTCCAATGGAAAAGGGAAATCGATTCCCAATGGCGCTATTTGATATTTGATCCACTCGATTGAAAAGCGGATAATTTCGCTACGTTTGATCGATTCTGTAGATATATGACCTCCCCGAAGATCACGCTCGATCAGTGGGCCGCGCTCCAGCAGGTGGTCGAAACCGGCAGCTACGCCAACGCCGCGGAGCGCCTGCACAAGAGCCAATCGACCCTGAGCTACGCCATCCAGCAGGTCGAGCGGCTCTCCGGAGTGCAAGTCTTCACGCTCCAGGGCCGTCGGGCGATGCTGACCCAGGCTGGCGAGGTGCTGTACCGGCAGGGCAAGAAGCTGGTCGAGGAGGCGCGCCGCGTCGAGCAACTGGCAGGCGATCTGGCGCACGGCTGGGAATCGCAGATCGTTCTGGCAGTGGAGATCGTCTTCCCCACCTGGCTGCTGCTGCAGTGCCTTGCGCAGTTTGCCAAGGAGCGCCCGCAGACGCGCATCGAGTTGATTGAGTCGGTGCTCGGGGGAACGGATGAAGCCCTGCTGGAGAGCCGTGTCGACTTTGCCATCGGCCCGAGCATTCCGCAGGGGTTCCTGGGAGACCGGCTCATGCAGGTGCGCTATGTGGCCGCCGCGCACCCCGATCATCCCTTGCACCGGCAGGGCCGGGCGCTGACAGCGGACGATCTGCAGCGCCACCGGCACCTGGTCGTGCGCGAAACCGCCGCCCGGCGATCGAGCAAGCTGTCAATCTCGGCCGACGAGCGCTGGACCGTTTCCAACAAGGCGACGGCCATCCGCGCAGCCTGCATGGGTTTGGGTTTTGCTTGGTTTCCCGAGGAGAATATTCGCGACGAGCTGCGCTCGGGCCTGCTCAAGGTGCTGCCGCTGCAAGAGGGCGCGGTGCGCTACGGCAACCTGTACCTGATCTTTGCCGACCCGGAGGCGGTCCGGCCCGGTGCTCGCCGGCTTGCCGCGATCATTCAAGGTGCAGTGAAGCAATTCTGCCCGGCGCACGCCAGCGTCGAGGCCGAAAGTGCCGACCGGTCCCTGTAGTATTTGCGAGCTGCAAACCAGCCGATTGCGTCGCGATGTGGATTGTTCAAATTGCCCTGCGCCGCCCCTACACGTTCATCGTGATGGCGCTGCTGATCCTGCTGGCGACTCCGTTTGCCCTGTTGAACATGGCAACGGACATCTTTCCCGAGATCAACATCCCCGTCATCAGCGTGATCTGGAACTACAGCGGATTGTCGGCGCAGGAGATGGGACTGCGCATCACCTCGGTCACGGAGCGGGCGCTGACGACGACGGTTAGCGACATCGAGCACATCGAATCGCAGTCGCTGGCCAGCGTGGCCATCGTCAAGATCTACTTTCAGCCCACGGCCAACATTCAGACGGCGATCGCGCAGGTCGTGTCCATTTCGCAGGCGCAGCTGCGGCAGCTGCCGCCAGGAATCACGCCGCCGCTCATCATCAAGTACTCGGCCTCGAGCATTCCGGTGATCCAGCTCGGCCTGTCCGATTCGACCATGTCGGAGCAGCAGCTCTTCGACACCGCGATCAATTTCCTGCGGCCGCAGCTGGTCACGATCCCGGGCGCGGCCGTTCCCTGGCCCTATGGCGGAAAGTCGCGGCTGATATCGGTGGACCTGGATACGGCTGCACTGCTGGCCAAGGGGCTGACGCCCAGCGATGTCGTCAACGCCGTCAACACGCAGAACCTGGTGCTGCCATCGGGTACCGCGAAAATCGGCTCGACCGAGTTCAACGTCGCGGTCAAGGGCTCGCCCGACACGGTCGCCGGCCTCAACAATCTGCCGGTGCGTACCATGAACGGTGCCACCACCTACCTGCGCGAAGTGGCCCACGTGCGCGATGGCTTTTCCCCCCAGACCAATATCGTCCGCCAGGACGGCCAGCGCGGCGTGCTGCTGTCGGTGCTCAAGAACGGCGGCTCCTCCACGCTGCAGATCGTCGACGATCTGCGCGCCATGCTGCCCAACGTGCTGCAGAGCCTGCCGCCGAGCCTCAAGATCACGCCGCTCTTTGATCAGTCGGTGTTCGTCAAGGCCGCGATCGCCGGGGTCGCGCGCGAGGCGCTCATCGCCGCCTGTCTGACGGCAGCGCTCATCTTGCTGTTTCTGGGCAACTGGCGCAGCACCTGCATCATTGCGGTGTCGATACCGCTGTCGATCCTGTCTTCGATATTGGCCCTGTGGGCACTGGGCGAGACGATCAACATCATGACCCTCGGGGGTCTGGCGCTGGCGGTGGGCATCCTGGTCGACGATGCGACGGTCACCATCGAAAACATCGAGCGCCACCTGCACCAGGGCACCGAGATGCACGAGGCAATCCTCGTCGGGGCGGGCGAGATCGCGGTGCCGGCGTTCGTCTCGACGCTATGCATCTGCATCGTCTTTGTCCCGATGTTCTTCCTCACCGGGGTCGCGCATTACCTCTTCGTGCCCTTGGCCGAGGCGGTGGTCTTTGCCATGCTTGCCTCGTACGTGCTCTCCCGGACCCTGGTGCCGACGCTGGTGACCCTGCTGATGGACCGGGCGCATGCCGATCCCAACGCGCCGCCCAGCGCACTGCAGCGCGTGTACCGGCGTTTTGACGCCGCCTTTGAGCGCATGCGCGGCGGCTACATCCTGATCCTGAGCAAGCTGCTGACCCGCCGCGGCCGCTTCGCCGGCGGATTTCTCGCCTTCTGCTTGCTCTCCTGCGCGCTGTACCCCTTTCTTGGGCGTGACTTCTTCCCCAAGGTCGACGCGGGCCTGATCCGGCTGCACGTGCGCGCGCCCACCGGCACGCGGATCGAGGAGACCGCGCGTCTGGCCCAAAGCGTCGATGACGCCATCCGCCAGATCATCCCGGCCGACGAGCTGGCGACCATCCTGGACAACATCGGGGTGCCCTACAGCGGCATCAACCTTTCCTACAGCAATGCCGGGACGATCGGTACCCTGGACAGCGAGATCCAGATCGCCTTGCGCCCGGAGCACCATTCGACGGGCGACTTCGTCCAGCGCCTGCGCTACGAGCTGCCGCAGCGCTTTCCGGGGATCGAATTCTTCTTTCAGCCGGCCGATATCGTCACCCAGATCCTGAACTTCGGCCTGCCGGCGGCCATCGACGTGCAGTTCTCGGGCGCCGCGATGCAGAGCAATTTCGCCGTTGCCAGCAAGCTTCTGAGCCGCGTGCGACACGTCCCGGGCGCGGTCGATGCCCACATCCAGCAGCGCCTCGACGAGCCGGGCCTGAGCCTGGAGATCGATCGCACGCGGGTGCAGCAGCTCGGACTAAGTGCCGCCGACGTAGCGCAGAACGTGCTGGTCTCGCTGTCGGGCAGCTCGCAGACGGCACCGGCTTTCTGGCTCAATCCAGCCAACGGCGTGGTCTACAACATTGCCGTCCAGAGCCCCCAATACCGTGTCGACTCCGTGGACGCCCTGCTGCGCACTCCGGTAAATTCCTCCGGCGGCAACAGCCGGACGCAATTGCTCAGCAACCTGGTGCAGGTGACGCCGGAGCGGCAACTGGCCGTCGTTTCGCACTACAACATCAGCCCGGTGGTCGACCTGTACGTGAGCGTGGACGGTCGCGACCTGGGAGCCGTAGCCGCCGACGTGCAAGGGCTCGTCGAGGAGCTGCGGCCGCAGCTGCCGCGCGGCTCGCAGGTCACGGTGCGCGGCCAGGTGAGGACCATGCAAGGTTCGTTCGTCGGTTTGGCAATCGGGCTGGTGATGGCCATCGTTCTGGTGTACTTGCTGATCGTGGTGAACTTTCAGTCATGGACGGACCCGTTCATCATCATCACGGCATTGCCCGCCGCGCTGGCGGGCATTGCCTGGACACTGTTCATCACCGGCACGACGCTGAGCGTGCCGGCGCTGACGGGCGCGATCATGACCATGGGCGTGGCCACCGCCAACAGCATCCTGATGGTGTCCTTCGCCCGGCAGCGCCTGCAGGAAGGCCGGCCGCCGCTGTCGGCCGCGCTGGAGGCCGGGGCGACCCGGCTGCGGCCGGTGCTCATGACGGCATTGGCGATGATCGTGGGCATGATCCCGATGGCGCTGGGCCTGGGCGAGGGTGCGGAACAAAACGCGCCACTGGGCCGCGCTACCATCGGCGGCCTGCTGTTCGCCACCGTTTCCACGCTGTTCTTTGTCCCGATCGTGTTCGCCAGCATCCATGGCCGCATCGCGCGCAAGGCCGCGTCCCGCCCGCCGGCTCCCGGTTCGCGGCCGCTCTCCGGTTCGCAAGGAAGTGCCTCTCATGCTTGAAAATCGCCACTCTGCAATAGGAATACGCAGCCCGGACGCCTCGCCGCGTCCGGATCACGGCGGCCCACCGCGCGGCCACATGCTGGGGCGCGCGCGCCGCGCGGCCATCGTCGTGCTGGTGCTGCTGGCCCTGGGTGCCGCGGGCACGGTGATTGGCCGGGTCGTTCATCTGCGGGATCTGCGCGCGACCACCGAGTCCCAGGCGCGCACCTATGTCACGACGACCACCATTGAGCACAGCAAGGCCGGGGAGACGCTCGCCCTGCCCGGGACCTTGCAAGGATTCATCGAATCGCCGATTTACGCGCGCACCGCCGGCTACGTGCTGCGCTGGGATCGCGACATCGGCGCTCGCGTGAACAAGGGCGACGTCCTGGCTGAACTCGATACCCCCGAGGTCGACCAGCAGCTGGCGCAGGCCACCGCCGCCCGGGAGCAAGCCGCCTCCAGCCTGGAGCTCGCCAAAAGTTCAGCCGAACGCTGGGAGAGCCTGCGGCTGCGCGACGCGGTTTCGCAACAGGAGCTCGACGAGCGGCGTAGCGCCTTCGCTCAGGCGCAGGCGAACCTGGCCGCCGCCGATGCCAACATGCGGCGCTTGCGCGATCTCGAAGGCTTCAAGCGCATCGTCGCGCCCTTCGCCGGCGTTGTCTCGCGCCGCAATATCGACGTGGGCGACTTGGTCGACGCGGGCAACGGAGGCGCATCGCGGGCCCTGTTCACGCTCGCCCAGACCGATCCGCTGCGGGTCTATGTGTATGTGCCGCAGACCTACGCCAACCTCGTGCGCGTGGGCGAAGCGATATCCGTAACGCAGGCCGAAATGCCCGCGACCGCCTTCCATGGCACCGTCAGCCGCACTGCGGGGGCGATCGATACCGCAACGCGGACGCTGCAAGTGGAAGTGAGTTTGCCCAATCACGATGGCCGCCTGCTGCCCGGCTCCTACGTTCAGGTGGAGCTGCCCGTGGGCAACGCGAACAACCTGGTGGCCCCGTCCAATTCCCTGCTCTTTCGCCCCGAGGGTCCGCGCGTGGCCCTGGTCGATGCCGCCGGGCACGTACACCTGCAGCCCGTTGCCATCGGCCGCGACTTTGGCCAGTCGGTCGAATTGCTCAGCGGCGTGCAAGTCGGCGATCAGTTGATCCTCAACCCGGCCGACTCCCTGGCCGAAGGCGATGTGGTCAGTGTCCAGGCGCCGGCAGCGGCCAAGGACAAGACATGAGGCAAGCCGCGCGGCCGCTGCGCCCCAAGGTGCCGGACCCGGCGGGCCGGGCGTCGGCAGGAGCGCCGCGGTTCGTACTGTTGGCCGCCATAGCGGGCGGCCTTGGGGCCTGCACGCTGGGCCCGGACTATCACAAGCCCGCCATCGAGGTCCCGCCGGCGTGGAAGACCGAAGAGCCGTGGCGTGTGGGAACACCCGATGATGCGGCGCGCCGCGGAGCCTGGTGGGAGGTCTTTGCCGATCCCGGCCTCGATGGGCTCCAGATGCAGGCCATCGCCCACAACCCGAGCCTGGATATGGCCGTCGAACGCCTGGCGCAGGCGCGGGCGATCGTTACCGTGACCGGCGCAGCGCTCTTTCCGCGGCTCGATGCCAACCTCGCCGCGACCCGCAACAAGACGTCAGCGGATCGTCCGCTGGCGCTCTACAACTTCGCCAACGGGTCCGTGGTGCAGAACGATCTGGTGGCAGGATTTTCCGTGCACTACGAGGCCGACCTCTTCGGCGGCATTCGCCGCCAGACCGAGGCCGCGCGCGCCTCCGAGCAGCAGTCCCAGGCGGACCTGGAAAATGCCCGCCTCGTGCTCACGGCCGAAGTCGCCGCCGATTACTTCGACCTGCGCGCGCTCGATGCCGAGATCGATGTGGTCCGCCAGAACATCGCCGCGCAGCGGCGCGCGCTGGAGTTCGTCAGTTCGCGCCATGACATGGGCGTGGCCTCGGGACTGGACCTGGCGCAGGCCCAGGCCCAGCTCGACTCCACGATCACCCAGATCGATCTGCTGCGCGTGCAGCGCGCCCAGTTTGAGCACGCGCTGGCGAGCCTGGTGGGCACGCCGGCGCCAAGCTTTGCGATTGCGCCGGCCGTGGTCAAGTTCTCGGTGCCGGACATCCCCGTCGGCGTGCCCTCCGACGTGCTCGAGCGGCGCCCCGACGTGGCCTCGGCCGAGCGTGCCATGGCAGCGGCCAATGCGCAGATCGGGGTGGCCAAGGCGGCCTACTTTCCCAGCGTACCGCTCGAGGCCGTCTACGGTGTCGAGAGCAACAAGGTGGCGACGCTCTTTAGCGCTGCATCGAATCTTTGGTCCCTGGGCATCGCCGCTACCCAAACGCTTTTCGATGCCGGCCGGCGCAGTGCCAATATCGACTTCGCCCAGGCAGGCTACCGTGCCACGGTCGCCAGCTACCGCCAAGCGGTCCTCACGGCGATGCAGGAGGCCGAGGACGGCATGAGCGGCAGCGCCAACCTGGCGCGTGCAGCATCCGAGGCAAACGCCGCGGTGCATAGCGCGCAGCGTGTCGTCGACCTTGCCAACGATCGTTATGCCGGGGGGCTGGCCACGTATCTGGACGTCGTCACGGCAGAGCAGGCCTTGCTGGCCAATCAGCGCCTGCAGGTGCAAATCAACGGCCAGCAAATGCTGGTCGCGGTTTATCTGGTCAAGGCCCTTGGCGGTGGCTGGCAGAGCACCGACGCGCCAATCGCCGCCGCCGGCAGTACTGCTGCGCGCTAGGAGGCGCCCGGCGCGGCGGCCTAGTAGAACAGGTCGGAGATCTCGATCGAGGAATCCCGGCCGACGCGATCGAAGTTTTGCTGCAACCACGCCCTGGTTCGCTCCCGGCCGAGGTTCTTGAGCGTGGCGAAGAACTGCACGTTCGCGGCCAGCTTGGTCTCGGGCGTCAGGTCGCTCATGAATTCCTGGGCATCGATCACGTGGAAGTGGGTCCTGGCGATGCGCCGCTCGAAGCGCCCGAGGGGAAAGCGGGATTTGCGCACGAAGTCGCGCAGGTGCGCGAACATGCGCATCTCGCGCAGGAACGTGGCGGTGAAGCCGAACTCCAGAACGCGATCCTTGATGTCCTGCGCCGTCAAGGGCGTTTCCTTGTACTTGAGCGGGGCGAGCAGCACCAGCAAGATGTCGGGCGAGCGGCATTCATAGAACAGCGGGAAGACCGCCGGATTGGCCGCAAAGCCGCCGTCCCAGTAGGGCTCACCGTCGATCTCAACCGCCCGGTGCATCATCGGCAGGCAGGCCGACGCCAGTATTGCCTCGACGGTGAGCTCGGGCGCATGGAAAAGGCGCAACTTGCCCGAGTTGGCGTTGGTGGCGGCGATGAACAGCTTCATCGGGGTGTGCTCACGCAGGCGCGCAAAATCGACCTGCGCCGTGAGGAGGTCACGCAAGGGATTGTGATCGAACGGGTTGAGCCGGTCGGGGGAGAAGTCGCTGGCCCATTGCAGCATTCTCCGGAAGGCCGGCGTCAGCGCCACGCCCTGCCCATCGACCGCCGAGACCGTCGCGCCCGCCGGCATGCTGGCGGCAATCGAGGTCCAGAACCGGTCCAATGCCGCGCGGGCACCGGCGGCTCCGCCCTCGAGCAGGCCGTGCGCCAGGACGACGGCGTTCATGGCGCCCGCACTCGTGCCGCTGGCCGCCTCGAAATCCAGGCGCCCGTCCTCGAGCAGGCAATCGAGCACGCCCCAGGTGAAGGCGCCGTGTGCCCCCCCGCCCTGGAGGGCAAGGTTCACCGTGCGGCGATCGGACTTGTGGAAGAACATGGCTAAGGTTGCGTGCCCGCTGCAATGCAGCAAGACACGTATCCTCGCACAACCAGAGCCTCGCAGAGCGCTATGGCTTCAAGAGGGCAGGAAGTCCACAGGCCAGTTGATCGTCATCATGCTGACATCCTTGGCCCCGAAGTCGAATTGCCTGATGCGTGCCAGGAGCTTGCGCTCGAGCTCGGGCGCGCGCAGCTCGCTCGAGGCGATCTTGCATTCGACCACCTCCCCCGAGGGGGCAATCTTGAGTTCCAGCACGATCTTTCCTTCCAAGGTCGGATCCTCGCGCAGCGCCCGGTTGTAGATCGCGTAGATCGCGCCCTTGTTGCGCTCGAACACGAGCTTGATCTCTTCAATGGAGCGCGAGGCCTTGCCATCGCCGCCGCGCTGCAGGGTGCCGCCGCGGTTACCGCCACCTCCGGCGCCACCGCCGCCACCACCGCCGGCCACGCCTTCGACCAGGGTCGTGGCGCGACCGGCAAGGCCGCCGCCGCCGGTATCGCGGCTGTAGCCCGCGGTGTTGATTCCGCCGCTGCCGCGCGTCGCGTTGGAGGTGATCAAGGAGCGTACCGGGATGCCCTGGCCGAAGCCCGCACCCACGCCCGGCCCCACGCCGGACCCGACCCCGGGCCCCTGCTTGATGTCCTTGTTCAGCTGCACGGCAATCGGCGCGCCGCGCAGATCCGCCAGATCGTCCTTCATGGCGAGCAGTCCCACGCCGGCGGCCTTTTTGCGCGCCGCTTCGAGCTTCTCGCCCGGGGGCTTGTCGGGAACGGGATTTCGCGCCTCGGGCACCGGCACCTTCTTGGGCTCCGGCTTGAGCGCCTGGGGCTTGGTCTTGGCCTGGGCGTCGATCACCGGCTCGGGTTTGACCGCAACCGGCGGCGGCAGCGGCGGCCGCTCCAGCAGCATCTTGGCGAAGCGTTGCGGCAATTCCTCCGGATGCTCCCGATCGATCGTGGGCCGCGGCAGCCATGGGAGCAGCAAGCCCAGCAGCAGGCACACGAGCAGCACGTTGCGCAGAATGCGCCGAAAGCGCTCCTCGTCCTCGGGCGAGCCCGTCCAGGGCAGCACCGCCGAATGATACGAAGCCATGGTTGCAGCCATTACGCCCCGTTCTTCCTTTGAACGGCGAACGACACTTCACTGAAGTTCGCGCGCGCACATGTGTACATGACTTTGCGCAGGAGCCGGTAGGGTATGTTCTTGTCGCCCATGATGGTGATCGGCTGGTTCTGCGGCGCGTTCTCGCGGCGGATCAACTCGTGGCTCGCCTGGATGTCGAGCTCGGCCTTGAGCGGTTCTATGAGATCGGCATCGGTCGCCATCGCCTCGGCCACCGACGCGACTTTGTGCCCCTGCACGAGAATCTCGTCGGCATTTACCACGACCACCACGGTTTCCTTGGGGCTCTTGTCGGCAAACGACTCGGGCAGCTTCACCGCCTTGGAGCTGGGCAGCGCCTGGACCTCGGAGGTGTTCGAGAGCAAAAAGAAGATCAGGATCGTGAATATGTCGATCAACGACACCAGGTTCATGTCGACGAGCGGTTGGTTGCGCGCGCGCCGCATGGTGCGGCGCTCTAGCGGCGTGAGCTTCATGATTTCCCCTGGTGCTCGCGAAGCGGGGCGTCGCCGATCGAGATGTCGGGAAAGAGCTCGCCGCGCACCACGGTCGCACCCTGCACCATGTGCCCGATGCGCACCGCATCCATGACCTGCACGAGAACGTCGTAGGAGGTGTTGGCTTCGGCCAGCACCGTGGCATCGGTCTTGTCGGGAAAGCGCGCTTTGATTTGCTCCATCAGCAGCGACAGCGCCTGGTAGTCGTAGCCGGACGGCGTATTGGCGATCCGCTGGATCAGCCCGCCGATCCGATCGCCGACCTCCAGGGCGTCGGGCCGGATCACGACCTCGAGCTGCAGATCGCCCTTGAGATTCTCCACACCCGAAGTCTGGGCGGGCAGCGTCAACTCGAGTACCGCCAAGCGCGAGAACACCGCCGTGGAAAGCAGGAACGGCACGAGCACCACGATCAAGTTCAGGAACGCGGTGATCTCGAGCGCCGCCGGCCTCTTGTGCAGGCGTCGGATACGCATGATTAGTGCGACTCCCGCGCCTCGGCGCCCAACTTTCCGTCTCCGGCGATTTTCTGGACGAGATTCAGGAAGCTGATCTTGGCCGCCTCGAGGCTGTCGACGATCTCCGTCGTGCGCGCCGTGAGGAAGGCGTGGATCAGCAGAAACGGGATGGCGACCATGAGCGCGAAGAAGGTGTTGTTCATGGCGACCGAGATACTGGCCGAGAGCAGTTCGGCCTTTTCCGCCGGATTGACCTGCGCCACCGCCGTGAACGCGTGGATCAGGCCGCTGATCGTTCCCAGCAAGCCTACCAGCGTGATCACGTTGGCGAAGGTCGCGATGTAGTGCGTGCGCTTTTCGAGCCGCGGCACGATCTCCATCATCCCCTCTTCCATGGCCGCGTCGATGTCCTCGCGCCGGCGGGTACTCTGCAGGCGGCTCAGGCCGTTGTGCACGATCATGCCGATCGCGACATCGGTCTTGGACGTGGCCCCGTACACCTGCTGCAGCTTGCCGCCCTGTAGCATGGGCAATATCTTGTCCCACGCCTTGCGGTTTTCACTGCGCGCGCGATGCAGCACGATGAACCGCTCGACGGAGATCGACAGCCCCAGGGCCAGGATCAAGAGGCTGGGGTAAATGAAAAGACCGCAATCCTGGAAGAACTTGACAATCGTACCTAACGCATCCATCGAATAATCTCCATTTCAAAACCTGGGCACTGCAGGGATCGGCCTACTTTCGCTCGGGCGGCGGGGTGGCCGCGGTGGTCTGAATCTGCGCGTCGTAACGCACCTGACGGCGGAAAACATCGCGATCGATCGGCGCCAGCACCTCATCGAGCACGCTCTTCATCGGACGCCCCGCAAGCTCGCCGGGCGTCGGCTTCTTCCAAGGAACGATGTACAGGACCTTGGGCAATTCCCGGTTACCGATGATCTTCGTCCGGTCCATGTCCGCCCGGTCGTCGGCCAGAACCGGCGAAGCGAGCAGCGCCGTGATCACGCTCATTGCCCAAGCATGGTGTTTCATTCCTGCTCCTTGCGGCTAACGGCAGTGCGTTCCCGATTGCGATTCTTCAGATCGGCAACCCACTTGCTCACCTTCTCGTCCCCGCCCGATAGGGCCAAATAGCGATCGTATAACTCCAGGGCGCGCTTGCTGTCCCAAAGATAAAGGTCAAAAAGGATCCCCAAATTCAGATTTGGGGTGGGATACGTGGGGTCCAGGTCGATCGCGCGCTCGTAGGCGTCCCTCGCCTTGGTAAATTGCCCTTGCTGCCGATAGGCAATCCCGAGCTGATTCCAGAACACGGGCTGCTTCGGGTTGGCACGCACCGCAAGCTCGAGCTCGGCAACGGCCTGCGCATTCTTGTCGGCGCGCCGGTAGATCAGCCCGAGGTTGGCGTGCGGGCCGCCCAGCTCGGGATTGGACCTTGCCAGCGCGAGAAATCCGCGTTCGGCCTCTGGCGCATGCCCCTGCTGGAGCGCGCGCAGCGCCGCATCATAGGCGCGTAGCACCTCGGGACTCAAATCGGGCGCAATTTCGGCCCCGGCTGCGGCATTGGCGCCTGGCGCAGCGGCCTTCTTATCGGCCGGCCCGCTCGGGGCGGGGGTGCCGGCTGCGCCGGGCTGCGCCATGCCCGCTTGTGGTGCATTCTTCGGCGGCTCGGACATGCCCGCGCAAGCCGCCAGCGCCGCGCCCAGCATGCCGAGCAGGCCATAGCGAACCAGCAGTTCAGCGTATCGCATCGATGATCCCCTCGCTGCGTTCGCTCTTGCCGTAGCGCACCGGCCGCAACTGGGCCAGGGCGACGAAACTGCCCTTGACCCACTGGTCGTAGATGCCACTGGCGCTGCGGCGCGCATTGACCTCGTGCAAGGCAATGGCCTGCTCCTCGAACGGATACGCCTGCTCCTCGAGCATCACGTTGTACTGCTCGATCTCGTCCTTCGACAGTCCCTTGGGCCGTTGCGAGGCGAGCAGCGCCTTGCCGAAGTCCTGGTAGAGCTCGGCGGTGTGAAAGGTGGCGGCCGTGGCAACGTCGGCAACCCCGTAGTCCGCGGCAACCGCATAGGCCTTCAAGACCTCTTCCATTCGGGATTTCTTGAGCTTGAGCTGCTTTTTGAGCGGCTCCACCAGCTCGACCTTGCGGTACTCCTCGTAAACGGGCTCGGCCAGCGCCAGCGCTGCCGTCGCGCCCAGATAGCGGGTTCGATTGGTGCGTGCCGCCCCGCCGGCCTGGTCGGCCGCGAGCACCTCCTTCATCCACGGCAGCGCGCGCGCGGCGCCGCCCTCTTCCTTGGCCAGACGCGCCAGCCGATAGCGCGCTTCGACGGCCGGTTCGAGCGGCTGCGGGTTGAGCCTTACGTAACGCTCGTAAGCGCGCGCCGCGGCCGGCCGCGCGCCCGCCTTCTCATAGAGCTCGGCCGCCTGCCACAGTGCGGCGCGCGCTAGTTGCGGATCCGTTTTCACCGCCGCCAGGTGCTCGAATTCGCCCGCTGCCGCCGCCCACTGGCCGCTCTCCGAGTACACCACGGCGAGCTTGTCGCTGACCTCATTTTGCAGGGGATTGCCGGGAAAGCGCTGGCGGAAATCCTCCAGCGTGCGCGCCGCGTTCGCCCAGTCCTTCAGGCCGATGAGCACGGCGGCCGCGTCGTACTGCGCCGTGGCTCGCACCGGTGAGAGCGGGGCGACCGCAGCCACGCGCGCAAAGTCGTCCACGGCCTCGCGCGCCCGTCCCTGCGCGCGCGCCTGCTCCCCCTGCTTGTAGATGGCCGCTGCCAGGCGCTCGGTAAGCGCGTTGCGGGCGGCGTCGGTCTCCGGCGTGAGCGCCAGGACCTCGGTGTAGGCGTGCTCGGCGCGGTCAAAGGAGCCGCTGTCGAAAGCCGCATGCGCGATCACGGTCCAGGCAACCCGGCGCTGCGCCGCCTGCGCCGGCGGATTGAGCTTGAGCACCAGCTGGGAGACGGACGTGGCGCGGTCGAGCTCGTGCAGCGCATAGAGCTGCTCCGCGGCATTGGCCAGCACCGGCCCGGTCCGCGGATCCGCCGGGAAGGCGGCGCCAAAACGCAGCGCGCTGTCGATGGCCGTGCGCTGCAGCGCATCGCGCTCGGCGGGGGCAACTCGCTTTTCCTGCTCGGCATAGGCGAGCAGTGCGGCATAGCCGGCATCGGCGCTCTTGGCGCCGGGCGGGTAATGGTAGGCGGCCTTCTCATACTCCGGCGCTGCCTCGGCGAACCTGCCGTCCTCGAACAGCAGTTCGGCCAGCAGGAAGTTGGCCTGGGCGGCCTGCGGATCCGACGGGAAGCCCTCGAGGAACTCGCGATACCAGTGCACCGCGGCCTGGTAGTCCTCGCTCTTCTTGCTCTTTTGGGCGGCGGCGTGGTAGCGCTGCGCGAGCTCTGTCAGGTGCTTTTTGACCAGCGGCTGCGTGCGCTCCCAGGCGGCGGGGTTGGCGCGGCGAAACGCGCTGTGCACCCCGTAGCGCTCGACGTATTCCTTCTTGGCCTCCAGCGCCATGTTGTCGAAGCCACCCTGCTGGTAGATCTCGATCACGCGCGCCTGGAGCAGCGGCGCTTGTGCATGCAAGGGATTGCGCCGCGCGAAGGCACTGAAGGTATCGGCAGCGTCCTTCGTTCGTTCCTGCTTTAGATACAGCTCACCAAGCTGCTCGTAGACGCGAAACTCGTAATCGCGCCGCAAGGCCGGGCCCATGTACGCCGGGATCGATTCGGCGCCCTGCAGATTCTCCAGGCACAGGCTCGTCACCCGGAACGTATCCTCGACCAACTCGCGGTCGGCGCGCGTCAAGCCGGGCACAGCATCGAGGCTGCCTTCGCCTTCCCGGGCGATCAGCTTGAGGTCAAGCACGCCGAAAAACGAATTGAGCGCCTCCTCCAGGCGACCCTGCTTGTACAGCGACCAGCCCTGCATGTAGAGCGAGCGCTCGTAGTACGGCGTGTGCGTCGGGCTGCGCAGCACGGTTGCGTATGCCTGCTCCGCCGCAGGGAAATTGCGCATGGTGAAGAGCAGCTCGCCGCGGCGGAAGTTTGCCTCGTCGAGAAACCGGGTCTTGGGATATTGCTGCACCAGTTGGTTGAGCACCTTGAGCGCCGTCTCCAGGTCGCCGCCCTCCTCGTAGGCATGGGCCAGCTGGTAGAGCACTCGATCGTTGTCCGGATCGTTGGGGTAGGTCTTGAGAAAGTCCCGGTACTGGGCAACGGCGCGCTGATACGTTTCGGCGCCCTTGACCGCGGCGCCCTCCTTGGTCCCGCTCACGATTCGATTGTCCGCCAGGTCCATCTCCAGGTCCCCGAGCCGGCGCATCGCCTCGGGCCGCTGCGCATCCTGCGGAGCGGTCTTGAGGTACGCCCGGTAGGCGGCCATCGTGGTTTCGTCGCTGGTGTCGATGCCCTTGGCGGCCGGTACCTCATAGGTGCGACTCTGCAGGCTCTTGAGCGTCGGCGCCGGCGCGGGCGCCGGCGCGCTGGCGCACCCGCAGAGCGCACCGGCGGCGAGCAGTGCCAGGCTATGGCCCCGGCGCATGGCCAGATTCCTTGGCAAGACCGGCACGATCGTAGATCTGTGCGACGGCAAAACGCGCCTGAATCGTGTAGACGGTAAGCCGCTCCTTCTGGGCCTCGAGTTCGGCCACCGCCATCTCCTGCACGGCCTCGCGCTGAAGTTCCAGGAGTGCGGTCACGCGCGGGATCAGTGCCTGGATGCGCAGCTGGAGCGCCGCGATGCGCGCGGCGAACTGGTCAAAATGCGCCGGCTCCTCGCGCTGCGCCCGCGCCAGATCGGCGTCGCGAGCGCGCGCCCGTTCCAGTTCCAGCGCGAGCTGGCGGAAGTCCTTCTTCGCATCCCACAGGCGCACCGGGAACTGCTGCGCCAATTGCCAGCTCATGGCCCCGGCTACCCGCCGATAGCGCTCGCTCGCCCCGGTCAACTGCGGGTCGGCGCCATCGCGCTCGAGCGTAGCGCGAACGCGCTCCAGGCGCACTCGCAGCGCGCGCTCCTTGGCGTCGGCAAAGACCACGCCGTCGGACTGCTCCTGGGCGCGCGCCAGCTCCGCGGCGAGTTCGTCGCGCTGCTTCTCCAGCTTGCCGATCCCTGTGTTGCGGGCCATGACCTGCACCTGCGGCAAGCGCTCGGCAAAGGCCTGGCGGCGATTGGCGAGCATGTCCTCGATGATGCCCAGATTGCCCGCCCAGTCCCGCAGATTCTTTGCCAGGAACTGCAGATCGCGGTAATTCTTGAACTCCTCCTGGAACTGATGCAGCGCCAGCACCTCGACCAAGTGCCCGGCATGAGGCATCTGGGGAAGCCGGTCGATGTTCCAAAACCAGCCCATCTCCTCCCCGGGGTTGCTGGCAAGCAAGTCTTCGAGCAGCTTGCCCGCCCGAATCGCCGCGATGGACTCGTCCAGACTGGCGCTTTCGTGGTCGAAGGTCTGGATTGCGCCGCGGTACTCATCGAGCGCCTGCGAGTAGGCCTCGAGCTCGCCAAGAGCGTAGGGTACCGCGAGCTTGGCTTCGAGCACGGCCGCGTCGCTGGCGTCGCGGCCGGTGAGCTCCGTCCAGGGCACCAGGGCGTCCTTGGGTCGGCCGAGCGCATCGGCAGCCCAACCAAACCCCAGCAGCGCCTTGTTGGCCATCATCCCGGACAGTCGCACCCGCTCCAGATAGACCCGGGCCCGCTCGGGATCCTTGTTCTGCAGGGCGGCAAAGCCCAGCGCCACGTTGGCCTTGTCGCCCAGACTGCGGAATTCCTCGCTGGTCGCGGGCAAGACGCCGATCTCATCGAGCATCTCGCTGCCGCGGGGGACGTTGCCGCTCTTGATCCAGGCAACGCCAAGGTTATAGCGCGCATACAACGCATCCTTGCCGGCGGCGACCAAGGGCTGGAGGACTTCCGCGGCAGCGGCGTAATCGCCTCGCGCCATGAGCAAGTTGGCCTGCAGCAGCCCCCGGTCCTCCTGCAGATCCGGCGGGAGCGGGCCCTTGATCCGCCCCAGGGCCTCCTCGGCCTGCGCCAGCAAGCCGCGCTGGTAGCGGATCTTCGCCAGGTAGTACCAGGCACGGTCGCGAACCGCCGGTGGTGCACCTTGCTCGATGAGGCGCGTGAAGATCTCGGCGGCCTCTCGATGCAGTCCATACGACAGGTACAGGCCGCCGCGCAGCACCTCGGCTTCGTCCACGTGGTGCGCAACGCGGCCGAACTGCTGCGAAGCCATCAGATTGGTCAGCGACGTGAAGTAGCGCTGCTGGTAAAAGTAAAAAAGACTATCGCCGAAGTGCGGATCCCTGACCACGTGTCGCTCTTGCCCGTCGACCTCGGCCGCGGCGGCCGGCGCGCTGCCGCCGGCGACCACGGCCGCCAGGGCCAGGGCCGCGCCGCCGGCCAGACGCCCGAGCGCCTCGCGAAGGAATGTCCGCATCGACATCGACGGCTACTGCCAGACCTTGACGGCGAACTCCGGCTGAATTTTTCCAGTGGAATCCGTGATCTGCAGCTCGATGTACTTGGGATCCGTGGCCTTGTCGAACTTCACCGTGGCGCCGCGCCGATAGTCGCGGTCGTACGGACCCTTGCCGGTGAAAAATGCGACCAGCTCGTGCGACCCGGCACGCAGGTTGCCCAGGTACAGGCGCTGGACGCCGCCGCGGTGCAGGGCCTGGACCTCGGCCGGCGTGTACAGGTAGTTGGCCACCTCCTTGTCGTCGAGCTTCACCTGCACCGAATCGAGCACGAACAGCTTGCCCACGTCCATGGAGACAAAGACCGCAACCTGGGTATTGGCCGGAAACAGCAGTTCCTCCTCGAGCACCAGCAGATCGCGGTTGAGCTGAATGACCTCGCTCTTGACGTCCTGGATACGCCCGTCAAGATCGCTCACCTCCGGCTTGCCGGCGGCGCTCGTTGGCTCGTCGGCGGCCACCGCCGCCGTCATCGCTGCCCAGCCCACAGCCACCCCGGCGGCAAACATTCTCCAGCGTCGATTGATCACACCGCCTCCTTCTTCAAAATGTTGCCGTCACGAACAATTCGAGCACGTTGGCATTGAACGAGTAGAGGCCGCCGGTGCGTACGTCGGTGAAGTCGCTGTAATGAAAGCGCAGCCGTTCAAACGCCGCCGTGCCCTTGATCTCGTAGCGCGCCGGTTCGCGCACGATCGAATAGGTCGCCTTGGCACCAATCCCAAGATCGTTGAACGTGCTGAGCTGGCGGTTGCGCGACATGTACGTCATCTCGCTGGTGAAGTCGTTGCTGTAGAACAGCGCGTGCGTCTGCGAGTAGTAGCGGCCGAAGCCGTCGACGAGCCACTGTTTGCCCACGTATTGGCTGTAGCCCAGTTCGGTGGTGCGGGCATGAATGTCCCAGGTATCCCAGAAGTAGCGGTACTCGGCCCGTACCGCCCCATTGGCACCCACGCTGCCGGCGACGCGCAGCGTCGCCGCCCGGCTGGTCCGCGTGCTCGGGTCGACTTCCGGCACCGCCGCGCCAAATACCAGCGCGGCCCGGTACGGGCTGGCGAGGAATCCATTGTCGGCCACCGCCTCGAAATTCAGGCTCATCAGCCAGCGCGGCGTCAGTATCTGCGTGGCGCCCAGCCGGTACTGCCAGTGATCGGCCGGCTTGGAGAAGGATGGGTCGCGGGTCTTGCCCACGGTGTCCCAGCCGTGCGAATAGCCCAGGTTCACGGTCGTCATCCCGCCAAACAGATCCTGGGCCACGTCCAGGCTCGCGCTGTCGGCGGTGTAGTCGGGCTCGCTGGAGCGGCTTGCCACGGCGCTGATCAGCGCGTCGCGATAGACGTAATCGGCGCCCACCGCAGTCTCCTCCCGCCGCTCGCGGTAGGGGCTGGCCGTTGTCACCACGTCGATGGAGGC
>OKRD01000118.1 GCA_900290335.1 Burkholderiales bacterium | reverse complement strand
GGCGGCTCGGCTCCTGCCTACGGTCTGCTCGCCCACCTGCCAGAAGTTGCCTTCCCCGAGCACAGCGCCACGGCGCCGCGCCCGCAACGGCGAGAAAAAATCGCCCTACCCGCGCACCGAGGCAAGCCGCGCCCCGCCGAATGCCGGTGTCATTTGCTTACAAAGAACGTAGGCACGCCGACTAAACCCCCGCGCAAATGCGCCGATAGATTGGACATCGGCGGCGCCGTAATCGCGAGGTAGGACGCCGCTTTCTGGATCCGACGACGCACGGAGTCGAAGATGAAGAAGGCAGCGCTTTTCACCGTTGCAGCACTGCTCTGCGGCGGCAGCTTCGCGCAGACGCCCCAAGCAGAGCCCCCGGGGAGCGGTGCGAATGGGCCCCATCAGGGGCAACCGGACCCGGCCCGGTTTGCGCAATTCAAGCAGGCGATCCTCACCCGGCAGCAAGAGCGCATCAACGTGCTGCAACAAGGTATTGCTTGCATAAGCGCCGCGCAGACCCATGAGCAACTGCATGCCTGCCGCCAGCAAGAGCGCCAGGAAATGGAGCAACTGCAGCGCCACCAGTGATGGTGCGCCGCTTGCCGCGGAACTCCCCGCTCTGCCGGCAAATTGCAATACGCAGGGTTCTTCGTTTGGTCTGATCACGGCGGCCCCCGTATGCACGATTGCGTCGACTTCCTTCCCCAGTGCCTGAGCTGGGGCAAGGCGGATCCGCGACACAATCGGCAAACACTACAAGAGTGCGCCCGGCGCCGCTGATGCCAACGATGGGCAGTAGAGCGCGACCGCATGCAACGCTTTCGTGATGCGGTAATTGCGCAATACTTGCCCGCACGCAAGTGGCGATGTATGGCGGCGGGCCAGTCAGTTCCTTCGGACCATGCGCACCACGAGGCAAGCCGTAGCGACCTATGAACGGTCGCCAGATGCGCAATGAGTGGTCAGCGCGTATGACCTTCGCGTTACTTGTCACGCACTGTTTTTGACGCGGCGCAGTACCCGTTGATGCGCATCAACCGCGGGTCGATGCGAGTGCGAGAAGCTTCCTCCATCAATCATTGTCGTCAGGCTTGCAATGAAATTGGAAAGAGCGACGGCATAGCATCCTGGCGTTGGAGGAGCAGCACATGTCTTCGAGGCTTTTCGCCGCGCGCAAATCCGGCCGAATGATCTGGCTCAAGTGCCTTATGGGGCTCGCGCTGCTGTGCGCCCCGCTGCTCGCCACGGCGTGGTGGAACGGCGACTGGGCGTACCGCAAGAAGATCACGCTCGACGGTGCCGAGACACCCGCACTGGGGGGCCAGGTGCAGCAGGTGCTCCTCCCCATTCGGCTGCATGCCGGCAACTTCCTCTTCTTCGATGCCCAGCAGTCGGGGGCGGACCTGCGCTTTGTTGCCGCGGACGACAAGACACCGCTCAATTTCCACATCGAGCAGTTCGACCCCATCAACGAGATCGCCATCGTCTGGGTGCAGGTTCCGTCGGTAGGCGCCAAGGACTCGGCCGTATATCTGTACTACGGCAATCCCCAGGCCGCGGCGGCCGGCAACGTGGCAAAGGCCAGCTTCGATCCGCACACCGTGGCCGCGTTCCACTTTGCCGAGCGCGAGGGCCTGCCGCGCGACGCCACGGGCTATGGCAACAACGCCAGCTCCTCTAGCGGCTCGCAGGGCGCCGCGGGCGCCAGCGGATTCGGGCTCGGGCTTAGCGCCGTGCAGTCCCTGCGAATTCCCGCGACCCCGTCGCTGGCGACGCTCGCAGGCAGCGGCTGGACGGTGATGCTGTGGGCAAAGACCGCCGAGGCGGCGGCAACGGGCACCATCTTGAGCCGTTCGGAGGCCGACAAGGCACTCGTCTTCGGCCTGGAGGGCGGCAAGCCCTACCTGGCTTTGGCCGACGGCACACGCAAGGCGCGCGTCGCCGCCGACAAGCCCATCGACGGCGGTACGTGGCACCACCTCGCGTTCACGCTCGCCGACAAGGCAAGGCTCTATGTCGACGGCCAGGAAGTTGCCAGCGGCGCGTTGCAGGCACCCGAGCTCAAGGGCGACGTGCTCATCGGCGCGGGAGCCGCGGGCGGCGGCCTGGCGGCCGAGATCGACGAGCTGCAGATCTCGAACCTAGCGCGAGCGGCCGACTGGGTGCGCGCCGCCGCCGTCGGCCAGGATCCGCAAAGCAAGCTGGTGCAATACGGAGGGGACGAGAGCGGCGGGGGCAACGACTACCTGGCAGTCATTCGCACCCTGGCCAACGCGGTCAGCCTGGATGGCTGGATCATCATCGGCTTCATTGGCGTACTGGGCCTGTTCAGCATGGAGGTGATGGTGACCAAGATGCGAACAATCGTCCGCATGCGCCGCCAGAACGAGGAGTTTCTGGGCGTCTTTCGCGATGCATCTTCGCCCTTAGCGCAGTTGGATGCGGACGCGGCCAATGCCAAGATCCGGGACTGGTCCGAGTCGCCCCTGTTCCATCTCTTCCACCGGGGTATCAACGAGGTGTTCAGCGTCCAAAAGCTCACCGGCGGCGTGATGACGCCGCAAGCCTTCGAAGTGGTGCGCGCCGGATTGGAAGCCACCATGGTGGAGGAATCCCACCGACTCAACAACCGGCTGGTGCTGCTGACCCTGTCCGTGTCGGGGGCGCCGTTTCTCGGTCTTCTGGGAACGGTGGTCGGAATCATGATCACCTTCGCCAGCATCGCCATGGCCGGCGACGTAAATGTCAACACCATAGCGCCCGGCGTGGCGGCGGCGCTCACTGCCACCGTCTCGGGGCTGGTGGTCGCGATCCCGGTGCTGTTCGGCTACAACTTCCTGGCCACGCGCATCCGCGAACTGACCACCGGCATGGAAGTCTTCGCCAACGAGATACTGGGCAAGCTGGCACTGCGCTCCTCGTTGGCCGAACTCGCTGGAACCTTGGCCTCGGCCCCTGCCCTGCAGGCCGTAGCCGCCTGAACGAGGATCGATTGCCATGCGGCTCAAGTCCGAATTCAAGCTCTACGACGAACTCAACCTCACGCCGCTGATGGACCTGGCCTGGACCCTCTTGATCATCTTCGTCATCATGGCGACGGCGACGGTGGAGGGAATCATGGTCGACCTGCCCAAGGCAGGCGCCTCGCCCAGCCTGGGAAAACCCAAGACCAAGGCGGTCACGATCACCGCCGACGGGCGCATCTATCTCGATACCGCGCTGGTCACGATCGGCGAGCTGGAGATGCAACTGCGCCAGTACAAGGCCGCCGATCCCGATCTGCCGGTGGTCGTGAAGGGTGACGCCAGCATCCAGTACTACAAGGTCATCGAGGTGCTGGACGTCATGAAGCGGCTCAACATCGGCCAACTGGGCCTGGCGACCAATCGACTGGTGAAGTGAGGCGCCGATGGCTGCGGTTCTCACGCCACCCACACCCGTGCGCGTGCACGGGCAATCGCTGAACACCCTGCGCGCGTGGCTCACGCGTTTGCTGTTCGTGCTCCTGGTGGTTGGCGCGGTGCTCTACGCCCGGCACTATCTGCTGGGCGACAACAGTCACCCGCACTCGCGGGTCCAGCACGTCAAGCTGCTCAACCTGCCGCACCCGCCTCCCCCCAAGGCCCAGGAGGTCAAGCCCAAGGAGCCGGAGAAACCCAAGGAGGAGGAACGCCCCAAGGAGCAGGAAACCTACCAGGGGCAGCTCTCGCTGATCGAGCCGGCCACGCCGGGGCCACCCGGCCCGCCCGGCCTCCCCGGCGAGCGGCCGCTCGACGACCAGCTAGGGGTGGAGGCCGAGGGCGAAGGCGCAGGCGACAGCTTTGGCCTCGTCGCCAAGCGTGGCGGGCACGATATCACCCGCTTGGGGGGTGGCGGCGGCAGCGGCGCGCCATCGGCGGCCCAGCAGCGCGCGATCTTCAACGGCTATGGCCAAACGGTGGCCCAGCGGCTCGAGCGCGAATTGCAGGGCTCCGCTTCGGTGCTTGGTCGCGGCTACGTGGTCATCACCCTCCTCTGGATCGATACGCACGGCCGTATTATTCGCTGCGAACTGCCGCGCTCCAGCGGCTCCGCCGACATCGATTCGGCGCTGCGCAAGGCCCTGGCCGACGCCCCGGTCTTGCCGGAGCCACCGACCGGACTGCCGTTGCCGCTGAAGCTGCGTTTCACGGTCAAAGAGATCACCGACAAGGGCGAGCACGGCTGAGCGCATGGATATCGGCGCATCGAAGGCAAAGATGGGAAGCAACGCCGACATGGCGAACCGGGGGGTCGTTGTTTCGGTACGCGGCAGCGTCGTCGATGTGCGATTCGAGCGGCAATTGCCGGGGATCTACCATGTGCTTCGCGCCGGCGTCCAGGGCCAAATCGTCATCGAAGTTCTGGCGCAGCAAGATGCCCACGTCGTGCGCGGCATCGCGCTCACGCCCACCGAAGGCCTGGCCCGCGGCATGGCCGTAGTCGACACGCTCGGCCCGCTGCAGGCGCCCGTGGGCAAGGGGATTCTCTCGCGCATGTTCGACGTATTCGGCAACACCATCGATCGCGAGGCAGCGCCGACCGACATCCAATGGCGCTCGGTGCACCGCGCCCCGCCGCCGCTGGCGGGACGCTCCACCAAGTTCGAGATCTTCCAGACCGGCATCAAGGTCATCGACGTGCTCGTGCCGCTGGAGCGTGGCGGCAAGGCGGGCCTTTTCGGGGGTGCGGGCGTGGGCAAGACGGTATTGCTCACGGAGATGATCCACAACATGATCGGGCACCACGAGGGGGTCAGCGTCTTTTGCGGCATCGGCGAGCGCTGCCGCGAGGGCGAGGAGCTGTACCGCGACATGAAAAGTGCCGGAGTGTTGCCCAACATGGTGATGGTCTTCGGACAGATGAATGAGCCCCCGGGCAGCCGTTTTCGCGTCGGCCACGCCGCGCTGACCATCGCGGAGTATTTTCGTGACGACGAGCACCGCGACGTGCTGCTGCTCATCGATAATATCTTTCGCTTCATCCAGGCGGGCATGGAGGTCTCTGGCCTGATGGGGCAGATGCCCTCGCGCCTGGGATATCAGCCCACCATGGGCACGGAACTGTCGAGGCTGGAAGAGCGCATCGCCAATACAGAAACAGGGGCCATTACTTCGATCCAGGCGGTCTATGTCCCGGCCGACGATTTCACCGACCCGGCAGCGGTGCACACGTTCTCGCATCTGTCGGCGTCGATCGTGCTCTCCCGCGAGCGGGCCAGCGAGGGGCTGTACCCGGCGATCGACCCGCTGCAATCGAGCTCCAAGATCGCAAGCGCCGGCGTTGTCGGCCAGCGGCATTATCAACTGGCGCAGGAAATCCGGCGCACGCTCGCCCAGTACGCCGAACTCAAGGACATCATCGCCATGTTGGGCCTGGAGCAACTCTCGCCGGAGGACCGCAACGTGGTTGGCCGCGCTCGCCGCCTGGAGCGCTTTCTCACCCAGCCCTTTTTCACGACCGAGCAGTTCACCGGCATGCCGGGGCGGCTCGTCAGTCTCGAGGACGCCCTGGATGGCTGCGAACGGATCCTGCGTGATGAATTCCAGGATTACCCGGAGAGCGCCCTCTACATGATCGGTGCGATCGACGAAGCCAAGACAAAGGCAGGCACGGTATCGCCCGCCGCCAACCCTACGCCGCTGGTCAGCGGCAGCGCCAGCAACCATGCGCCTTAAGATTCTTCTGCCGTTTCAGGTCTTCGCCGAGAAGACCGAGGTATTGCGCATTGTCGCGGAGACCCACCAGGGATCGTTTGGGATCTTGCCGCACCGGCTCGATTGCGCGGCGACACTAGCGCCAGGA
>OKRD01000120.1 GCA_900290335.1 Burkholderiales bacterium | reverse complement strand
GTCCCGTGATCGCCGATCCGTTCGATGTTTTTCGCGCAAAACAGCAAATGAACGTAGCCGACGACCTGTGGCTGGTCGGTGCTCATTCGGGATACAAGGTCGCGAAAAACCTCCGTATGCAAGTGGTCGATCGCTTCATCCTGCTGACGAACTGCCATCGCCACTTCTGCGCTAGGCGCCGCAAAGGTTGCGAGAGCCTGCCGCAGCTGCTCCGAGGCGATGGAGGAAAGCTTGACGAGGCTTTGCACCAGATCGTCAGGAAACGCCGCGCTGGTGGTCGCCGTTGCGCGCTTCGCAATGTTCTTCGCTAAGTCACCGATTCGCTCCAGGTTCTCGACGACCTTGAAGTCCCCGAGGACCTCATTGAGGTCGCTGGCAATAGGCTGGCGGCGAGCGATTACCAATGCGGCGAAAGCCAAAAGATCGCGGCGCAGAGCGTCGAGCTGACGGTCCTGGTCGATCACGCGCAAAGCGAGCGCTTCGTCGCCGTGTAGTAAGGCATGCACGGCGTCTGCGAACTGCTTGCCCGCAAAGTCACCCATCGCACAGATGCGATTCGTCAGCCGTTCAAGTTCCTGATCGAAAGCTTTCACGGTGTGTGGTTGAGCCATAGCGATGCCTCCGGGGTCCAGCCCGTTCTTCAGCCCAATCGGCCGGTGATGTATTCCTCGGTCTGTCTTTTTCCAGGTTTGGCGAATCTCTCGTCCGTCGGTCCAGATTCGACCAGTTCGCCCAAATACCTGAAGCCAGTGAAGCTGCAGACCCGCGCAGCTTGCTGCCTGTTGTGGGTGACGACCGCGATCGTGTAGTCCTGCTTGAGGTGCTCAATGAGGTCTTCGATCTTGGCGGTCGAGATCGGGTCCAGGGCCGAGCAGGGCTCATCCATCAGCAGGCCCTCCGGCTCGACAGCCAGAGCACGGGCGACGCATAAACGCTGCTGTTGTCCGCCGTAGAGGCTCACCCCGGATGACTGGTCGGTGAACGGGAACGGCATCAGCATCATGGCGCGCAAACAATGCCTGGAGGCGGTGGACATCTGTCATATCCGGTCGTAGGCGGCGTTCTCGTCGTTATCCCACACCGCGGCAAAACTTGCCTCGCGGGCCTTGGCGGCGGCGTACGTGATAGGTCGGTCGTCCTCGCGTGCGCGCAGGCAATCGAAGAAATCTTCGACGTCAGCCACGCGCTGCGTAGGAAGCTATTGGTCTTCTCGATCAAACCCTGTTCGGTGGTCATCGGCATGACTCTTTGGGCTTTATATTAGCTAATCGCGGATGTTCGAGAGCCGCGGTCGGAAATTGGAAAGAGGGTAATGTTGCGGGTAAGAGCGCGACAGGAAACCGATCGCGCTTGCAATGCAGAGCCCCTCCGGGCATTGTCCTCTACCCGATGCAAACCGCGACTTCGCCCGCTTTGGCTATACCGAGGTGCTATTTCCCGATCACAAGGGCATGGACGACTGACCAGCCAGGACCAGGGTTCGTGCGCCCGCGAGCCCCGCCGCCAGGGCACGAGCCCGCCGATGGCGTCCGGATGGCGCTGGCTGTATCGTTATCAGCGGGCGTGGTGCAACGCACGCATGGGCCGTCAGCGCGAAGAACCGGATGAACGACAACGCGACACTTATCGATGCCTGCAAGTATCTGTATCTGCGCGTGCTAGAGGAGCCGGAGGATAACGCCCTTCGGCTGGTCATCGAGGAGGTCAACGTCGGCGAGCTCGCCGAGGTGAGGGCGCCGGACGACGAGTCCGTGACGCCATTGCGCGGGGGTGGGACGCGGACGATCGAGCACGGCCCGGGCTGTCGAGTTTTTGAGGTCAGCTGGCCGATCTACATTGCCTACTCCGTCCGCAACGAAAGCTATGCGCGGCCGGAGTCAAAGGGCAACGGGAAGGGCCGCGTGTTCATCAAGCACACCGCATCGAGCTATCTCGACTACCTGTGTGCCTCCACCATCGCGTGCGACATATTCCCGGCAATTTTTCCACGGCCGATCTGGCACTGGGCCATCGGCTGCGTCAACCACGCAGTGGACGTGGCGTCCATCTACGAACCCGACATCACCGTTCGCACGACCGCCTAGTCGTTGCACGAGGCCAAGGTCTGGCGGCAAGTGGTGCCGCGCGCGCAAAGGCCAGTGCTGCCGCACCGGGGTCAGGCCATCTGCCGCCGCCTCGAGAAAGGCGCTGTGTCGCCTAGCTGTCGGGGTAGCGGTTAGGCCAAAGTTGCGGGACTGCAACCCTCTCCGGTGGCGCGAAATGCGGCAGGAAAATCGCTTGCCGGAGGGCTCGAGGCAGCAGGGTAGGCGTTTACCCGTCGCAGCGGGAACGAACTAGCATATTTCAAAAATATATTATTATTTTCAGTATGTTACACAGTATTTGTAATCTAAACTATCAAAAAGGCGTCTGGCGCACACTAGGTATTATCATAATTAATGTTTATTTATCAATGTATTACAAGATTTATCTCATCTCAATTATTAAGAATAGTTTGGGCGGACTAGCCGAGTTGGTGCTGCGCCCGGGCGAGCATCTGCGGGCGAGCGGCAGCGCGCGTTGCTATATCGGCCGACCTGCCGACAGGCAATGAGGCAATTGTCGGCATGAGCGAGCATGAACGAGACTCTTCGCCGGCCTGAGCCGGCGGACTACGAGGCGATCTTGGCTTGGGTCCCGGATGCCGATTCCTGCCTGCGGTGGGCTGGTCCGAACGTGCCGTTTCCTTTTTCCGCGGCGCAGTTGCCCGGGCTGCTCCAGGTCGCCGGCGCGCACAGCTATTGCCTGGCCGATGGCGCCGTCAGCCCCGTCGCTTTCGGTCAGCACTGGGTGCGCGGCCCCGGCAGCGTTCACCTGGGTCGGGTGATCGTCGCACCCGACTTCCGGGGTCGTGGCTATGGCAGATTGCTGTGCCGGCTGCTTATGGCGCAGGCGGTCAGAACTAGCGGCGCGGCGGCGATCACCCTGCGTGTCTACCGCGACAACATCGTCGCTCTTAGCCTGTATTCGAGCCTGGGCTTTGCCGGCGTCGAGGCCGAGTCCAGCAGGCAGGCGCTGTTCATGCGCGCGCCAGTTCCTTAGAGCGGCGCCAGCGCCTGGAGCAGGTCCGTCTCCAGTTGCAGCTGCTCCCGCGCCTGTCCCAGGGACTGCCCGTCGATCAGGAAGACGTCCTCGACGCGTTCGCCCAGGGTAAGGATTTTGGCGGTGACGACATTGACCCCGTGCCTGGCAAGCACCCGGGCGACGGAGTAGAGCAAGCCGACCCGGTCGGTCGCCACCAGCGAAAGCATGTAGTGGCGGCCGGTTTCGTCGGGCTGCAGGTGAACTGCCGGGGCGACCGGAAAGTGCCGCGAGTGACGCGACACGCGCCCCGGGGCGGGGGCCGGCAAATCGACATGGCCGGAGATCCAGGCGGTCAGCTCGGTCTCGACCCCTTCGAGCATGGACCGGAAGTGGCCGCCCCGACCGTTGTCGCTCACCAGGAAGGTATCGAGCGCGTAGCCATGGCGGGTCGTGTGAATCTTGGCATCGAGGATGCTCAGGCGCCGGCTTTCAAAGTATCCGCAGACCCGGACGAACAGGTCCTTCTGATCGCGCGTGTAGACCAGCACCTCCAGGCCCTCCCCGGCGGGCGCAAGACGGGTACGCACGACGGGCCGGTCCGTGCGCACGTGTACCAGCAGGCAGCGGGCATGCCAGGCGATGTCCGAAGCGGAATGACGCAGGAAATACACCACGTCGAGCTCGCGCCAAAGCGGCTCATGCGCCGTCCGTGACAGTCCGTAGAGCTGCAGGATGCGCAGCGACTCGCGCTTGCGGCCCTCGAGCTCGGCGTCGGCACCCAGCGACTGGCCGCCCAGCCCACGGCGCGCACGCCGAAACAAGTCCTCGAGCAAACGGGCTTTCCAGGCGTTCCATACCCGGGGACTGGTGCCGCGGATGTCGGCGACGGTGAGCAAGTACAGCGCCACGAGGCGCCGGTCCGAGCCGACGAGCTTGGCAAAGCGTTCGATCACCGTGGGGTCGGCGACGTCTTGCTTTTGCGCAACCTGGGACATCGTCAGGTGGTGCTCGACCAGGAAGGCGACGAGGTCGGAGTCGGCGCGCGCGAGCTGGTGCGCACGACAAAAGCGTCGGGCCTCCGCCGCTCCGAGCGCGCTGTGGTCGCCGCCACGGCCCTTGGCAATGTCGTGAAACAGCGCCGCCAGCAGCAGCAGCCAGGGACGATCGAAATCGGCGATCAGCTGGCTGCACAGCGGGTACTCGTGCGCAAATTCACTCGCGCTGAAGCGACGCAGGTTGCGCACGACCATGAGGATGTGCTGGTCGACCGTGTAGACGTGGAACAGGTCGTGCTGCATCTGGCCCACGATGCGGCGAAACACCGGCAGGTAGCCGCCCAACACAGACCACTGGTTCATCAGCCGCAGGGTATGCAGAACGCCCCGGCTCTGCTGCAGGATCGCCAGGAAATTGGCCCGGTTCTCGGGCGCGCGGCGAAACGCGCCATCCATGCGGTTGCGCGCGTTCCAGACGGCGCGCAGCAGGCGCGGGGTCATGCCCTTGAGCTCGGGATGGCGCTCCCAGGTGAGGAACGCGCGCAAGATTTCGTTGGGATCGCGCTCGAGCACCTTGTCATCGACAATGTCGAGGCGTTCGGCCCGGGCGCAGAATGCGTCGTCGATGTGGGTCGCCTCGCTGGCCGCGTCCGGATACAGCCGCTGCTCCACGCTCAGCAACACCAGCGTGTTGAGCTGCACGACGATCTTGGCCGCGTGGTAGTAGGTCTGCATCAGCACCTCGCTGGCGCGGCGCGCCGGCGTGCCCTTGATGCCGACCGCGCCGGCCAGGGCGTGCTGCAGGTCAAAGACCAGCCGGTCTTCGTGCCGCCGCGCAACGATGTGCAGGCGCGCCCGGATCTGCTGCAAGTGCCGCTCGGTCTGCTTGATCTGCCGGCATTCGGCCGCCGTCAAGAGGCTGTTGCGGGTCATCTCATCCCAGCTCGCTCCCAGGCCCGCCGCCCGGGACACCCAGAGCAGCACTTGCAGGTCGCGCAGGCCGCCCGGGCTCTCCTTGCAGTTGGGCTCGAGGGCGTAGGGGGTATCTTCGTACTTGGTGTGGCGTTGCTGCTGCTCGAGCAGCTTGGCCTGCAGGAAGCCCCGGGCGTCGAGCACTTCCTGCAGACCCTTGCGCAGGGCCTCGAAGCCGCTCTTAGGACCGCAGATGCGCCGCGACTCGAGCAAGGACGTCATGACCGTTGCGTCCTGGCTTGCCTGCTGGCCGCACTCGGGCGCCGTGCGCACCGCGTGGCCGATGGCCAATCCCAGGTCCCAGAGCAACTGGACCAGGGTGGCGATGCGGCCCTGCTGCTCGGCGTCAGGCGCGGCGCGCGGAATGATGAGCAGATCCACGTCGGAATAGGGAAAGAGTTCCCCGCGGCCGTAGCCGCCCACCGCGACCAGGCTGGCAAAGCGCGACACCCCCGTGTGGTCGGCTGCCAGGCGAACGTAGCGGTCGGTCAGCCTCGAGAGGCCGTTGAGCAGCCGGCGAACCGGCGCGCCTTGCTCGAATATCGCGATGAGCTGCTCACGCTCGGCCGACAGCGCTTGGCGCTGGTCACGGACAAAATCCACCTTCGCGGTGGTCGCCTTGCGAGCGACACCGGTAGAAAGGGCCATTACGCCACCACAATGCTCGCGGGCGGGGCCGCCGAGGGGCTCGATGATTGCGTGACAAAGGGCGGCGGCGGCGGTGCCAGCGCCGACATGGTCAGGACCTCGAATCCGCTCGGCGTAACCAGGACGGTGTGTTCCCATTGCGCCGACAAACTGTGGTCCTTCGTGACGATGGTCCAGCCGTCGGCCATCTCGCGAATCTCGCGGCGGCCGGCGTTGATCATGGGTTCGATCGTGAAGATCATCCCCGGCGCCAGCTGCTCCAGCGTTCCGGGCCTGCCGTAGTGCAGGACCTGGGGCTCCTCGTGAAAGCGCCGGCCAATTCCGTGGCCGCAGAATTCGCGCACCACGCTAAATCCGTGGCGCTCGGCGTGCGCCTGAATGGCTGCGCCGATATCGCCCAGAAAACCACCTGGCCGCACGGCAAGGATGCCGATCCACATGCATTCATACGTGACTTCGCAAAGACGCCGCGCCGCCACCGAGGGTTCGCCGACCAAGAACATGCGGCTGGTGTCCCCGTGCCATCCGTCCTTGATCACGGTGATGTCCAGATTGACGATGTCGCCGCTCTTGAGCACGCGGGCGCCGGGTATTCCATGGCAAACCTGATGGTTGACCGACGTGCAGATCGATTTGGGATAGGGCGTGTACCCGGGCGGGGCGTAATGCAGCGGCGCCGGGATGCACCCTTGCACCTCGACCATGTAGTCGTGGCACAGGCGGTCCAGCTCGCCGGTCGTCACGCCAGGCGCGACGTGGGGGGTGATGAAGTCCAGAACCTCCCCCGCGAGTCTTCCGGCAACGCGCATACCGTCGATTTCGGCTGGGGTCTTGATGGCGGCGGGCATGGGCGGTACGGCGTGGGGCGCGGCCCATCGGGTCCGCGGCGCGATCGGGCCGACAAACCGGTGTCAGCCCAAGGGCGTTATAATACAAGGCTTAGCTGTGCATGTGGGTTGCTCTCGCGGGAGTGGCCTTGAACCTGGTGAGGGAATTATCCCTTGCCGATGCGCGGCAAATCGCGCGCACCGCGGCCAAGGTGCCGAGGTCCATGTGCTCTGGGTTGGTCCGTGCAGATTCTGCCCGGCGCCGGCTCCGAGCCGCCGGACCTGGGACTCGGCGGTTGCGCAAGACCCAACCTTGGAGATTGAAAATGTCCGTAACCATGCGTCAGATGCTGGAAGCCGGGGTGCACTTCGGCCATCAGACCCGCTTCTGGAACCCCAAGATGGCCCCCTTTATCTTCGGCCATCGCAACCGGATCCATATCATCAACCTGGAGCGCACGTTGGAGCAATTCAACGCCGCGACCAAGTTCGTCCGCCAGATTGCGGCCAACCGGGGCACGGTGCTGTTTGTCGGTACCAAGCGCCAGGCGCGGGAAATCATGGTCGAGGAGGCGCGCCGTGCGAGCATGCCCTATGTGGACCAGCGCTGGCTGGGCGGGTTCCTGACCAACTTCAAGACGATCAAGACCTCGATCAAGCGTCTCAAGGAAATGGAGCAAACCGTCGAGGAGGGCGGGCTCGAGCGCATGCCGAAGAAGGAGGCGCTGAACTTCCAGCGTGAGGTCGAGAAGCTCAACAAGTCGATCGGCGGCATAAAGGACATGGCCGGCCTGCCGGAGGCGCTCTTCATCGTCGACGTGGGCTATCACAAGATCGCCGTGGCCGAGGCCGCCAAGCTCGGGATCCCGGTGGTCGGCATCGTCGACACGAACCATTCACCCGAGGGCATTACCCACGTCATTCCGGGCAACGACGATTCGAGCCGGGCGGTGCGCCTGTATGCGCGCGGAATCGCGGATGCGATTCTCGAGGGCAAGGCGGCCGGACTACAAAACATCGTCGCCCCCGACAGCGGCGACGAGTTCGTGGAGGTCGACGAAGAGGCCTCGCAGGGCGCCTGAGGCAAGCGGCCGGGCAGGGCGCTTGCGGGGCGAATCGCGCGGGGCAATCGCGATGCAGGGGGCGCTATGCCCCCTTTTTGTGGCACCAGCGGGATGGGAGACGGAAATATGGCGGAAGTCACCGCAAGCATGGTCAAGGAACTGCGCGAGAAAACCGACGCGCCCATGATGGAGTGCAAGAGGGCGCTTACCGAGGCCGACGGAGATCCCGCCAAGGCGGAGGAAATCCTGCGCGTCAAGCTCGGGAGCAAGGCGAGCAAGGCCGCGGCGCGCATCACCGCGGAGGGCATCGTGGCCATCAGCGCCGATGCCAATGGCAAAAATGCCGCGCTCGTCGAGATCAACTGCGAAACCGACTTCGTCGCCAAGAACGAGGAGTTCCTGGCCTTCGCCCGAAGCGTTGCGCAGCTGGTGCTCGAACGCGATCCGGCCGATGTGGCCGCGCTGTCGAAGCTCCCGCTCGATGGCGCAACGGTCGAAGCGCGCCGTGCGGCGCTGGTTGGCAAGATCGGGGAAAACCTGTCGATCCGCCGATTCGTCCGCCTGCGGGCCCAGGGCCGTATCGCCCAGTACGTCCACGGCGGTTCGCGCATCGGCGTGCTGGTCGACGTCAGCGGTGGCGACGAAGCGCTGGCCAAGGACCTTGCCATGCACATTGCCGCCTCGCGCCCCAAGGCCCTGCACGGCGGACAGGTAGTGCCCGAGGATGTCGCGCGCGAGCGCTCGATCGCCGAGCAAAAGGCGGCCGAGTCGGGTAAACCCGCCCCGATCCAGGCCAAGATGGTCGAGGGAGCGGTGCAGAAGTACCTCAAGGAAGTCACCTTGCTCGGACAGCCGTTTGTCAAGGACGACAAGCTCGTGGTCGAGCAACTGCTCAAGCAGCGCGCTGCCACGGTCAACGCCTTCTGCATGTTCGTGGTGGGCGAGGGAATCGAGAAGAAACAATCGGATTTCGCGGCTGAGGTCGCTGCCCAGGCGGCGGCAGCACGCGGCTGAGTGCGCGACACTTTAGGGAGGGGGCTCGATGGCGGTCTACCAGCGTGTCCTGCTGAAGCTTTCCGGCGAAGCCTTGATGGGTGAGGATGCCTTTGGCATCAATCGGGCCACGATCGAGCGCATGGTCAAGGACATCGGGGAAGTGCAGCGGATGGGCGTGCAGCTGGCGATCGTCATTGGCGGCGGCAATATCTTTCGCGGGGTCGCGCTCGGCGCCAGCGGCATGGATCGGGCGACCGCCGACTACATGGGGATGATGGCCACCATCATGAACGCCATGGCCCTGCAAGATGCCATGCGCAACGCCGGAATCGAGGCGCGCGTCCAGTCGGCCCTGAACGTGGAGCAGGTCGTCGAACCGTATATCCGGCCCAAGGCGATGCGCTACCTCGATGAGGGCAAGATCGTCGTCTTTGCAGCCGGTACCGGCAACCCCTTCTTCACTACCGATACGGCGGCCGCGCTGCGCGGCGCCGAGATCGGCGCCGAGGTCGTGCTCAAGGCAACCAAGGTCGACGGCGTATATTCGGCCGATCCGAAAAAGGACCCCCAGGCGGTGCGCTATTCGACGATTAGCTTCGACGATGCGCTGGCGCGCAACCTGCAGATCATGGATGCGACGGCATTTGCCCTGTGCCGGGATCAGGGGCTGCCGATCCGCGTCTTCAACATATCGCGCCCCGGGGCACTCAAGCGCGCGGTCAGCGGCGAGGATGAAGGCACACTGGTTCATGCGTAGGGCAAGGATTGGGGAGACCAGGCAATGGCCATGACGGAAGTTCGCAAGGCGACGGAGCAAAAGATGCTCAAGTCGATCGAAGCACTCAAGACCGATTTGTCAAAGGTCCGAACCGGGCGCGCGCACACCGGCTTGCTCGATCACGTTCAAGTGGAGTATTACGGTGCGATGGTGCCCATCTCCCAGGTCGCCAATATCGGACTGGCGGATGCGCGCACGATCACCGTCCAGCCTTGGGAAAAGAAGCTCCTGACCGTGGTGGAGAAGGCGATCCGCGAGTCGGACCTGGGCCTGAACCCCTCCACCCAGGGAGACATCCTGCGGGTGCCGATGCCGGCACTGACGGAGGAACGCCGCCGCGAGCTCACGAAAGTCATCAAGCACGAAGGCGAGAGCGCGCGCGTTGCGGTGCGCAACCTGCGGCGCGACGCCAATCAGCAGCTCAAGGATCTGCTCAAGAAGAAGGACATATCCGAAGACGGCGAGCGCCGCGCGCAGGACGAGATTCAGAAGCTCACGGACAAGTTCGTCGCCGACATCGACCGCCTCGTCGCCGAGAAGGAAAAGGAAATCATGACGGTGTGAGGCCCGAGGCACCCGTTACTTCCCGCCGATTGCCCCCGTCCGCCTTCCGGTCCCCGCCGATGCCCGCTGGAGCGCCCGCCGCGCCGCAAAGCAAACCTGACGTACCCCGGCACGTTGCCATCATCATGGACGGCAACGGACGCTGGGCCAAAGCCCGTCACCTGCCCAGGGTCGCCGGTCACTCCCGCGGCGTCGAGAAGGTACGTGCCGTCATCGAAGCGAGCATCGCCAGCGGTATCGAATACCTGAGCTTGTTCGCGTTTAGCTCGGAGAACTGGCGGCGCCCGGCCGACGAGGTGTCGGTGCTGATGCGCCTGTTCGTGAGTTCGCTGCAAAAGGAGATCGACGCCTTGGTGCGCAACGGCGTGCGCCTGCGCGTGGTCGGGCAGATCGATGCGTTCGAGCCGCGCCTGCGCGAGCTCATCGCGCGGGCGCAGGAGCAGAGCGCGCACAACAGCCGGCTGCATCTGACGATCTGCGCGAGCTACGGCGGACGCTGGGACATCGTGCAGGCGGCCCAGCGCCTGGTTGCCGATTACGCTGCCGGTGCTGCCCTTCCCGGCGAGCAGGAGTTCGCGCGCCGCTTGTCCATGTCCTTTGCGCCCGACCCCGACTTGTTGATCCGCACGGGCGGAGAGCGGCGCATCAGCAATTTCCTCATCTGGCAGCTCGCCTATGCCGAGTTGTTCTTCACCGACGTCCTGTGGCCCGACTTTCAGGGCGAAGAGTTCGCCGCCGCGCTGGCCTGGTACGCCCAGCGCGAGCGCCGCTTCGGCCGCACGAGCGAGCAGCTCGCAAGGGTCGGTTAGCGCGATGCTGCGCACCCGGGTCCTTACCGCGTTCGTGCTCTTGCTGGTGCTGGTAAGCGCTGCCGCGATCTCGACGCAGCTGCTCGTAGCGCTGGGGGCAGCGTTTCTGGGCGTTACGTTGTTCGAGTGGCTGCGTCTGGCCGGCGTGCCGGCGCGCGTTGCCCTCGCCGCGGCCGCCGCGGCCGCGGGTGCTGGCCTCTGGGCCGAGCTCATCGGCGTTCGACCCTTGCCCGGCGTGCTGGCGGGCCTGTGCGCGCTGGCCTGCGCCCTCTGGGTCGGCATCGGCGTGCTGCTGACCCGCGCCCAGCGCCAAGCGCTCGCGCTGCAGCGCTCGTTGCTCGTTGCCGGGGCGCTGTTGCTTGCGGGCACCGCCTGGTTTGCCCTTGCCGACTTGCTGCACCGGGGAGCCCTCTGGACGCTGTCGGTGCTGGCGCTCGTCTGGCTGGCCGATATCGCCGCGTATTTCAGCGGGCGCGCCTTCGGTGTGCGCAAGCTCGCCTCGCGCATCAGCCCCGGCAAGACCTGGGCCGGCGTCTGGGGCGCCGTGCTGGCGGTACTGCTTGTCACCGAGGCGGTCCGCTGGCTCTGGCCGGCTGCGGCGCTGTGGTCGACGCAGCTGCTGATCGCGGCACCGGTCCTGGGGCTGGGTATCCTGCTGGCTTTTGTTGCCCTGAGCATCGTCGGTGACCTCTTCGAGAGCCTGGTTAAGCGGCAGGCGGGCGTCAAAGACAGCGGCAACATTCTTCCGGGCCACGGTGGCGTCTGGGACCGGATCGATGCAACCTTGCCGGCATTGCCCCTGGCCGTGCTCAGCCAGTGGACCATCGTCAGCGGATGGCATCATGGTTGAGGCGGTCCAAAGCAGGGCCGCGCAGCAGGGGCCGCGGGGCGTGTCGATTCTGGGCGCGACCGGGTCCATTGGGGCGAGCACGCTCGACGTGATCGCGCGACACCCCGGCCAGTTCCGCGTGGTCGCGGTCACGGCCCACACCAAGGTTGCCGAACTCGCCGCGCTTTGCGTGCAGCATCGACCGCACCTTGCCGTGATCGGCGATCCGGGCCGCGAGCCGGAGCTGCGCGCCCTCCTGCGGCGCGCGGGCCTGTCGACGCGAGTCGGCAGCGGCATCGAGGGTCTGCTGGAGGCGGCCCAGAGCCAGGACGCCGCGGTGGTCGTGGCTGCCATCGTCGGCGCCGCCGGGCTGCTGCCCACGATCGCGGCGGCCCGGGCCGGCAAACGCCTGCTGCTGGCCAACAAGGAGGCGATCGTCTGCGCCGGAGCGCTGCTGCTCGAGGCGGTGCGCAGCGGTGGCGCGACGCTGCTGCCGCTCGACAGCGAGCACAATGCTATTCACCAGTGCCTGGCGGGCGCGGGCTCGCACGAGGGCGTACGCCGCCTGATTCTGACGGCCTCGGGCGGGCCCTTTCGCGAGTGCCGCGACTTCTCCGCGGTGACGCCGGAGCAGGCCTGCGCTCATCCGAATTGGCGCATGGGACGCAAGATCTCCGTCGATTCGGCGACGCTGATGAACAAGGGCCTGGAAGTGATCGAGGCGAGTTGGCTGTTCGGCTTTGCGCGCGGGCAGATCGATGTCGTGGTACACCCGCAAAGCGTTGTGCACTCGATGGTCGAGTTCGGCGATGGCTCGGTCCTGGCCCAGATGGGAACGCCCGACATGCGCACGCCCATCGCCTACGCGCTGGGTTTTCCCCAGCGCATCGACAGCGGTTCGGAGCCCCTGAACTTCCTGCGCATGGCGGCCTTGACCTTCGAAGCGCCCGACTTGGATCGGTTCCCCTGTCTGGCATTGGCGTATCGTGCCTTGGAAGCGGGCCCGACCGCGAGCATCGTGCTGAACGCTGCCAACGAAATCGCGGTCGAAGCGTTCTTGGCGCGTGGCCTGCCGTTTACCGCGATTGCGGCCGTCATTTCGGAGGCCCTGGACGCGATAGCTGCTCCGGCGCCGGAATCGGTTGACGGGGTCTTGCAAATTGATGCCTTGGCCCGGCGCCATGCCCGGCAGGCAATCGCGGAAATCGCGGCGACCGGGGTGCGCTGATGGGGACACGACGAGCATGCGGACGAGGCGCTGAGGCGATGGGCGAGCGATGGACCTGCTAACGACAATCCTGGCGTTTCTCCTGGCCTTGGGGATCCTCATCATGGTCCACGAGCTGGGCCACTATTGGGTCGCCCGCCAGTGCGGCGTCAAGGTCCTGCGCTTCTCGGTGGGATTCGGGCGACCGCTGTATCGCCGGGTGAGCGGCCCCGACCGCACGGAGTGGGTCGTGTCGGCGATTCCGTACGGCGGGTACGTGAAGATGCTCGACGAGAGCGATCCGGACTGCGCCCCGGTGGCCGCGGCCGATCTGCCGCGCGCGTTCAACCGCCAGCCGGTGGGCAAGCGTGCGGCCATCGTGGTCGCCGGTCCGGCGGCCAACCTGCTCTTTGCTGTCTTGCTGTACTGGCTGATCGGCGTCATGGGCACGCTCGAGCCGCCGCCGGTGGTCGGACCTCCGCCCGAGGGCACTCCCGCGGCGCAGGCCGGCCTGGCGGACGGAGATCTTGTGCTCGACTTCGACGGACAGACGTTGCGCTCCTGGAGCGATCTGCGCTGGGCGCTGCTGCGCGGCGGAGTCGAGGGCAACGCGGCGCGCATAAGCGTGCGCGATCTTGCCGGCAACGAACGCATCCTGCGCCTGGATCTATCCTCGGCGCGCACGCAGGATGTGGACGATGTGTGGTTCGAGCACCTGGGGGTCGTGCGCGGCGCCGGCGCGCCCGTGGTCCGCGGCCTGGTTGCCGACGAGGTCGCGGCCAAGGCGGGTTTGGCCGTCGGCGACCGGATTCTTGCCATCGATGGGATTGGCGTGCGCACGGCGACCGACGTCACGAACATCGTGCGCGCCAGCGTTGGCAAGACGCAGACCTGGGAGCTGGAGCGCGATGGCCGCAAGGAGCGGCGCACGGTCACGCCAAAGCCCCTCACGCTGACCGATGGCCGCACGATCGGCCGCGTTGGCATCGACTTTCTCGAGCTGCAAACGGTACGCTACGGGCCGATCGAGGCCCTCGGCCGAGCGGCCTCGCGCACTTGGGATACGAGCGTGTTCTCGCTGCGCATGGTCGGGCGCATGCTCGATGGCCGCGCCTCGTGGCGCAATCTCTCGGGGCCAGTGAGCATCGCCGATGTTGCCGGGCAAACCGCCCGTATTGGACTGGTGGCCTACCTGAGCTTTCTCGCGCTCGTGTCGATCAGCCTGGGCGTGCTCAACCTGCTGCCGATCCCGGTCCTCGATGGAGGACACTTGCTGTACTATGCGGTCGAAATAGTTAAGGGCAGTCCACCATCGGTGCGCACGATGGCGGTGGCTCAGCGCGTAGGAGTCGGCATGCTGATCCTCCTGACGGCTCTTGCCCTGTATAACGACCTGACGCGCCTGCTGTCCTGAGCTTGAGCGCCGCGTCGTCGGTCGGAACGAAAACGAATCGCAACGGGTTTTGGTTTCATGCGCCGTACTTTCAAAAAGTTCGGCGGTGCGCAGCGTTTGCGTGCCGCAATTCTGGCGGCTTTTGTCGGCGGTGCGGGTTCCGCGCTTGGCGAGGAGTTCGTAATCCGCGACATACGGGTGGAGGGCGTTCAGCGCACCGAGACCGGCACGGTCTTTAGCCACCTGCCGGTGCACGTCGGCGACCGGTACGACTCGCTCAAGGGCATCGCGGCCGTGCGCGCCCTGTACCAGACCGGGCTCTTCAAGGACATCCGGATCGAAGCCGAAGGCGACGTGCTGATCGTCTACGTCGAGGAACGTCCGTCGATCGCGGCTGTCGAGCTCTCCGGGATGAAGGAATTCGACAAGGACACCGTCAAGAAGTCGCTCAAGGAAGTCGGTCTTACCGAGGCGCGGGTGTACGACCGCTCGCTGCTGGATCGAGCCGAACAGGAGCTCAAGCGCCAGTACCTCACCCGGGGCCTGTACGGCGTCAAGGTGACGACGACGGTTACGCCCGTCGAGCGCAACCGCGTCAACATATCGATCGCCATCGACGAGGGCGAGGTGGCCAAGATCCGTGCGATCCAATTTACCGGCAATCGGGTGTTTTCGGATTCGACCCTGCGCGAGCAGATGGAGCTCACCACCCCGGGCTGGTTCACCTGGTACACCAATCACGACAAGTACGCGCGGCAGAAGCTGCAGGCCGACGAAGAGACCTTGCGTTCGTATTACCTGGCGCGCGGGTATCTGGACTTCAACATCGAATCGACGCAAGTTACGATCAGCGAGGACAAGAAGGACATCTACATAACGATCAATCTCGTCGAAGGCGAGCGCTATACCATCTCCGGCGTCAAGCTGGCCGGCGAAACGCTGGGCCTGGACGAGGAATTCACGAAGATGATCGACGTCAAGCCGGGCGACATCTATAGCGGCGAGCGCATGACTGCGANNTCGACTGAGCGTTCTGGGGTATGCCTTTGCCACCGCCAGTCCTGTTCCGGAGGCGAACAAGGAAAAGCGCGAGGTCGCCTTCACCTTCTTGATCGACCCTGGCCGTCGCGCCTACGTGCGCCACGTGAACATCATCGGCAACACGCACACGCGCGACGAGGTGATCCGCCGCGAGATCCGCCAGTTCGAATCGGCCTGGTACGACGCGGACAAGGTGCGCCTGTCGCGGGACCGCATCGACCGGCTGGGGTTCTTCGAGAAGGTGGAGGTCGAGACGCCGGCGGTTCCCGCCACCCAGGACCAGATCGACGTCAATTACACGGTCAAGGAAAAGCCCAACGGCACGATCCAGGCCGGCGCCGGTTACAGCAGTACCGAGCACCTGGTGCTCAGCGGCTCCTATACCCAGCAAAACGTCTTCGGAACCGGACACGCGGTCGGCATCCAGGTCAACACGAGCTACGCGACCCGAACCGTAGCGCTGACGCACGTCGACCCGTACATGACGCAGGACGGGATCAGCCGCACGGACGAGGTCTACGAACGCCGGTCCAATCTCTCGCGCTTGAACCTGGCCACGGTCGACATCGGCACCAAGGGTTTCTCGGAACGCTTTGGGGTGCCGTTCACCGAGTTCGATACCGTGTTTCTCGGCCTGGGGATCGAGGAGAACGACATCACGCTGAGCACCTTCAGCCCCTTGCGGTACATCGATTACGTCAATCAGTTCGGCAACACCGCCGCCGGCCTCATCGCCACTGCGGGCTGGGCCCGGGACAACCGCGATAACGTCATCGCCCCGACGCGCGGCAATTACCAACGCGCCTTCCTCGAGGTGGGAACGCCCGCGCTGGACCTGCAGTACTACAAGGCGACCTACCAGTACCAGCAGTTCCTGCCGCTGACCAACCGCTTCACCGTGGCCTTTAACGGGCAGGTGGGCTACGGCAATACCTACAGCGGAGAGACCTTCCCGATCTTCAAAAACTTCTATGCCGGCGGCATCGGCAGCGTCCGCGGTTTTGAGGCCGGAACCCTGGGCCCGCGCGACACCAACGGCAACCCGCTCGGCGGCACCCGGGAAATGAACGGCTCCGTCGAGGCGCTGGCACCATTGCCGGGGGCCGATCGGTCCCTGCGTGCGCTGGTCTTCGTCGATGCCGGCGACGTCTGGGGTGCGGACGAGACGGTCCTGATCTCCGATCTGCGCTATTCCACGGGCTTTGGCATCGCCTGGATCTCCCCCATCGGCCCGCTCAAGCTGAGCCTGGCCTTCCCGATCCACCGTCAGCCCGGCGACCTGGTTCAGCGGTTCCAGTTCCAGATCGGAACGGGCTTTTAGACCCGGGCTGCCAAGGCGAGCGCCGCTATGGCAGAATTGCCCCTTCAGCTGTCGAAGGGTCATCGATGAGACGTACCTTGTGGCTCGCGTCGGGCCTTATTCCCTGCCTCTTGGTCGCTCTGGCGCCGGGCGCGCGTGCGGACGAGCTGAAGATCGGTTTCGTAAGCACCGAGCGCATCATGCGCGAATCGGCCGCGGCCAAGGCCGCCGAGGCGCGATTGACCCAGGAATTTGCCAAGCGCGACAAGGAGCTGCAAGAGCTCGGCGCCAAGCTCAAGGCAACGGCCGACAAGCTCGACAAGGACAGCCCGGTTCTTTCCGAGGCCGACCGCGCGCGCCAGCAGCGCGAGCTGCAGGAGATGGACCGCGAATTTCAGCGCCGTCGCCGCGAATTCCAGGAAGACCTGAATCAGCGCAAGAACGAGGAGCTGCAATCGCTGCTCGAGCGTGCCCAGCGCATCGTGCGTCAGCTCGCCGAGCAGGAGAAATACGACGTGATACTGCAAGATGCGGTGTACGTCGGTCCACGGGCAGATGTCACCGACAAGGTGTTGAAGACGCTCGACAGCGCAAAGTAAGCCGATGGCCTTGGCGCGCACCGTATCCGACCTGTTCGAAGCGGTTGCGAGCTTGGCCGAGGGACAGCTGCCTGCCCAGCTGCTCGGCGATGCGGCGGTCCGTATCGAGCGCGTCGCCAGTCTCGAAACGGCACAACCGGCCGATCTGGCCTTCTTCGCCAATCCCCGCTATCGCCAGCAGGCGCTGCAAACCGCGGCCGGTGCATTGGTCCTAGCGGGCGCGGCAAGCCGGGAGATCTTTCCCAAGGGGCGAGCACCAGGCGCACTGATCGTCTGCGAGGCGCCGTACGCCTGGTTCGCCTATGCGGCCCAGGCGCTTGCCCCGCCGGAGCCGGTCGTTGCCGGCCGCGCGGCCAGTGCGGTCATCGCTAGTGGCGCCCGCGTCGATCCGAGCGCGCGGGTGGACGATTGCGCGGTGATCGGCGAAGCGGCGGTGGTCGAGGCGGGCGCCTGGATCGGGCCGGGCTGCGTGCTGGGTCCGGGCGCAAGGGTGGGATCGGGCACGCGTCTGCATGCCGGCGCACGGCTGTACCACGGCTGCTGCATCGGGCAGCACGGCATCGTCCATTCCGGCGCGGTGATCGGTGCGGACGGCTTTGGCTTTGCGTCCCATCGCGGCCGCTGGATCAAGATCCCCCAGTCCGGCATCGTCCAGATCGGCGACGACGTAGAGATCGGCGCGAATACCACGATCGATCGCGGCTCCGCGGGCGATACGGTCATCGGCGACGGCGTCAAGATCGACAACCAGGTCCAGATTGGACACAATTGTCGCATCGGTGCGCATACGGCCATTGCCGGCTGCGTCGGGATTGCCGGCAGCGCGATCATCGGCCGCAACTGCCAGCTGGGCGGTGCCGCCATGATTCACGGCCACCTCACCATCGCCGACGGCACGATCGTCGGTGCCGGTACCCTGGTCTCCCGCAGCCTGCACGAGGCCGACTTCTATACTGGCGTGTTCCCCATGATGCGCAATCGCGACTGGGAGCGCAACGCGGCGCTGATTCGTCACCTGGTGGAGCTGCGCGATCGAATTCGACGCCTGGAAAGGCAACTAGCGGGGCCTGCCGCCCGCGACGCCGCGGAGGGGGAGGGCGACCACCGCGATAACCACTCGGAACCCAATCCATGATGGACATCCGCGAAATTCTTTCCCTGTTGCCACACCGCTTCCCGATCATCCTGGTCGACCGGGTGCTCGAGCTCGAGGTCGGCAAGCGCATCGTTGCGATCAAGAACGTATCGGCCAACGAGCCGGTATTTTCCGGGCACTTCCCGCATTACCCGGTCATGCCAGGGGTGCTGATCCTGGAGTCGATGGCGCAGGCCGCAGCGATCCTGTCCTTCGTCAGCGCCGGGCACAAGGCGCAGGACAACGGGCTGTACTACTTTGCCGGAATCGACAAGGCGCGCTTCAAGCGCCCGGTGATCCCGGGCGACCAGCTGCGCCACGAGGTCACGCTCGAGCGCGAGATGCGCGGCGTGGCCAAGTTCGCGGCCCGCACGCTGGTCGACGGGCAGCTGGTGTGCGAGGCCGAGCTGATGTGCGCCTACCGCTTCATCGATGCGCAGGCCGGCAAGCCATCGGCCCCCGGAGCGGGCTGATGGCGCGGGTACACGCGAGCGCGATCGTCGATCCGAAGGCGCAGCTCGCCGAGGACGTGCGCATCGGTCCCTTCAGCATTGTCGGCGGCGGCGTGCGCCTGGGCGCCGGGACCGACGTCGGCTCGCACGTGGTGCTGGCCGGCAACACGACCATCGGGCGCAACAACCGCATCTTCCCGTACAGCTCCATCGGCAGCGTGCCGCAGGACAAGAAGTACGGCGGCGAGGACACGCAGCTCGTCATCGGCGACGGCAACACGATCCGCGAATACTGCCTGATCAACACCGGTACGGTGCAAGGCGGCGGCGTCACCCGCGTCGGATCAGACAACTGGATCATGGGCTACGTGCATTTTGCCCACGACTGCGTGATCGGCAACCACACGATCATTGCCAACGGGGTGCAGCTCGCCGGGCACGTGTGCGTCGATGACTGGGCCGTCGTCGGCGGAACCGCGGCGGTGCACCAGTTTGTGCGCATCGGCACGCACGCCATGTGCGGCGGGGGCTCGGTCCTGATCCAGGATCTGCCGCCGTTCATGATCTGCAGCGGCTACCCGGCGCGTCCCCACGGGATCCATGTCGAGGGCCTCAAGCGGCGCGATTTCCCCGAGGAGAGCATCGCCGCGCTGCGGCGCGCCTACCGGATCGTGTACCGGGAAAACCGGCCGCTGGCCGAGGCGCGCACCGCGCTCGATGACCTCGTCGCGGAGCTGCCCGAAGACCAGGCGGCCCCGCTGCGCGTCCTGGCCGATTTTCTGGCACTTCCTGGTCGAGGCATCATTCGTTGACCGAGGACGGCGCCTGCATCGCGTTTGTCGCCGGCGAACCCTCCGGGGACCTGCTGGCCGCGCCGGTGATTGAAGCGCTTGGGCGACACGTGCCACCCTACCGCACGGCAGGCGTTGCCGGCGACCGGATGATCGCCGCCGGCTGCCGCGCATGGCACCACGTGCGCGAGCTGTCGGTGCGCGGGTACGTCGAGGTGCTGAGCGAGCTGCCGCGCTTGCTGTGGCTGCGCCGGCGCCTGGCGCAGCGCTTGCGCGCCGGCTCCTGCGCTGCGCTGGTCGGTGTCGACGCCCCGGACTTCAACCTCGCCCTGGAGACGGCCGTGCGCCGCCGCGGCGTGCCCACCATCCACTATGTGAGTCCTTCGATCTGGGCCTGGCGCGCGGAGCGCATCGAGCGAATACGCCGGGCGGCGGATCGGATCTTGCTTGTCTTTCCCTTCGAACAGGCGATCTACGACCGGGCCGGGATTGCCGCCACCTACGTCGGGCATCCCTTGGCCAGCGCCATTCCGATGCGGCCCGATCGGGCCGCGGCGCGCCGCCGGCTCGGCTACGCGGCCGAGCAGCAGCTGATTTGCCTGATGCCGGGGAGCCGGCGCGCCGAGATCGAGTGCATTGCCGCGGCTTTCTTCGCCGCCGCCAACCGGCTGACGGTGAGTCTGCCCGGCGCCCGTTTCCTGCTGCCCGTGGCCGATCCCGGCCTGCAACCCTTGCTGCAGCGGATCCGTGAGCACACGTGCACCCCGAGCGCAAGCGATCGCCTCGCCCTGATCGGCGGCCGCTCCCATGAGTGCCTGGAGGCCTGTGACGGTGTGCTGGTGGCCAGCGGCACCGCAACGCTCGAAGCCGCGCTGTACAAGCGGCCGATGGTGATCGCCTACCGGGTGCCCATGTTTTCGGCCTGGATCATGCGGCGCATCGGCAGCTATCTGCCGTGGGTCGGTCTGCCGAACATCCTGGCCGGGGAAGCCCTGGTGCCGGAGCTGCTGCAGGAGCAGGCAACCGGCGAGGCGCTTGCCCGCCAGCTGCTGACCGTGCTCGAGGATGCCAGCGGGCAGCATCGCCTGGAGGAGCGCTTTTGCGCCCTACACGAAGCGTTGCGCCGGGATACCCCGTCGCTGGCAACCGAGGCGATCTTGCACACCATCGCCCAGGCGCGGGCCCGCTAGCTATGGATGATCCACAAGTCGATGCCGCCGGCCCCGCTGCGGCCCGGCCGCGGTACGTTGCCGGGGTCGATGAGGCCGGACGCGGCCCGCTGGCCGGACCGGTGGTTGCTGCCGCCGTGATTCTCGACCCGCGGTGGCTCATCGGTGGCGCGCGCGACTCCAAGCAGCTCTCGCCCGCACGGCGGGAGCGGATCGCGCAGCAGGTGCGCGAGCGGGCCCTGGCGTGGGCCGTGGCCAGCGCGAGCGTCGAGGAGATCGATGCGCTCAACATCCTCCAGGCCAGCCTGCTCGCCATGCGGCGCGCGCTGGAGGCGCTCTCGCCGGCGGCCGACTTCGCGCTGATCGATGGTGACCGGCTGCCGCGGCTGGCGATCGGTGCGCGGGCAATCGTCGGCGGCGATGCGTCCGAACCGGCGATCTCGTGCGCCTCGATCCTGGCCAAGACGCACCGCGATGCGCTGATGCGCCAGATCGATGCGCAGTATCCGGCCTACGGGTTTGGGCAGCACTTCGGTTATCCGACCCGCGCGCACCGCGAGCGGCTGCAGGCGCTCGGGCCCTGTCCGATCCACCGGCAGTCCTTCGCCCCGGTGCGCGAGGCAATGCAACTCTTCCAGGTGCGCGCCAGGTGAAGGCCATCGCCTCCGATGCCAACCCGGCGTTTCGCCGCTGGCTGCGTATCGCGACCACGCCGCGTGCGGCCAGAGCATCGGGACAGACACTGGCCGAGGGCATCCACCTGGCGCAGGCGGCGATCGCCGCGACGGCGCGGGTCGACGCGATCGTCCTGCGGCGCGGTGCCGCTGCGCCGCAGCTCGAAGCGCTCCTGGAGCAATTTCCGCCCACGGTGGCGCGCTACGAACTGGCCGCCGCGCTGTACGAGCGGCTCGCGCCGGTCGAGCAGGGCGCCGGATTGCTGCTCGTGCTGCCGATTCCCGATGCGCCACTGCCGCGGCATGCCGGCGCCGATCTGGTTTACTTGGATGGCGTGCAGGATCCGGGAAACGTCGGGGCCGTGATCCGCACCGCGGCTGCGGCCGGCGTCGGGCACGTGCTGGCCTCGGCCGGCACGGCCTCGCTGTGGGCGCCCAAGGTGCTGCGCGCCGGCATGGGTGCGCATTTTCGTATCGGTCTGCACGAGCGGGTTAGCGCGGCGCAATTGCCGGCGGCCCTGGACGGGAACTGGGTCGCCGCAGTGGCGCACGATGCCCCGTCCCTGTGGGAGCATGCGTTCTCCCGCGGTCCGATGGGTTGGATCTTCGGCGCGGAAGGGCGCGGTCCGTCGGCCGAGGCGCTGGCGGTGTGCCGTCAACGGCTGCGGATTCCGACCAGCAATTGCGTCGAATCGCTCAACGTCGCCGCCGCTGCCGCCGTGTGCCTGTTCGAGCGCCTGCGCCTGAGGTGATGCCCTGGGCCGGCGAGCGCGCCGGCCCAGGGCCGGTTGCGGTGTCGGCGCCGCCGCGGGTCTCCTTAGCCTCCGGCGGCGGCACGCAGGCTCTGCTGGAAATCCTGCGCCAGTTCCTGCAGATCCGCGCGATCGATATCGGAAATCGCAACGTAGTCCATGGTGTCGTCGGCCCAGCGCACTTCCCGGTAGCCGAGCGCGACTGCGCCTTCGCGGACGGCGCCGCCGGTGTCCTTGCTGGCCGCTGCGCCATAGGGGCGCGGCCAGACAAACACGTCGATCACGTGTTGGCGGCGCCGGTAGACCAAGACCGCGACCGTGCGCCGCTGCACGTAATCGACGCGGCCACCGAGAAGCTCGAAGCCCTGGCCACCGAGGTCGACGACCGGTGGTGAGAACTCGAGTTTTCCGCGAAACCACGGCTTGACGCTGTGACGATCGGAGGAGGCCACGTCGATCGTGTGATCGGTGAGCAGCGCGCGAGCATGACTGTCGATGAAGGCTTCGTCGACTGCGCGCCCGGCCAGCGGTTCGCGCAGCTGCAGCGACAACAGTACCAGCGCCAGGCCAGCGGCAGCGATCCAGCCGCCGAAGCGCCCCACCCAGCCCCAGCGATCGCCACCGTACTCGATGCGCGGCGCGTCGCGCTGTTTTCCGATTTGCGCCTCTATGCGTTGGCGCAGCAGCGCGGGAGCCGCAAAGCGCGTCGCCGTGTGCCCAATGGCCTGGCGAACGAGGTCCAGCTCCCGCAGCCGCGCGCGACACGCAGGACAGGACGCGAGATGCGCCTGCAGCGTATCGAAGGCGCCGGGATCGAGCTCGCGGTCTGCGGCCAGCGGCAGCAGCTCCTTCACGTCGTCACATCGCGTCATCGCTGCACCCGGTCAATCCTGCTGCAAGATCGTCGCGAGCCGGGATCGGGCCCGCGACAGCCGCGACATGACCGTGCCCGCGGGGACGGCAAGAACCTCGGCGATCTCGCGGTACGACAGCTCCTGCAATTCGCGCAACACGATCACCTCGCGGAACTCCACCGGTAGCTTGCGCAGCGCAGCATCGAGCCGGCCTCGTTCCTGCGTGCGCATCGCAATGAGCTCCGGGTCGGCCTGTCGATCGGGCTCATCGTGTTCGTCCTCCACATATGGCACCTCCTTGGCCCGCTCGCCCCGGCGAGCCAGCAAACTCAGCGAGGTATTGCGCACGATCGCCAATAGCCACGGGCGGATGATGTCGCCGCGCAGTCCGTCGAAGGCGCGGAAGGCGCGCAAATACGAGTCCTGCACCACGTCGCAGGCATCCTCCTCGCTGCGTACCAGCCATCGCGCCAGGTTGAAGGCGGCATCGAGGTGCGGCAGGGCGAGCAGCGCAAAGCGCTCGCTGCGCGTACGCGTTTCGGATGGGTCTTGTGCCACAGTCTTCCCAGATACCAGATACCGCCCAAGGATGCGAAATATTCCCGGAGTGCGCGAAAAAGCAACTTTCTTGCGTAGTGCCGAATTGCGGGAATGACTCGGCCACCGCGGCAGTATTGCATGGGTAATCACTTCTGCCATCGGGAGACCAACATGCGTACAGCCATTGATCGGCGATCCTTCCTGCGGCTCGCGGGATCGGCGATCCTTCCTGCGGCTCGCGGGCTACGGAGGCGTCGTGTACGCCTCCGGGATCGGACTTGCCTCGTGTGCCGCCCCCGGCGCCGGCGGCCCGGCAACCCCGGATTTTTTCTTTGTGCAGCTCTCCGATACCCATTGGGGATACAGCGGAGCGGCCAATCCGGACGCGCGCGGCACCTTGCCCCGGGCGATCGATGCGGTAAATGCCTTGCCGGTGGATCCGGACTTCATCGTTTTCACGGGCGACCTCACGCACCTGACGCTCGACGCCAAGGTACGGCGCGAGCGCATGGCCCAGTTTCGCGAGCAGGTTGCCGCGCTGCGCGTTCGCAACATCCGCTTTCTGGCCGGCGAACACGACGCATCCGTCGACCGGGGCGAGGCCTTTACCGAGACGTTCGGGCCGACGTTCTACTCCTTCGACCACAAGGGCGTCCATTTCGTCGCGCTGGACAACGTCTCCGATCCGGGCGGCGCCATCGGCGAGGAGCAGCTTGCCTGGCTGCAGCGGGATCTGCTGGCCAGACCCAAGGACGCGCCCATCGTGATTCTCACCCATCGGCCGCTGTTTGCACTGCAGCCGCAATGGGGATGGACGACGCGCGACGGCGCTCGCGCACTCGAGCTGCTCGATGCGTTTCCGCAAGTCAGCGTCTTTTACGGACACATTCACCAGGAGCATCATCACCGCACGGGACGCATCGAGCACCACGCGGCGGCGTCGCTGATCTTTCCCCTGCCGGCACCGGGACCCGGTACCGAGCACCTTCCCTTGCCCTGGGACGCGGCCCAACCCTACCGCGGGCTGGCCTGGCGCGACGTGCAGGCGCAGGGCGCAACGCGCGCGCTGCAGGCGCACGAACATCCGCTGAGCTGACCATGCGGCAGACTCGGCGGATGCGCCTGTTGTACCTCCTGCTGGCCGTGGCGGCGGCGGGCGCCGTTACGAGTGCGCCTGCTGCGGCGGCGGCCGGCGCGATCCGCTTCACCGCCTCCCAGATGGGGGTGCCCCTGCAAGGAGCATTTGGCAACTTCGTGGCCGAGGTCGACTTTGACCCCGGCCGGCCCCAAGCGGGGGCGGTGCGCGTGCGCGTTGCCGTCGGTTCGGTGGACGCCGGCGCCAATTCGGCCAACGAGCTGCTGCGCGGGGAGAGCTTCTTGGATGCTGCCCACTATCCCCAGGCAAGCTTCGAGGCCAAGGAATTTCACGCGCGCGGCGACGGCCAGTACGTCGCCACGGGGGCCTTTACCCTCAAAGGTCGTAGCGTTTCCGTGCCCGTGGCGTTCACCACGGCTAGCGGCGCCGGGGGGCGCTCGTTTGATGGCACTTTCACCGTATCGCGGCTCTTCTTCCAGGTCGGGCAGGGCGAATGGGCGGATACCTCCACCCTGGACGACGCGGTCCAGGTGCAATTCCATCTTGTGCAGGACGCGCCCCCCCGCTAGTTGCCGGCCGCGGCGCACGCGGCCCGGGCGCGAAGTCCGCGCGGCGGCGCAGCAGGGGCGCTAGGCTATTCGGCCTGCTCGCCCAAGAAGTCCTGCAGCACGGTGACCGCGATTTCCTCGATCGACTTGGTCGTCGTCGACAGCCAGCGTATGCCGGCCAGGCGCATCAGGCGCTCGGCCTGCTCGACCTCGTAGCGGCAGTTCTCCAGGGAGGCATAACGGCTGCTCGGGCGCCGCTCATAGCGCACCTCCGCGAGACGCTCGGGAGCAATGGACAGGCCAAAGAGCTTGTGGCGGTGCACCTTGAGCGCGCCGGGAAGCGCGCCGCGCTCGAAGTCCTCCGGTATCAGCGGGTAGTTCGCGGCCTTGACTCCGTACTGCATTGCCAGGTACAGACTGGTCGGTGTCTTGCCGCTGCGCGAGACGCCGATAAGGACCACGTCGGCCCGCTGCAGCTCGGCCGCCGACTGTCCGTCGTCGTGCGCCAGCGCGTAGCCGATGGCCTCGATGCGGTTCTTGTAGGTATGCGAGTCCGCGATGTTGTGAAAGCGCCCGATCGTGTGGGTGGACTTGCAGCCCAGCTCCTGCTCGAGCGGAACCACAAAGGTCTCGAACAGGTCCAGCAAAAAGGCGTCGGCGGTGTGCAGGATTGCGTTGATCGCCGGGTCGACCAGGGTGGAGAAGACGATCGGCCGGCGCCCGTGGCGGCGATTGGACTCGTTGATGCGGGCGACCGCATCGAGCGCCTTTTCGCGGGTATCGAGAAAGGACATGCGGTGCGCGTGCACCCGCACGCAGTCGAACTGGGCCAGGACGCTGTGTCCCAGGGTCTCGGAAGTGATCCCGGTACCGTCGGAGACGTAAAAGACGTCGCGCTGCTGCGCGGTCGGGGATTGCGTATGCGAAGTCATATATAAGACTTTGGCAAGCAGGTAGAATGGCCCGATTTTGGCACAGCCCGGCAGCGCGCTCGCGACGCTGCGGATGGGCGCAAACGGTGACGGGCTGGCGATGGTCGACGGCCGGCGCAGCGGCGCGATTTGGAGGTCTCATGGATAGGGATAGCGCGGAACTGGTTATTCCCCTGCGCAAGCTGCGCATGGCGGACGTCGAGCGTGTCGGTGGCAAGAACGCCTCCCTGGGCGAAATGCTGGGCCTGCTGGCCGAACATGGCATTCGCGTGCCCGACGGCTTTGCCACCACGGCCCACGCCTTCCGCGAATACCTGCGCGCCAACGGCCTGCGCGAGCGCATCGCGGCCCGGCTGGCCCATGTCGATGTCAGCGATGTCCGCGCCTTGTCCGAGGCCGGGCAGGAAATCCGGCAATGGGTCGCAACCGGCAAGATCCCGGCAGCGCTCGAAGCGGCGGTGCGCGAGCACTATCGCGCGCTCGCCGCAGGCGAGCAGGTGATCTCGGTGGCGGTACGCTCCAGCGCCACCGCCGAGGACCTGCCGGAGGCCTCGTTCGCCGGTCAGCAGGAGACGTTTCTCAATGTCGTGGGTGTCGATGCCGTGCTGGCGCGCATGCGCGAGGTGTTCGCCTCGCTGTACAACGACCGCGCGATCTCCTACCGCGCGCACCACGGTTTTACCCACGACGAAGTGGCCCTGTCGGCCGGGGTGCAGCGCATGGTGCGCAGCGATCTGGGCTCTGCGGGCGTCATGTTCACGCTCGACACCGAGTCCGGATTCCAGGGCGTCGTGTTCCTGACCTCCAATTACGGCCTGGGCGAGACCGTCGTCCAGGGTGCGGTCAACCCCGACGAGTTTTACGTGCACAAGCCTATGCTGGCGGCGGGCAAGTTCTCGATCGTCCGGCGCAGTCTGGGCTCGAAGCTGATCAAGATGATCTACCAGCCGGCGGGCGACGATGACGGGCGCCACGTCAAGACGGTGGACGTCGAGGACGCCCAGCGCCACCGGTTCTCGCTCACCGACTCGGAGGTGCTGGAGCTGGCTCGTTACGCCGTGACCATCGAGCAGCATTACGGCCGTCCCATGGACATCGAGTGGGGCAAGGACGGGGTCGACGGCAGGTTGTACATCCTGCAGGCGCGGCCGGAAACGGTGAAGTCGCGCGCCCAGGACGAAACGCAGCTGCGCTATCGCCTGAAGGCGCCCAAGGACCGGCCGGCCCCCGCGGTATTGATGACCGGCCGCGCGATCGGCCAGAAGATCGGCGTGGGCAAGGTCCGCGTGGTGCGCGATGCCTCGCAGATGGGGTTGGTGCAAAACGGCGACATCCTGGTGACCGAAATGACCGACCCGAACTGGGAGCCGGTGATGAAGCGCGCGGCGGCCATCGTCACCGACCGCGGCGGACGCACCTGCCACGCCGCGATCATCGCGCGCGAGCTGGGTATTCCGGCCGTGGTCGGCTGCACCGATGCGACCCAGCGCCTGACCGACGGCATGGATGTGACCGTGAGCTGCGCCGAGGGCGATACCGGCATGATCTACGCGGGCCGGATGGAAGTCGAAACCGAGACGGTGCAGCGCGGCTCGCTGCCGAAGGTCGATGTGAAGATCATGCTCAACGTCGGCAACCCGCAGCTCGCCTTCGATTTCCAGTCCCTGCCCAACGCCGGTGTTGGCCTGGCGCGCTTGGAATTCATCATCAACAACCATATCGGTGTGCACCCCAAGGCCGTACTCGACTATCCGAACCTCGACGATGCGCTCAAGCGAGCGGTCGAGAAGCTCGCCTACGGCTACGGTAATCCGCGCGATTTCTTTCTTGGCCGCCTGACCGAGGGGGTGGCGATGATTGCCAGCGCATTTTGGCCCAAGCCGGTGATCGTGCGCCTGTCGGACTTCAAGAGCAACGAATACAAGAAGCTCATCGGCGGCACCCGCTACGAGCCCGACGAGGAGAACCCGATGCTGGGTTTTCGCGGGGCTTCGCGCTTCATCGCACCCAGCTTTGCCGGCTGTTTCGAGCTCGAATGCGAGGCGTTCAAGCGCGTGCGCAACACGATGGGCTACACCAATGTCGAACTCATGGTACCGTTTGTGCGCACGCTGGGCGAGGCCCGGCGGGTGACCGAGCTGCTGGCGGCGCATGGGCTGCGCCGCGGCGAGAATGGCCTGCGCGTGATCATGATGTGCGAAGTGCCCTCCAACGCCGTGCTGGCCGAGGATTTTCTCGAGTACTTCGACGGCTTCTCCATCGGCTCCAACGACCTCACCCAGCTCACCCTGGGCCTGGATCGGGATTCGGGACTGGTCGCCGAAGAATTCGACGAGCGCGATCCGGCGGTGCGCTGGCTCATCGCCCGGGCGATCTCCGCCTGCCGCAGCAAGGGCAAGTACGTGGGCATCTGCGGCCAGGGTCCCTCCGACCACCTCGATTTCGCCCTTTGGCTGGTGGAGCAGGGAATCGGTTCGATTTCGCTCAACCCCGACTCGGTGGTCGACACCTGGCGGCGCATTGCCGCTGCCCGGTAATCGGCGGCGCGCCCGCGGCGCCGCGGGCGCGCGCGGGGGGCTACTTCGAGCGCTGCTTGAGCAGGCGGTTTTGCTCGCGCTTCCAGTCGCGCTCCTGCTCGGCCGCCCGTTTTTCGAACTGGCGCTTGCCCTTGGCCAGGCCTAGAGAGAGTTTTACCCGGCCGTGCAAGAAGTGCAGATCGAGCGGCACCAGCGTGTAGCCCGCTCGCTCGACCTTGCCGATCAACCGGCGGATCTCCTCGGCCCGGAGCAGCAGCTTGCGGGTACGGGTTGGCTCGGCATGCACGTGTGTCGAGGTGGTCGGCAGCGTGCCGATGTGCGCGTTCAGGAGAAAGAGCTCGCTGCCGCGGACCACGACGTAGGCCTCGTTGATCTGCGCCCGGCCGGCGCGGATGCTCTTGACCTCCCAGCCTTCCAGGACCAGGCCCGCTTCGAATCGCTCCTCGACGTGGAATTCATGCGTTGCCTTGCGATTTTGGGTGATCGACATGATGGCCGTGCGACGAGGCTCGATAGAATCGAGTGTAACAACCGATTGCCATGCACCGCGTCCATCGTTCCGTAATCGTTCCCTACAGCAGCGCACAGATGTTCGCGCTGGTGCACGATGTCGCCCTGTACCCGCGCTTTTTGCCCTGGTGCGCGGCGAGCAGCGTGCGGCCGCAAACGCGCGAGGACATCCTCGAGGCGCGCATCGAGATCGCCTACCTGGGCGTGCGCAGCCACTTCACGACCAGCAATGCGCACCGTTTTCCCGAATCGATCGTCCTGACCTTGATCGATGGACCGTTTCGCGAATTGCGCGGAGAATGGACTTTTCGCGCGCTGGGGGAAGACGCCTGCAAGGTCACGCTCGAACTGCACTATCGCTTCGCCGCCGGACTGCTGGGGCGGGCGATTGCGCCGGTGTTCGAACGGGTGGCCAACTCGCTGATCGATGCCTTTGCGGCGCGCGCGCAGGATCTGTACGGACATGTCGGCGATTGATCGGATCCGCGTCACGGTCGTCTATGCCCTGGCCCAGCACCAGTGGGAGGTCCCGGTCGCGGTAGAGGCCGGGGCATCGGTGCAGGCCGCGATCGACCGCTCCGGCTTGCTCGAGGCGTTGCCCGAATTGCGTTCGCGAGTGCTCGAGGTGGGCATATTCCACCGGCGCTGCAGCCTGGATGCGCAGGTGCGCGATGGCGACCTGATCGAGATCTACCGGCCGCTGCAGATCGATCCCAAGCAGGCGCGCCGGCTGCGTGCCGCTGCCAAGGACGTGCGCCGGCGCACGCCCGCGGGACGGCCGTGACGGCTGGCCCGCAGGCGGCCGCGCGAGCGTGCGCGCATCGCCTGCAGCGGCATTCCTTGCGCGACGCGGCGGCCCCCGAGTAGCAGGCGCGAGCGCCGGCACAAGGATCCTTGCGTGACCGATCGTTCCACCGCACGCATGCCGACGGGCATCCCGTTCATCGTCGCCAACGAGTTCGCGGAGCGCTTTTGCTTTTACGGCATCAATTCCATCTTGGCCCTGTACCTGGTGCAATCGATGCACTTTGGGGAGGCGCTGGCCACGACCTGGGTGTCGCTGTTCAAGTCCGGGGCCTACTTCTTCCCCCTGCTGGGTGCGGTGGTCTCGGATGTCTTCTGGGGCAAGTTTCGAACGGTGATCGCCTTCTCTTTGGCGTACTGCGCCGGCTGCGTGGTCTTGGCGCTCGGCCGCGACCCGCTCATGATCTCGATCGGCTTGTTCCTGATCGCCTTTGGCACCGGCGGCATCAAGCCTTGCGTGGCCACCAACGTTGGCGACCAGTTCACCAGCGCCAATCAGCAACTGATCGAGCGCGCGTTTAGCTGGTTTTACCTGGCGATCAATGCCGGTTCGACGATATCCATTCTGCTTTGCCCTTTGCTGCTTGCTACGAAGGGGCCGACGATCGCCTTTGGCCTGCCGGCAGCGATGATGTTCGTGGCTACGGTCGTGTTCTGGATCGGCAGAAGGCGCTTTGCCGTGGTCGCACCGGCCGGACGCGCCTGGCTGCGGGACGTTTTCTCCACCAAGGGCATCTCGACGATCCTGCGTTTGCTGGCAATCTACCTGTTCATCGCGTTCTTCTGGGCGCTGTGGGACCAGAGCAACGGGACGACCTGGTCCTTGCAGGCGCGTTCGCAATCGATGGACAAGGACCTGGGCCTTGGCATCACCCTGTTGCCCGCGCAGATCCAGGCGGTCAACGCCGTACTGATCCTGATCCTGGCGCCGCTGTTCAGTTACTTGGTCTATCCGCTGGCCGGGCGCGTGTTCGCCGTGACGCCGCTGCGCAAGATCGGGGCCGGGCTTTTTGTCACGGCCAGCTCGTTTGTCGTAATCGCCTGGATCGAGTCGCGCATCCAGGCCGGTAGCGTGGTGAGCGTCTGGTGGCAGATCGTGGCGTACGTGATTCTCACGGCCGGAGAGGTCTTGGTCTCCATCACGGGCTTGGAGTATTCCTACAAGCAGGCACCGCTGTCGATGAAGAGTCTCATCATGGCGCTGTTCCTGCTGTCGGTTAGCGCCGGCAATCTTTTCACCGCTGCCGTCAACCACTTCATGGTGCGGCCCTTGGCCGTCACCTCGCTGCAGGCCGGCAGCCCGACCTGGCTAGCTGTGCCCGACCCGGCGGACCTGGTCGCGGGACAGAAGATCGATTTTGCGGGCGCAACCGGCATCGAGGTACTTGGCGCCGGCGACAAGGTGGATCGCTTGGAGGGCACCTACCTGGTGCAGTCGGTTGACGCGGCCACGGGCCGCGTCCAGCTGATGGATGCCGTGACCCGTCAGGCGCTGGTGACGCGCGGCGTGTTCGCCATCTTGAGCGCGCGCGTGTCGACCTATGCGCTCGTTGGCCCGGCATACTTCCTGTTTTTCGCCGCGATCATGGCCGGGGTTGCCGCGCTCTTTGTACTTGTCGCGGTAGTGGTTCCGGAGGCGACCTATCTGCGCAGCGATGCGAGCGGCGCCACTGCGGCGTAGCGATGGGATCCTCGGATCCGGGCTCCGCGCATTTGCCGCGAGCAACGTGCGCTAGCAGCTCTTGGCGACGGTCTCTTGGGTCTTTTGTATTTCCGCCGCGCGCTGGTCGTCGTCGAGAAAGTTGCGATCGCCGTTGGCGTCGGGGCGCAGCAGGCGCGTGCCGCCCTCGAGCATTTCCAGGTAGCTCTTTGCCTGGGCGCAGGCGCCCGCGCGCTCGGCTGCCTGCGAGTCCTCCTCGGCCTGCTTTTGGTCGGCCTTTTGCTGCTCGCCCAAGCGCTTGCGAAAATCGGCGTCCTGCTCCGCCAACGACTTGGGAGCCGAATCGGGCTTGCTTGCCGGGGCGTTTTGCGGCGCCGCCGCAGGCGGCGAGGGCGGGGCCGTCCCGGCCGATCCGGTGGGTGCCGGCGGTGTGCTGGCGGCGTCGGGGGCGCTGGAGGTGGCGTCGGAAACGCTGGTCGTGGCCGGCGCCCCGCCCGAGGGCTGGCGCAGGATATCGGAGCGGATAACTTCCGCAGGCGGCGGGGAATCCGAGTAGGTGATTTCCCCGGATGTATCGCGCCAGACCCACTGCGCGTGGGCGCTGCCGGCAAGGGCAAACAGGAACAAAAAGGCCAGGGGGAAGGTGCCGCCCGCCACCAGCCAGGGCTTGGATGTCATGGACGCTCCGGGAAATCGGGACACGGTACGGTCAACGGTTTGTGTGGTCGCTGCATCGACAGCGGGCGCAAGGCGCAGCGCCCGTGGTTGTACTCCTACCATTGTAGGGGTCATCGCGCGGGGGTAAAACCGGAAAAACGGACGATTTCGGGCAGACGGCGGGCTTTTTGCATGCGTCTATAATCCGCTTTTGCGTCAAGAGGATGGGCATGCGTTTCCAAGAAAAAGCGCTGACTTTTGATGACGTTCTCCTGGTACCGGCCTATTCGTCGGTGCTGCCCCGGGAGACCGACCTGAGCACGCGGCTCACCCGCCGCATCCCGCTGAAGCTTCCGCTGGTGTCGGCTGCCATGGACACCGTAACCGACCACCGATTGGCGATCGCGCTGGCGCAGGAAGGCGGAATCGGAATCATCCACAAAAACCTCTCGCCAAGCCAGCAGGCCGCCGAGGTGCTCAAGGTCAAGCGGCACGAGGCCGGCGTGCTGCGCGATCCGATCACGATCCCCCCCGAGATGCGCGTGGGCGAGGTGATCGAGGTCACGCGTGCCCACAAGATCTCGGGGCTGCCCGTGGTCGATTCGACCGGGCACGTCGTGGGCATCGTGACGAACCGCGATCTGCGCTTCGAGACCCGCCTGGACATCCCGGTGCGCGAAATCATGACTCCGCGCGAGCGCCTGGTGACGGTCCCCGAAGGCGCGACGCTCGAGGAAGCCAAGGCCTTGATGCATCGTCACCGGCTCGAGCGGGTTGTCGTGATCGACCACGATTACCTGCTGCGGGGTCTGGTGACGGTCAAGGACATCACGCGCACCACCGAGCACCCGCTGGCGGCCAAGGATGAGCTGGGCAAGTTGCGCGTCGGGGCCGCGGTCGGCACCGGCGAGAGCGAGGAGGAGCGCGTTGCCGCGCTCGTGCATGCCGGGGTCGATGTGGTGGTGGTGGACACGGCCCACGGTCATACCAAGGGGGTGCTCGATCGCGTGCGTTGGATCAAGCGAAACTTTCCCAACGTCGACATCATCGGCGGCAACATTGCCACCGGGGCAGCGGCCCTGGCGCTGGTCGAGCACGGGGCCGACGCGGTAAAGGTGGGCATCGGCCCGGGCTCCATCTGCACCACGCGCATCGTGGCCGGGGTCGGGGTGCCGCAGATCAGCGCGATCGACAGCGTCGCGCGTGCGCTCGAGGGCTCGGGCGTGCCGATCGTCGCCGACGGCGGGGTGCGCTATTCGGGCGATATTGCCAAGGCCCTGGCGGCGGGCGCATCGACCGTCATGATGGGCAGCATATTTGCCGGGACCGAAGAGGCGCCGGGCGAGCTCGTGCTGTACGAAGGGCGTTCGTACAAGACCTACCGCGGGATGGGCAGCCTGGGTGCCATGAAGCGCGGCGCCGCGGAGCGCTACTTCCAGGACAACGAGGCCAACGTCGACAAGCTGGTGCCCGAGGGCATCGAGGGCATGGTGCCGTTCAAGGGCAGCGTGGTTGCCATCGTCTTTCAGCTCGCCGGCGGGGTCCGCTCGAGCATGGGGTACTGCGGTTGCCGCACGATCGACGAGATGCGCCGCCGTGCCGAGTTTGTCGAGATCACCAATGCTGGCATGCGCGAGTCGCATGTCCACGACGTGCGCATCACCAAGGAGGCACCCAACTACCGGGTGGAATAGCTTGGGGTTCGAACGCGCGTACCCTGGCCCCAAGGCGAAATAGCGCAACCCCATGCAGCACGATCGCATCCTGATACTCGATTTTGGTTCGCAGGTCACGCAGCTGATCGCGCGGCGCGTGCGCGAGGCGGCCGTGTACTGCGAGATCCATCCGTGCGACATGAGTGCGGAGGCGATCCGCGCGTTCGCCCCGCGCGGCGTGATCCTGTCGGGCAGTCACCAGTCGGCCTACGAGCAAAGCACCGACAAGGTGCCCGCGGTCGTCTTTGCGCTGAGCGTGCCGGTGCTGGGCATCTGCTACGGCATGCAGACCATGGCGCAGCAGCTCGGTGGCCGGGTTCAGCTGGGCGTCAAGCGCGAGTTCGGTTTTGCGCAGGTTCGGGCGCGCGGGCACACGCGACTCCTCGACGGCTTGCAGGATGCCACGGGGCCGGGCGGCGAGGGTCTGCTGAACGTCTGGATGAGTCACGGGGACAAGGTCGAGCAGATGCCCCCGGGGTTCCAACTCATGGCCTCGACGGAGAGTTGCCCGATCGCCGCGATGTCCGATGAGACGCGCCGCTTCTACGGGGTGCAATTTCACCCGGAAGTAACCCATACCCTGCAGGGGCAGGCCATCTTGACGCGGTTTGTGCGCCAAATCTGCGGCTGCCGCGGCGACTGGAACATGCCCGACTACGTGAGCGAGGCGGTGGCGCGAATTCGCGAGCAGGTCGACGGCGACGAGGTCATCCTGGGCCTGTCCGGCGGCGTTGACTCCTCGGTGGCCGCCGTCCTGATCCACCGCGCGATCGGGCGCAAGCTCACCTGCGTATTTGTCGACAATGGACTGCTGCGCCGGGACGAGGCAAAGCAGGTCGTGGATACCTTCGAGCGGCACCTGGGCCTACACCTGGTCCACGTCGATGCCTCGGAGCGCTTTCTGAGCAAGCTGGCCGGGGTCACCGATCCGGAGACCAAGCGCAAGATCATCGGGCGCGAGTTCGTTGAAGTGTTTCAGCAGCAGGCCGCCAAGTGCGCCAAGGCCAAGTGGCTGGCGCAAGGGACCATCTACCCCGACGTGATCGAGTCGGCCGGCGCCAAGTCAAAAAAGGCCGTGACCATCAAGTCGCACCACAACGTCGGCGGCCTGCCGGACTCGCTGCACCTTCGGCTGCTGGAGCCTTTGCGAGAGCTCTTCAAGGACGAGGTACGCGCGCTTGGCTTGGCTCTGGGGCTGCCGGCGGAAATGGTGCACCGGCACCCGTTTCCGGGTCCCGGGCTGGGGGTGCGGATCCTGGGGGAGGTCAAGCGCGAGTACGCCGACCTGCTGCGCCG
>OKRD01000122.1 GCA_900290335.1 Burkholderiales bacterium | reverse complement strand
TCAAGACCCAGGTGCTCGAACCCGGTCGCCTGCGCACGGCTGGCGGCCTTCGACTGCGCACTTGCATTGGCGCCGTCGCTGCCGTTGCCACCTTGCGATGGTCCACGATTGTGCGATTCGTTCATTTTTCCATCCCTCCCTGTACGACGCGCCGAACCCTTCGGCACACCGGTAGCGCTCAACCTGCGAAGTGCTGAAACTGAAAGCGGCCTACCCACCCGTCCTGCGCCCGTACCTCGATCTGGACCGGATACAGGCCGTGCTTGAGCTGGGGCGAGATGGACAAGGTCAACGATTGGTGCTGAACCTGTCCGAGCGTCAGTGCGTCCGCGCTCAGACGATAGTTCTGCGGGTCGATCCCCGTGACCAGTACGCGTACGTTGCCCTCGCGGTATTGCTTGTTGGCAATCGCGATCTGGTAGTCGGTGATCGCCTGCCCGGCGGCGCCCGTGCCGTGGTCGACCGAGAGGTGGTAGGGCTCGTAGCTCCAGATGCCCCAGACAAACATGGCCAGACCCAAGACGGAGAAGGGAAGCGCCCAGCGCGAGCGTCCCAGCAGCGAGTACTCGTTGTTGCGCTTGGACGCGATCGCTTGCGCGTGATCGGCGCGCTCGCCGAACTCAAATCGCAGCAAGCCCGGCTTGTTTTGCTTCTCGTGCATGCGATTGCAGGCGTCGACACATTCGCCGCAATTGATGCAGCTGTCAAAGACGTCGGTGCTGCGAGGATCGAGATCGATAAAGCACTTGCTGACGCAGTAGTTGCATCCCTGGCAGTCCGACGCACGGCTTGCATCGTAGGCGATATGCAGCGTCTGGCGCGTCTTGAAGGAATGCTGCCAAACCCGGTAGACGCAAATGAAGCGGCACCAGAAATGGCGCAGCACGGTGATATCGAGCAGCACGATCAGCACGAACACCGTGTAGATCCAGTACAAGGACCCGGCCAACGCCGGGTCTGGCCGCAGCGAGACAAAGGACCAAACCGCCGACACCGGATAGAAATACAGCATCGGCACCAGCGCCACCATCATCGAAGCGCCGACAAAGCACAGCGCGAGCACCGCCCAGTTGAGCAGCCGATCCTTCGAGGCGGTCACGCGCACCGGCGCCCCGTCGAGGCTGACCTCCGCGCGCTTGCCCAGGAACTTGCGAGTCAGGTAATTAGCCCACTCGGCGACGCTGTTTTGCGGGCACACCCAGCCGCAGAAGACGGTTCCCGCGATCGAATACAGGAACACCATTACCGTCGCGAGGAAAATCCAGAGGCCGAAGAACAAGAAGAAATCCGAAAACCAGATCTGCCGGTTCAGCACGACCAGGGCACCGGCAATCGGATCGATCCGGAACAATCCCGTCGTCGGAACCAACACGATGAGCACCAGCGCAAGCAACTGAACCGCGCGGCGCCGGCGATGGAATACGGCCGGCTTGGCGCCTTCCGCAGCGTTTGCGGGGGACCTGACAACCCGTACCGGGATGTCACGCAGGCGAGTTTGGGCAGAGTACGACATCCTGACAAGCGTACCCCAATCGCGACCCTTCAAGCGCCCTCTACCTTGGTGGATATGGGTTTTTGTCGTTCCGTTGACAATTGCCGAACTGGCCGGCGGCGCGCGTCGCGTGGCGCGCGACAATCAATTCTCATTCTGCATTCCGTGCCCCTGCTCGTGCTGCGCTGCGAGCACCTCGCTATCCAACGGCGCCAGCTCGCGCAACCGTTCGAACGCGCGGCTCGATTGCCATTGGGCGCCGGCGCCATCGAGGTGCCACAGGGCGCGCAGCGATTCCACGTGGTCGGGATAGACGCGCAGGATGCGCTCCAGCGTGCGGCGCTCGCCCAGGGCATGGCCCTGCGCCGCCGAGTCGAACAGCTCATCGGCCAGGGAACTCGCGACCCAGTGGTCGTGCGGGTTTGTCTCGAAGGCTAGGCGCGTGAGCTGGGCCGCGCGCGCCGCGTCGGAGGCCATCGACGCGAGCCACGATTGCACGGCCAGTTCGCTGGCCACATAGGCACTGGCGAACGAAGTTTGCTGGTCGGGTGTTATCGCGAGCTGGGCACGCGCGGTCTCCAGATCCGGACGCCGACGCAACAGTTCGAGCAGGATATCTGCCAGGGGCGGCTGCTCCAGGTAGCGCAGGTGCGGCAGTCGATACTCGATCACCGGGCGGGTCTCGCTTTGCACCGGCCCGATTCCGGCCGCGATCGGACCCCAGTAGCGCCCCAACCAGGTTGCCGCGCCTTCCTTGCCGGTCGCCGCATCGATCTGTTCGCCGCTGCGGCCGGCCAGATTCGCCCGCATGGTCTCGGCCGCCTGCAGGCGCGAGGTCGAACCGACCATTGCCAGGTGCATGCCGTCCAGATAGATCTGCGCCTCGGGAAAGATCTGCCCAAAGCTTCGCAGGACGGTGTGCAGTGATTCGCGATCGAACTGGTTGAGCGCGATCCATTGCGCGAATACGCCCTCGGGACGCAGGTGCTCGCGCGCGCGGCGGAATTGCTCGACCGACAGCAGGTTGCTCATCCCGGCAAGGTCGGGGTGGAACAAGTCGCCGACGATCACATCGTATTGTTCCCGGTTCGCTGCCAGGAAGTGCCGGGCATCGTCGTGCGCTACGCGCATGCCCTGCGTGATGTCATGGTTGACGGGTACGAACCACGATCGGGCGGCCGCGATCGCGCCGGGCGATAACTCGACCGCCGTGCGTTCGAGCTCCGGGTACGCGAGCGAACCGCTGGCCGAGATGCCGGTCCCCAGGCCAAGAAACAAGATGCTGCGCGGTGCGCGATGCAGCAGCAGGGCAAGCCTGGCCTGATCGGCCTGGATCTGCACCGCGGCCGGATCCGACGAGGCGTCCATGTGCTGCAGGTCGGTGAGCAGCGTGCGCTGGCCGTTGGCCGCTTGCGTGACGTGGTTTAGCGTAAGCGCATCTTCGTAGCGGTCGAGCTGCTCGTAGGCCATGGCAGCCTGCGGCAGCATCCGCTTGGGCTCGGGAAATTCGCGCAGCAGCCAGGCCGCGGCAAGGGCCAGGGGAAGGGCGGCGAACAGCGGACGCGGGGCGCCAAGCGCGAGGCCCAGCACGAGCAGCAGCACCGCCGCCAAGGCAACGCTCGCCGTCGTGCCCAACACCGGGATAGCGATCAAGACGGTGAAGAGCGCGCCTGCGGCCGCGCCGATGCAGTTTGCCCCATAGAGGGCAACGCCGCGCAACCGGTCGCCACCGGGGACATCGCCCCGGTGGGCCAGCATTGGTAGCCATGCCCCCAGGGCAACGGTCGTCGGCAGCGTGCACAGACCCAGGGCCAGGGCCTGCCAAAGCAGCGCCGAGGACAGGGACGCAAAGCGTTCCTGCTGCACCCACACGGAAAATGCGGGCAGCGCCCAGAGCCCGAGCAGCGTGCAGGCGCAGGCGGCCAGCGGCACGGCGGCCGCAAGCCATTGCCCGCGGTGCGCCCGGGCCGCAAGAAGGCTGCCCAGGGCGGTCCCGAGCAGGTAAACGGCGAGGATTACCGCCAGTACGTACTCCGTTCGCAGCAGCACCATGCCGTACAGGCGGGTCCACGCCATCTCCAGCATCAGCGCGCAAGCGCCGACCGCGGCGTAGGACAGCAGCAGCTGGCGCGGCAGACGCGTGGGCTGCCCGGCGCCGAGCGTCGCCGGTACGGCCGGCTCGATTTGGCGCGACACCCCGCGGCTCAGCAGCCACGCACTTGCCGCCACCAGCGATCCGCCCAAGGCGACCGCACGCAGGGCATCGGACCAGCCTAGCGCCGCCAGCAAGACCAGGCTGAGCAGGGCGCCGGTGGCCGCGCCCAGGCAGTTCAGTCCATAGACCCGGCCCAGTCGCTCCGGCGACCAGGCGAAGGCACGCAGCACGACGGGAAAACTGGCGCCCATCGCTGCCGCGGGAAGCGCCAGCAGGACCAGGGCGACGGCCCCCTGCATGGCAAACCACTGCCACCAGGCGAGCTGCGGGGCCAGCGACTCCAAGGCTGGCCCGCCGGCCGCATTGATCGCCGGCAAGGCAAGCGCGTAGAGCGCGATCGCCAGCTCCAGCAGCGCGAAGGTCTTGAGCGCGCGCGCCGCCGACATCGCGCCGGGGCGCCCAATCGCGAGCAGCGATCCTGCGCCCAGGCCCAGCATGAACGCGGTGACGGTCGCGGCGATGCCAAAGATGCTCACGCCGAACTGCGCCGAAAGCATGCGCGCCCAGAGCACCTCGTAACACAGCCCGGTTGCTCCGCTGACGAAGTACAGTGCCGCGAGCGAGCGTCCCGCCGCCGGCGCGAGCCCGTCGCCGGGGTCCGAGTGGCTCAAAACGGGCGAAACCAGACCAGACCGACGATCGCATGAACGATCGCCAGCGTCACGCTCAAGCCGGCGCACACCATGTGCGCGAGGTAGACCTGCTTGCCGTAGACCCCCATGGCGATGCCCAGAGAGCCGGTGATCAGCAGCAGGATCAGCAGCGGCGCTCCGAGCGCGAACATCACCCAACGCCTCGTCCGGTCGTTGGCATCGGGCTGCGGCGTGGCCGCAGCGGCCCGCTCAAAGGACTGCAAGACCTGGGCCCCGCTGGTCTCCGCCGGCTGCTCGGCCGCGTAGGCCGGCGCAACTATGGCTGCTGCCGCCAGTAGGACGAGCGTCGCCAGGCGCCGCAGCAACGAGCGCGCGCGCGCGGCGCCCGGGATCTGGGACGACAGGAGCATCGGGCGATTACGGTTGCGGCGGCTTGCTCGAATCGGATGCATCAGGCTGTTCGCGCTTGCGCAGCGAATTGCGCCACATGAGCACGACCATCAGGACGAAGGGCGCGAAGATGCCCATGAGCAGGAACAAGAAGATATGCCAGGGCGTATCGATCGTCACATGCAAGAAGCGGTAGCTGTTGACCGCCGCCGGTGCCGGGGACGCGAAGAGCGCGGCGATCAGGACAAGCGCGCCGCGCTGAAGCTCGTGCCTCATCGGGTTCTCGCCACGGGTCCGGCGGCGTCGGTCGCGCAACGAAACCCGAAAAAGTCCGAAGCGTAGTTCGGCCAGTCGTAACTGCGGTGATAGGCTGCGGTGGAGAATGGATCACCCTTCCACGAACCGCCGCGCAGCACCTTGTAGTGCCGGTTGACCGGGATCTGGTCGGAGATCCTCATCACGCGGTCTTCGGTTGTGAGCACCTGCGAGACCCGGCCCTGAAAGATGTCGGCGGGCGCATCGGAGCCCTCGTACGGGAGAAAATCGTCCTCCACCCACTCACTGACATTGCCTGCCATGTCGAAGACACCGTAGGGGCTGACGCCGCTCTTGTAGGTGTCGACGTTGGTTGCGGACCCGACATTGTAATAGGTGTTAAGACGCTTCTGATCCATCGTGTTGCCCCAGGGCCAGCGGCGCGCGTCGGTTCCCCGTGCCGCTTTTTCCCATTCGGCCTCGGTCGGCAGGCGCTTGCCGGTCCAGGCGGCATAGGCCTTGGCGTCGTACCAGTTGACCAGCGTGACCGGGTACAGCAACTGCCCCTCGGGTATGCGCCCGTTCTTCCACGTTGAAGGCGGACGGTGTCCGGTTTCCGCCAGGAAGCGGGCGTATTGCGCGTTGGTGACGAGATACTTGTCGATCCGGTACTCCGGCAGCCGCACCGTGTGTTGCGGGTGGTCCTGCGGGTCGGCGCGCTCGTAGTTGGTTCCCATCGGGAAGGGGCCGGCCGCGATGGCGACGGTCGAATCGAGTTCCTCCCACTGCTCCTTGCTCAGCAGGGCCTGCGCTTCCTCGATCGTGTAGCCGGCGCTTGCCGAGCCGGCCAGGGCCTTGATGTGTTCGTTGCGGGCGTGCAGGGCGATATCCTCGCCCGCGGCGCGCTCATGGGCGGGCTCGTCGTGCAGATCGTAGGTAGCCTTTTCGCGCATTTCCCCCATGCGCGTCGAGCCGATCATGACGACGTGCAAACTGCCGCCGATCACCAGCAAGGCCACGCAGGTGATCAGCGTCGCGGCAAGAAAGCGCGAACGTCGCTCGCGCTCCTGCGGCCCCGGCAATACGTGCCGACTCATGGCTTGGCGTCCGGCGGCGGCATCGAGGCCAGCTTGGCCGAGGCCGGCCTGGTGTAGATGCGCTTGATGAAGACCTCCCCGAGAATTCCACCAAACGCCGCCGATTCCATCACGAGAATCACGAAAAACCCCCACCAACCTAGGGGAATGAGCGCATTGCCCGGGGGAACCTGCTCGAAAAGGGCGATCTGCGCATAGGCGAGGCAGCGCACGAACAGCGGCGGGAAGTAGCACAGCCACTTCCCGCCCTGGCCAAAAATCCACGCCACCACGAGACCGGCGACGAAGGGCACGATGAACACGTCCAGCATCCAGGCACCGCTGAACGTGGACAAGCCGTGGAAGAACTCGATCCTCACGCCGAGCAGGCGGTCGCCAAAATAGTTGACAGCGCTGCCGATCATCAGCGCGGCGGAGCCAAGGGCATAACGGGGTTTCATCGTCGGGGCTTCTTCCAAAGATTGCGGTCGAGTTTGCGGCGCCAAAAAAAACGTGTCGGGACTGCGCGCCGCCCAAGCGGGGCGCGAGCGCGGACGCAAATTCCTGCCGCCAGACCGATAGCGTAATACGTCTTAGCGCGCCGTGCTGCCGGGTCCGCCGCCAGGCGCCGCCTGCGGCGCCGGCTGCACCGGGAAGCGCAGCTCGATGCGCAGTCCCGTCGGGGTGTTGGCATGGAAGGCGAGCCGCCCGCCGTGCAGCCGCACGACCCGCTCCACGATCGCCAGTCCGAGGCCGGCACCCAGCGCGCCCGAGCGTGATGGATCGCCGCGCTCGAAGGGGCGTACCAGGCGGACAATCTCCTGCGGCGCGATGCCGGGACCGTGGTCGGCAAGCTCGAGCACGGCCTCGCTGCCGTCACGACGCAGCAAGACCTCCAGCTCCAGCGATCCGTCTGGGCCGCGCCCATAGCGCTGCGCGTTGCCCAGGATGTTGTCCAAGGTGCGTGCCAGTTCGGTTCGATGCCCCGGCACCGTGATGCCGGGCGGCACGTCCTCCCGCAGCCGAACGGGCCGGGCGATCGCGGCGTCGCCCTCCGGGCCCGCCGCCGCATCCCCCGCGGGCTGCAGGCGACTGCGCGCCAGGGCTTCCTTTACGAGCGCCGACAGGTCGACCGCCTCGGCAGCACGCCGCGGTGTCGGCAGCGCGTAATCGAGAAACTGGCTCACGATCGAGTCCATCTGCTCGAGGTCACCGATCATCGCATCGCGACTCGCTTGCGGCAGATCGCTCATCTCGACCTCCAGGCGCATTCGCGTCAAGGGCGTGCGCAGGTCGTGCGAGACCCCGGCCAGGAGGATCGCCCGATCCCGGTTGAGCTTTTCGAGGTCCGAGACCATCCGATTGAAGCTGCGGTTGACCGTGCGGATTTCGATGGGACCCGCATCGGGCAGAGCCGAAGGGATGCGCCCGGCACCGAGGTCGCTGGCGGCGTGCGATAGCGCTGCCAGCGGTCGATTCACCAGGCGCGCGATCGCGATCGCCGCTAGCACGGAGAACGCGGTCGCCAGCAAGGCCCAGGCGATCCAGCCGTGGCCGATGTCCCGTCGCAGCAGGTCGCGTTCGATGAAGACCCAGTAGGCGTCCTCGTCGATGGAAAAACTCACCCAGAAGCCACTGGTTCCATTGACCTTGGAAGCCAGCCGGGTGTTGCTGCCGAGGCGCTGCTGCACCTCCTGTTCCACCAGGCGCAGCAGCGGCGAATCGCGGATCGGTTCGACCTGATCGGTGGGCTCCAGCGACACCACGCGCAGGCTCTCGTCGGCGAGCATATCGGCGAGCAAATCCCGGCGCCGATCCGGATCGGAGTACACCAGCGCAATACGCGTGGCATGGATGATGGAGATCACCTGCTCGGCAAGCTGGTGTGCCCGTGGCTCGCGCTCGAAGACCCGGACGCTTGGCACCCAGGCGACCAGGCTGGCGACCGCCAGCGAAACGATGAGCAAAAAGGTGCGCCAGAAAAGTGGCGGCGAACGCAGCTTCAAGGAGGGCCGCTTCAACTGGTTCCGTCGGGAACGAACACATAGCCAAGGCCCCAGACGGTCTGGATGTAGCGCGGCTTGCTCGGATCGGGCTCGATGAGCTTGCGCAGGCGCGAGATCTGCACGTCGAGGCTGCGGTCGAAGGCCTCGTACTCGCGCCCACGCGCCATTTCCATCAGCTTTTCCCGGGACAGCGGGATCTTGGGGTAGCGCGCGAAGACCTTGAGTACGGCGAACTCGCCCGTTGTCAGGGGCACCGCCTCACCCGACTTGGTCAAGGTGCGCGTGGCCAGGTCCAGCGAGAATTCCCCGAAGGTCACGCTGACAGGATCTTGCGAGGGGGCGCCGGGGACTTCTGCGGGGGCCTTGCGCCGCAGGACGGCGTTGATCCGGGCCAACAGTTCGCGCGGGTTGAACGGCTTGGCCAGATAGTCGTCGGCGCCCATTTCGAGGCCGACGATGCGGTCCACGTCCCCGCCCTTGGCGGTCAGCATGATCACCGGCGTAGGATCGTTGCTGGCGCGCAGCCGCCGCAGCACCGAGAGCCCGTCCTCGCCCGGCATCATCAGATCGAGGATCAGCACATCGAAGCGCTCGCGCAGCCAGAGTTTGTTCATCGCCTGGGGCGACTCGGCGGTGAACACGGTAAAACCGTTGTCGCTGAGGTAGCGCCGCAGCAGGTCGCGCAGGCGCTGGTCGTCGTCAACGACGAGGATCTTGTGGGACGAGGGCTTGTTCATCGAAATGCTCCTGGATGCGGGCCCGGAAGATCCGCCGCCCGAGCACCGCGGACCAGCCACGCGAACCGCGCCGGCGATGGTACGGGGTTGGCATACGCTCCATGACGGGCGCCACAAAGTGTTACAGAATTTACCCCAGCGGGGTGCCTTTTTGGTCGCTGGGCGATGGCGGTTCCCCCGCGGCTTGCATACCATTGGACCGGGACGGTCCGTCGAGCGCAAATTCTTGCGACTTGCTGGCGCCGTTCGGGCTCTCCATGGACGGCACGCAATTTCCTCCTCCGATGAAACGCAATCGCCTTGGGTCCGCCCTGGCCGCGCTGTGCGGTGTCCTGTTCAGTGGTCTTATCACCTCTGCATGGGGCCGTGCCGGCTTGCCGCCACCGCCTGCCGCCGAGAACTCCGCCGAGCCGCAGCGCCAGATCGATCGAGCGCCCGAGGCGCCGCGCAGCTTGCGCGGTGCGCCGCCGCGGGACGTTCCGCGGGGCAACTGGCGCAATCTCTCGCCGGAGCAGCGCGACGCCATTCGCCGCCTCAGCCAGGAGGAGCGCGAGGCGCTGGCAAACCACCCGCCCGGCCGGCCGGGAGCGGGCCCGCCGCCGGGGGCGCGACTCTCGCCGCAGGAACGGCGCCAGCTGCGCGAGCAGATCCGGGAGGAGCACGAGCGCCGCGGCGGATTCTTCGGCAGGGGCAAGCGACCCTGAGTGCGCAACGCCGTGGCTCCCACGATATTTGCCATTGACACGGCGGGCGAGCGCTGCGCCCTGGCGCTGGCGCACGGCGCCGGTGTCCAGACGCTGCTGGGCGAGGCGGGCCATACCCATCTCGAGCTAGTGATGCCCATGATCGATCGGCTGTTCGCCCGCGGTCGGCTGCGGCCTGAGCAGTGCGACGCCTTCGCCTTCGGCAGCGGTCCGGGCTCCTTCACCGGCTTGCGGGTGGCGTGCACGATCGTCCAGGGACTGGCCCTGGGTACGGGCAGGCCGACGATCGCCCTGGGGAACCTGCAGCTGCTGGCCGTCGCGGCGGACGCGGCCGACGGCGGCCCGGCGGCGATGGGTCGGCGCTGCCGGTATTTCGTGGCCACCGATGCTCGCATGGAGCAGGCATACTGGGCCGTGTATGAGCAAGAAAATGGTGTCTGGACCGAAGCGGCGCCGCCGTCGCTGTGCGAGGCGGGGGACTTGCCGCGCATGATCTCGCTCTGGCAGCCGGATTGTTGCGCCGGCAATGCATCCTGGATCCACCGGCACATCGGGGAGGCCGCGGTGGCGGTGCGCGATGCCGTCATCGAGGGTGCGATCCTTGCCCGGCTGGCTCGGGACAAGTTCGCCCGCGGCGAGGTGCTGGCGCCGGAACTCGCGCTGCCGGCGTACGTGCGCGAGCGGGTCGCGCTGACGGTCACGGAGCGCCTTGCCTCGGCGGCGGGAGGGCGGTCATGAACGCCCTGGTGCAGCCAGCGCCGGAGCGATTTGTGCCGCTGGCCCCGGCGCGCATCCCGGAGGTGATGGAACTCGAGCGCAGGATCTATCCCTTTCCGTGGTCCAGCCGCAATTTCGAAGATGCCTTGCGCAGCGGCTACAGTGCGTGGACGCTCGTCTCGGAGACCGACGCCGTCATCGCCTACGCGGTCGGGATGCTCGCGGTCGACGAGGCGCATCTGCTCAATCTGGCGGTCGATCCGCCGCAGCAGCGCCGTGGCTACGGCTGGAAGTTGCTCGACTGGATGGCGCGCACGATGCACGAGTACGGTGCGCGCTCGCTGTTGCTGGAGGTGCGCCCGAGCAACTCCGACGCCCTGCGGCTGTACCGGCAATACGGGTTCGAGCCGATCGGGATCCGGCGTGGCTACTACCCGGCGCGCCGCGGACGCGAGGACGCGATCGTGATGCGGGTGAAGATATGAGGCCCCGACCTTGGGCGTGAGCGCGTCGGGCGCTCGACTCTGGCACAGCCTGGGAATGGGTCCGCTGTGGCGCGAGCGCGCGCCCGCCCAGTCGGCGGAACTCGCGCACCGCGGCCAGGACGCGCCCGCGCAGCTGGACTGGCAAGGCCTGGAGCAGGCCGTTGCCGCCTGCACGGCGTGCGAGCTGTGCCGCAGCCGCACGCAGACCGTGTTCGGCGTGGGCAACAGGCAAGCGGACTGGATGTTCATCGGCGAGGCACCGGGAGCCGAGGAGGACGCGCGCGGCGAGCCCTTTGTTGGCCAGGCGGGGCGGCTGCTCGACAACATGCTCGCTGCCGCCGGACTCGGTCGCGAGCGCTCCGGCGAGCAAGCCGTATTCATCGCCAACGTTCTGAAGTGCCGGCCGCCCGGCAACCGCAACCCCGAGGCCACGGAAGTCGCGGCCTGTGCGCCGTTTCTGCGGCGCCAGATCGAGCTGCTGGAGCCGCGCCTCATCGTCGTGATGGGACGCTTCGCCGCCCAGTGGTTGCTTGCCACCGACGCCTCGATCGCCAGCCTGCGCGGCCGGGTCCACGAGGTCCCGGTCGGCGCACGACGCTACCCGGTGATTGTCACCTACCACCCGGCATACTTACTGCGCAACCTGGCCGACAAGGCCAAGACCTGGGACGATCTTTGCCTGGCGCGTGACACCTACGCGCGCTTGTGCGCAGTGCGCCTCGAGGCTCCGGCTGCGGGCTAGTTGCTCGGGTCGACTCCGCCGTGATGCGGGTCGCCGATCAGGGCGACCGAATCGAACTGACGCTGGTTGCTGCGATGGCGCCAGATCACCAGCGCCATGGTGGCGGAGACGAACAGACCGAACAAGACCATCGTCGCGCGTGCCGAGATCCCGGTCAGTATGAGCAGCGTGTAGATCCCGGCCACGACGAGAATGCCCAGGTTCTCGTTGAAGTTTTGCACGGCGATCGAGTTCCCGGCCGACAGCAGCACGTAGCCGCGGTGCTGCAGCAGCGCATTCATCGGAACGATGAAATACCCGGCCAGGGCGCCCACGAGCATCATCAGCGCGGCGGCGGTGAGCGTCGCCCAGCCGATGACGCTCGTGCCGAGGCTGATTCCGCCGGGCGGGAAGTCGCGGAAATCGACCAGGGCGATCGCCACGACGACGAGCCCCATCGCGATCCCGTAGGGAAGCACCGAGAACGATTGGCGCAGACGTACGTGCGCCGCCGCCGCGATCGCGCCGACCGCCACGCCGATGGCCGTTACCGACTGGAGGATCGCCGCGCGCGACAGGCCCATGCCCAGGGAATGCTGCGACCAGGCGATCACCAGCAGTTGCAGCGTGGCGCCGGCACCCCAGAACAAGGTGGTTACCGCCAGGGATATCTGCCCGAGCTTGTCGGTCCACAGCGTGTGCACGCAGTGGGCAAAATTCTTCACCATTACCCGGGGCGAGAGGTTTTGCGGCGCGTAGGTCACGCCGGTGTCCGGGATTTTCAGGTTGATGAGCGCCGCCACCGCGTACAGCAGGCAGATCACGCCGATGGCCGCCTCGCTGGGGCTCAAGTGGGCGCCGTCGAGAAAGGGCACGTCGACCGATACCAGCAGGGCGCTCACCCGCGTGGAGACGAGCACGCCGCCGACAAAGGACCCCAGCACGATCGACGCAACCGTCAGGGTCTCTATCCAGCCGTTCGCGGCCACCAGTTTCTCCGGTGGCAGCAACTCGGTGACGATGCCGTACTTGGCCGGCGAATAGGCCGCCGCGCCAAACCCGATCACGGCATAGGCGAGCAGCGGGTGCACCCCGAGCAGCATGAGCGCGCCGCCCGCCAGCTTTATGCCGTTGGTGAGAAACATGACCCGGCCCTTGGGCATGGAATCGGCGAATCCCCCCACAAACGCTGCAAGGGCGACGTACGAGACGAAGAAGAACAGCTTGAGCATGGGCCGCATGGCATCGGCCGCGTGCAGCTCCTGCAGCAGTGCGAACGCCGCGATCAGCATGGCGTTGTCTGCCAGCGAGGAAAAGAACTGCGCGGCCATCACCGTGTAAAAGCCGCGGCTCATGAGATGAAGCGAGCGAGAGGAGTGGGGCGGATGCGAGGCAACGTGCGGTCCGGCGGGTGGCGCGCTTTATAGCATGCGTTCGCCAGCGCTTGAAGGAAACAAACGCTATTCTTGCACGGTATTCTGGAAGGACCCTCCTCGGTGACGCGCGCCCTATCCCAAACATCCCGCCCCCTGCAGGCGCTGGTCGACCTGGCGGCAATGACGCACAACCTCGCGCAGGCACGCGCGCGTGCCGGCGAGCGCCCCATCTGGGCGGTGGTGAAGGCCAACGCCTACGGGCATGGCATCGAGAATGCCGTCCGCGCGTTCGCCGCGGCCGACGGTTTGGCCCTGCTCGAAACCGACGAGGCCCAGCGCGCCCGCGCCGCCGGCTGGCGCAAGCCGATCCTGCTGCTCGAGGGGGTGTTTGCAAGCCGCGACTTCGCGCTCGTCAACGAGCTCGACCTCACGGTCGTGGTCCACAGCATGGAACAGATCGAGATGCTCGAGCGGCTGCCCGCTGCGGCGCCGGTCGCGATCTTTTTGAAGATCGATACCGGCATGAATCGACTGGGTTTTCCCGCGGCCCTGGTGCCGGCCGCGCGCGCTCGCATCGCGGCCCTGCCGCATGTGCGGGTCGCCGCCCTCATGACGCATCTGGCCAACGCCGATCGGGAACACGGCCCGGCGCCAACGGTCCAGGAGCAGCACGCCGCCCTGCAGGCGCTGGTGCCGGACTGGCGCGGCGCCTGGAGCGTGTCCAATTCCGCGGCGCTGTTCCTGCACCCGTCACGCGGTGCCGAGTCGGTGCGGCCGGGGATAACGCTGTATGGGGCCTCGCCGGCCCCAGGGGTGAGCGCCGCCAGCCTGGGCCTGCAGGCGGCGATGCGCCTGCAGGCGCGCGTGCTGGCCGTGCGCGACCTGGCGCCGGGTCAGTGCGTCGGCTATGGCAGCCTGTGGACGGCAGCGCGCCCCAGCCGCATTGGTGTGGTGGCCTGCGGATACGCCGACGGCTACCCGCGCGCCACCCCGGAGGGCATGCCGGTTTGGGCGGGAGGCCGGCGCGTGCCCCTGGTGGGCCGCGTCTCCATGGACATGCTGACGATCGACCTGAGCGGGGTCGAGGGCGTCGAGGTCGGCAGCCCGGTGGAGCTGTGGGGGAGGAACATTGCGGTCGATGAGCTTGCCGAGCGCGTCGGCACGGTGGGCTATGAACTGCTGAGCGCTCTGCCGGCGCGGGTGCGCGAGGAAGTCGCGTGCGATTGAGCGTCGGCGCGAACGCCCCGCCGCGATCGGGGTCCAGCGCTGGCCGGCGGCCTGTTCCGAGGTCATCGGCGTGAGTCGCGCCGGTGTGCGCTTCGTATGCAGCGCCTGCGGTGGCAGCGCGGCCAAGTGGCAGGGGCAGTGCCCGCACTGCTCGGCTTGGAACACGCTAAGCGAGGTGGCGCTTGCTGCCCTCGGGGGGCCACGGTCCCGTGCGGGTCTGGCGCCGGCGGCGCTGGTCACAGCGCTGGGTGACGTGGCCGCGACCGAGTTGCAAAGGACCTCCAGCGGTGTCGACGAATTCGACCGGGTCCTCGGGGGCGGTCTGGTCGACGGCGGTGTCGTGCTGATCGGCGGCGATCCGGGAATCGGCAAATCGACCCTGCTGCTGCAGTCGCTGGCAGCGATGGCGGGCCGCAGCCGGGTACTGTACGTGAGCGGCGAGGAGTCCGTCGGCCAGGTTGCCTTGCGCGCGCGGCGCCTGGGCATCGAGGCGGCCACGGTGCCGAGCCTGCAGATTGCCAGCGAAGTCGATCTGGACCGGATCATCGCGGCGGTCGAACACGAGCGACCGCGGGTACTGGTGATCGACTCCATCCAGACGCTGTACTCGGCGCAGCTCGGATCGGCACCCGGCTCGGTGTCGCAGGTGCGCGAATGCGCCGCAGTCCTTACGCGGCTGGCCAAACAAAGCGGCATCAGCCTCATACTGGTCGGGCACGTGACCAAGGAAGGAGCGCTGGCTGGGCCGCGAGTACTCGAGCACATGGTGGACACGGTGCTGTACTTCGAGGGCGATACCCATTCCTCATTTCGCCTCGTGCGCGCCTGCAAGAATCGCTACGGTGCGGTCAATGAACTGGGCGTGTTCGCGATGACCGACCGGGGGCTGCGCGGGGTTGCCAACCCCTCCGCGCTGTTCCTTTCGCAGCACGGAGTCGACGGCAAGGGCGGGCCCGTTGCCGGCTCGTGCGTGCTTGCCACGCAGGAGGGCACGCGGCCGTTGCTGGTGGAGATCCAAGCGCTGGTCGACGCGGCCCATGTGCCCAATCCGCGGCGGCTTTGCGTCGGACTCGAGCCCCAGCGCCTGGCCATGCTGCTGGCGGTGCTGAGTCGCCACGCCGGGGTGGCAACCTTCGATCAGGACGTGTTTGTCAATGCCGTCGGCGGCGTGCGCATCGAGGAGCCGGCGGCCGACCTGGCGGTGCTGCTGGCGGTGAGCTCGTCGCTGCGCGATCGGCCGCTGGCGCGCGGGCTGGTGGTATTTGGCGAGATCGGCTTGGCCGGCGAAGTGCGGCCGGCGCCGCGCGGGCAGGAGCGGCTGCGCGAGGCGGCCAAGCTAGGTTTTTCCCGGGCCGTGATCCCACGGGCCAATGCGCCGCGCCAGCCGATCGAGGGGCTCGAGATCGTCGCGGTCGACCGGGTTGAGGATGCGCTCGGTGTATTGCGCAAATCGTAGCTGCCCGCGATGAGTGCTGCCGTGCCCGGCGGCGCGCGCCGGGGCACCCGCCTGCCCCGGGCGATCTGGACGCTCGGATTTGTCAGCCTGCTGATGGACGTCTCCTCCGAGCTCGTGCACAGCCTGCTGCCGGTGTTTCTCGTGACGAGCCTGGGTGCGAGCACCTTCGCGGTGGGTCTGATCGAGGGCGTTGCCGGGGCAACGGTGCTGTTGGCCAAGCTCTTCTCCGGCGTGCTCTCCGATTACTGGCAGCGGCGCAAGCCGCTTGCGGTTTTCGGCTACGCGCTGAGCGCCGCGTCCAAGCCGATGTTCGCGCTGGCCTCGAGCGTGGGCATGGTGCTTGCCGCACGCGTGATTGATCGCGTCGGCAAGGGCATTCGCGGCGCGCCGCGCGATTCGCTGATCGCCGATGTCACAGCGCAGGAGCTGCGGGGAGCGGCCTACGGCTTGCGCCAGGCGCTCGATACGGTCGGGGCGTTCCTGGGCCCGCTGCTGGCGATGGGATTGATGTTGCTTTGGGCCGATGACTTTCGGGCCGTGTTCCGCGTTGCCGTCGTTCCGGGGCTGCTGGCCGTCGTGCTGCTCGCCGTTGGAGTGCGCGAGCCGCAGCGCACCGCGCCTGGGCCTGCGCGCGCCCCAATCGCACGCCAGAACCTTGCTGGGCTCGGGCGCCGCTACTGGTGGGTCGTGATCATTGGCGCCTTCCTGAGCTTGGCAAGGTTCAGCGAGGCCTTTTTGGTGCTGCGCGCACAGCGCGGTGGCTTGCCGCTGGCGCTGGTGCCGCTGGTACTGATGGGCATGAACGCCGTCTATGCCGGTTCGGCCTATCCCTTCGGCAAGCTCTCGGACCGAGCGAGCCACTTCGGCTTGCTTGCCCTCGGGCTCCTGGTGCTGATCGGTGCCGACCTCGCCTTGGCCCAGAGCGACCGCTGGTTCTGGGTCTGGCCGGGGATCGCCTTGTGGGGACTGCACCTGGGAATCACGGAGGGACTGCTCGCCAGGATGGTGGCGGACACTGCGCCTGCACTGCTGCGTGGCACAGCGTTCGGCGTATTCAACTTGGTAGGAGGGGTGACGATGCTTGTGGCCAGCGCGCTGGCCGGCCTGCTGTGGGATCGCTTGGGCGCTCCGGCGACCTTTTACGCGGGAGCCGCGTTCAGCGTCGTTGCCTTGTTCGCGGTCGCCGGGGGCGCCGGGGCGATGCGCGCCGATCCGCGCCTTGACGGGGGACCGCTCTCGGCCCGGGGCGACTAGCCAAGTTGCTGGCGCTCGCGGCGGTACGCGGGAAAGGCAACGGGCACCGCGGCAACCGCGGCCAGCACGCCGGGCTTGATGCGTCCGACCACGTGCATCTCGCAGGCCTTGCAGTCAAAGTGCAGGGCCAGGCGCTCCTTGCCGTTGATCAGGGTCAGGGGTTCGGCCCGGATCGTTCCCTGGACCCCGGTCACACCCTTGGCCTGCTTGGGGCACAGGCTCAGCGAGTAGCGCACACAGTGCTTGGTGATCATCAGGCTCACGTCGCCGAGCTCGCGGTGGCATTCGTAGCCGGCCTCGACGAGCTGCACGCCGTGTCGCGCGTAAAACGCCGCGGCACGCTGGTTAGCAACGTTGCCCAGGTAGCTCAGGCTCTCGCCGGGGTACGCTGCGGCCGGCTGCGCTGGCGCCCTGCGCGGCAATCGCGGCAGGCGATGCAGGCGCAGGCGTTCGAGTTGCGCGATCGCCTCGCGGCGCCAGGCGTTGGCCTCGCGCGCCGCAATGAAGCGCGGCGTCTTCCAGGCCAGGTCGATTCGCCCGGCGCGGAAGATCGTGCCACCGAGCTTGGCAAGGCACTCGCTCATCGATTCACCGGCGCGCTCGATGTTTTGCGCCGCCGCAAAGTCCTGGGGCGCCGGTACCGTGACGCTATGGCCCTCGCGGTCGGCTACGCATAGCAGCAAAGAGCCCGCCTCTTCGCCAAGGCGCCAGTCGACGCCGATTCTTCGCTCTGCGGTCTTGCCCGCGAGCGTGCGGTTCCAGCCCATGTCCCGGTTACGCGCAATCGGCGCATCGGGGCGCAGGTCGCGCAGATCGCCAATGGGCTCATTGGGTTCGATGCGCCAGATCGACTGCGGCGTCCGCTCACCGCCGGCGGGAGCGGCTGCCGCCGGCGCCAGCAGCCGGGCGAGGTTGACCAGCACGCCCACCAGTTGCTGCTGCCGGTCGAAGTAGGTCAGGCCGTCGCCGTTGTGCAACGGGCCCACGCCCTCGTCGACGGCGACGTCAAAGAATCCGTCGGCAACACGCGCAACGTGCCCGATCGGTATGCCCGCGTACTTGGGGCTGTCAAACGCGCCGATGTCGCCGCCACGGCCGTCGACGAAGTAATCCGTCCGGCCCCGGTGGAAATTGCGCGCCGGGTCGGGCACAAAGTGGAATTGACACTTGCCACTGCTGGCCGCCCGCAAATCGCTGCGGCTCTCGAGGATCGCGTCCAACCGGCGACGATAGTGCGCCGTGACATTCTTGACGTAGCCCAGGTCCTTGTAGCGTCCCTCGATCTTGAAAGACCGGATGCCGGCATCGATGAGCGCTGCCAGGTTGTCGCTCTGGTCATTGTCCTTCATCGACAGCAGGTGCTTTTCGTGGGCGACGATGCGGCCCTGGGCATCGGCCAGCGTGTACGGCAGCCGGCACGCCTGCGAGCAGTCGCCGCGATTGGCGCTGCGGCCGGTCTGCGCGTGACTGACGTAGCATTGGCCGCTATAGGCCACGCAGAGCGCGCCGTGGATGAAGAATTCCAGGCACGCCTCGCGGACCTGCTCGGCGATCGCGCGCAGCTGCGGCAGGGAAAGCTCGCGCGCGAGCACGAGCTGCGAGAAGCCCACGTCCTGCAGAAAGCGCGCCTTTTGCGGCGTGCGGATGTCGCATTGCGTGCTCGCGTGCAGCTGCAGCGGGGGCAGATCCAGTTCCAGCAGGCCCATGTCCTGCACGATCAGCGCGTCGACCCCGGCGCGGTAGAGCTCGGTGACCAGCCGGCGCGCGGGCTCGAGTTCGTCGTCGCGCAGGATCGTGTTGAGCGTAACGAAGACACGCGCGCCGTAGCGGTGCGCGTGGCGCACCAGCCGCTCGATGTCGCTGACCTCGTTGGCCGCATGGGCGCGCGCGCCGAAGGCCGGCCCACCGATGTAGACGGCGTCGGCGCCGTGGTTGACGGCCTCAATACCGATGTCGGCGTCGGCCGCGGGCGCAAGGAGCTCGAGCTCGGATCGCAAGGGCTTCATCGCGCCAATGGTAGCGGCATTTGCGCCTGGCCCTGGGCAAGGGCCTGGGCGGCCCGCACGCCCGAGCGCACCGAGCCCTCGATGGTCGACGGGTAGGGGCTGTCGGCCGAATCGCCCGCCAGGAACAAGCCCGGCACCGGCAGCTCGACGGCCGGCCGCTGCAGGTCCGGCGCCGGGACCAGGGTTGCGTGCTTCTCGATGATCGTGAAGTGCTCGCGCGGCAGAGGCAATCCGAGCTCCGCGCCAAGCTGGCTGGCAACGCGCTGGCCCAGCGCCTCGCGCGAGAGCGCCAGGTGCGGCCCGGCACCGCTGACGATGACGCTCAGTATCCCGTCCAGCGCCGGGTCGAACGCGCCGCGATCGAATACCCACTGGCCGTAGCGCTCGCGCGGCGCATCATCGAGCAGCGCGTAAAAGGGCTGCGCCAGACGCGTTGCCGGGGCATAGCGCAGATAGACCGTGCATATGGGCGCAAACCGCAGCGCGCGCAGCGTCGCCACCGTGGACCGCAGCGCGGGCTGCTCGTCCTGGAGCAGGGCTGCCGCACGATCGGGCGGCAGGGCCAGGACGGCCGGCCCGGCCAGGGTAGTTCCGTCGCGCAACCGCACGCGGCAGCACTGCGGCCCCGGCACCGGGTGCACCGCCATGGCCGGACAGTGCAGCCGCACGTCGGCGCCGTTGGCCAGCAGCCAGCGCACGGCGGCCTCGGGAAAGAGGGCGGAAAGATCGGTCCGCGGCTGCAGCAGGCGGCTGGCGGGCTCGTCGGCCCCGAGGCTATCGCGTAGCACGTTGAGGAAGATGCGCGCCGAGGCCTGCTCGAGTTCGACATTGAGGGCCGCCAAGCACAGCGGTCGCCAGAGGCGGCGCACGAGCGCTGCCGGTTGATCGGCCAGCACGGCGGCCGCGGGCAAGTCGACGGCAAGGTGCCAGTGCCGGCGCTGTTGGCGCCGCGACCAGCGGGCCAGGGCCCAGCGCTCGGCCAGGCGCATCTTGCGCGCCCCCACCAGGCCAAGGGCCAGGTGCCACGGCGCTGGAGCGCGCGCGGCGCGCAGGCGCCAGCCATCGGGATAGGAAACCGCAAAGGCCGTCTGCACGAAAGCGCCCGCCGGCGCCACGCCCACCTGGCGCATCACCTCGAGCGTGTCGCGATAGGCGCCCAGCAGCAGGTGCTGGCCGTTGTCGAGCCGCGCCCGCTGGCCGCCGAGCTCGTGGTCGACCGCACGTGCCCGACCGCCTGGGTTCGGCGCCGCGTCCAGGATGACGGGCTTGAAGCCTTGCCGTACCAGCTGCACCGCGCAGGCCAGCCCCGACCAGCCTGCGCCGATGATGACCGGCTGCTGCACCTGACGCACGGCCTACGGTTCCGCGGCGTTGCCGGCACGTGCGCCGGCAGCGCCGGCGAGGCGCCGCATGCGAGCGGGCGGTCCGAACACCCAGGTTCGCCAGGCGATGGAAAACTTGCGAATCGGCGTGAGGGAGACGTGTTGGTGCAGGACGCGGAAGCCGTCTCGCGCCAGCTCGTCGAGCAGGCTCGCGTAGATTGCTCCCATGATGATTCCGGGCCGCTGCGCGCGGTAGTCGACTTGCGGAAGATCGGCGAGCGCCTGGGCGAAGGCCTGGCGGGCGCGCCCGGCTTCAAAGTTCATCAGCTGCGCGAACCCCTCCGTGTAGCGGCCGTTCAGGATGTCCGCCGTCTTGACGCCGAAGCGCTGCATGTCGTCCAGCGGCAGGTAAATTCGCCCACGGCGCGCGTCCTCGCCGACGTCGCGCAGGATGTTGACGAGCTGTAGTGCCAGTCCGAGCTTGCGCGCGTAGGAAAGGGTCGCATCGTTGCTCAGGCCGAAGATGCCGGCGGCCATTTCGCCGACCACGCCGGCGACCAGGTGGCAATAGCGCGCCAAGGCCGGGAAATCGAGGAAGCGGTTCTGCGCCAGATCGATGCGCATGCCCTCGAGCACCTGGAGCATGCGCTCGCGTGTGAGCCCGAACGGCGCAAGGTGGGGTGCCAGGGCGCGGGTGACCGGGTGCTGGGGCGCGCCGGCGAACAGTCGTTCCACTTCGCCTTGCCACCAGTCGAGCTTGGCCGCGGCGATCGCGGCGTCGCTGACCTCGTCGACCGCATCGTCGACCTCGCGGCAATACGCGTACAGCGCGGTGATCGCGTTGCGCCGCGCCGCAGGCAAAAAGAGAAAGCTGTAGTAAAAACTCGAGCCGCTGGCGCTGGCGCGGTCGCGGCAATATTCCTCCGGTGTCATCGCATCCACGCCGCGCGCGCCAACAGCCTAACCCAGTCGGTGCCGTGCAGGACCGGCCGGCGACGAAAGACGTCGCCCTCGACCGCGTCGATGCGCTCGGCGATGCGCAGTCCGCCCTGGATCACCAGTCGCAGTTCCCAGCCGATGCGACCGCCGAGGGCGCGCGCCAAAGGCCGGCCAGCCAGCAGAAACTGGCGGGCGGTCTGGGTTTGTGCCGCGATCATGCGCATCCAGGCCTCGTCGGTACGTTGCTGCCCGATCTGGGCGGGATCGACGCCAAATCGTGCGAACTCCGATTGTGGAACATACAGCCGGCCCTTGGCATGGTCGCGGCCGATGTCCTGCCAGAAATTGACCAGTTGCAAGCCGGTGCAGACGGCGTCCGACCACTGGGCTAGCTGCGGTTCGTGGCGCCGGTACAGCACCAGAAGCAAACGGCCCACGGGGTTGGCAGAGTACCGGCAATAGGCCAGAAGATCCTCGTAGTCGCGGTAGCGCTTGCCGCGCACGTCCTGTGCAAAGGCCCGCAGCAGGTCGCGCAGCGGCTCCAGCGGCAGCGCATGCGCGCGCACCGCTGCCGCCAAGCCGGACCAGCGCTCGGTCGCCGAGTAGGTCCCGGCCTCGATTCGATCGAGATCGCGGCGCAGCTCCTCCAGGGCCGCCAGGCGTTCGCGCGACGGCGCATCGCCCTCGTCGGCGATGTCGTCGGCGCAGCGGGCGAAGCGGTAGATCTCCCGGACCGGCACGCGCAGCGGCGCGGGCAGCAGCCAGGAAGCCACGGGGAAATTCTCGTAATGGTCGACGCCCATGCACGGAAAACTAGCACGCCGCGATCCCGAGCCCGCGCGCGGGCGAGTGGGAAGTGCGGGATGGATTAGAATTCACGCCAGCGCCGCTGCCATCTCCGCATTGCCCCATCCGGCGCGGTTCCGGCAAAAAGGTGCGGTGCCTTGCGAAGGTGGCGAAATTGGTAGACGCACCAGGTTTAGGTCCTGACGCCTTCACCGGCGTGGGGGTTCGAGTCCCCCCCTTCGCACCACGAATGGAACGGGCACGTGGTCTTCTTTGGATGGATCCGCGCAAACCGCGGTAACTACTTCGAACGATATGCAGCAGAACATTGAGAGCATCGGCAACCTGGAGCGCCGCCTTGATCTGAGCGTTCCCAACGCCGAGGTTGCCGCCGAGGTCGCGCAGCGCCTGGCGCGGCTGGCGCGCGAATCCAATATGCCCGGATTCCGCCGCGGCAAGGTTCCCGTCAAGATGATCGCGCAGGCGCACGGCGCCCAGGTCCAGGCGGAGGTCCTCAACGACAAGGTCAGCACCTTGCTTGCGCGCGCTCTGGAACAGAACAAACTGCGTCTGGCGGGCCAGCCGCAGATCGAATCAAAGGCCGACGGGGATACCGCGTACCAGAATTTTCGCGCCACCTTCGAGGTCTACCCCGAGGTCGGGGTCGTCGACGTCGCCCAGCTTGTGGTGCAGCGGGCGGTGTGCCCGGTCGGTCCGGAGGAGGTCGAGAAGACAATCGAGGTCATGCGCCGGCAACGCGGGGCGTTCGCACCCGCGACGCGCGGCGCGCACGACGGCGATCGGGTCAAGGTCGACTTCCGCGGCACTATCGACGGCGACAGCTTCGACGGCGGATCGGCCAGCGGCTACTCGTTCGAGCTGGGCCGGGGCCGCATGCTGCCCGAGTTCGAGGACGCGGTGCGTGGCGCCGTTGCCGGTTCGACCCGCCGCTTTCCGCTGCGCTTCCCGGATGACTATCACGGTGCCGCGGTCGCCGGCAAGACGGCGCAGTTCGAGATTACGGTGCAGTCCGTCGAGGAACGCATCCTGCCGCCGCTCGACCAGGAGTTCGCGCGCTCGGTGGGTATCACGGACGGCAGCCTGGATGTGCTGCGCGCAGAAGTGCGCAGCAACGTGGAGCGCGAGGTGGCCGCGCGTCTTCGCACCCGCACGCGCGACCGCGTCATGGAGGCACTGGTCGGCGCGGCCCGCTTCGACCTGCCCAAGACCCTGGTGACGGCCGAGCAGGATCGCCTGTGGCATCTGGCGCAGGCCGAAATCGCCGCCCGCGGCGCAACACAGGCACCGCCGGACGCCGCGGTGTTCGCCGCGGCCGCGGAGCGCCGGGTGCGCCTATCGCTGGTGGTCGGCGAGCTCGTGCGCAGCCAGGGGCTGCAGGCCCGTCCGGACCAGGTGCGCAAGGCGATCGAGGCCGTCGCCCGCGGATACGAGAAGCCGGCGGAGGTGATGCAGTGGTACATGGGCAACCGCGAGCGGCTCGACGAGGTGGAAGCCGCGGTCGTCGAAGACAACGTCGTCGATTGGGTGCTGCAAAGGGCGCAGGTGAGCGACCACGCGGTGGTGTTCGACGAACTGATGGATAGCGCGAAGGGATGGTAAGGCGATGACGAAGAAGTCCGAGGCGGCGATGCCGGATCCGGTCGGTCTGGGGATGGTTCCGATCGTTATCGAGCAAAGCGGTCGGGGCGAGCGAGCCTACGACATCTACTCGCGTCTGTTGCGCGACCGCGTGGTTTTCGTGGTCGGACCGATCAACGACATGACCGCCAACCTGGTCGTGGCGCAACTGCTGTTCCTGGAGTCGGAGAATCCCGACAAGGACATCTCCCTGTACATCAATTCCCCGGGGGGATCGGTGTATTCCGGGATGGCGATATATGACACGATGCAGTTCGTCAAGCCCGACGTCTCGACCATCTGCGTGGGGATGGCGGCCAGCATGGGCGCGTTTTTGCTTGCCGCCGGCGCCAAGGGCAAGCGCTACGCCTTGCCCAATTCCCGCATCATGATCCACCAGCCCTCCGGCGGCTCGCAGGGACAGGCGACGGACATCGAGATCCAGGCGCGGGAGATCCTGTACCTGCGCGAACGCATCAATGCGATCCTGGCCGAGCAGACCGGGCAGGCGGTCGAGCGCATCGCCAAGGACACGGATCGAGACAACTTCATGTCGGCTGACGATGCAGTAAGCTACGGCCTGGTCGACAAGATCTTCGTCAAGCGCAGCGAGACCGCCTGATCGCGGCGCGGCGCGAGGGATTCGAGGCGCAAGCGCAATGTCGGACAAGAAGAGTTCCAGCGAAAAATTGCTGTATTGCTCCTTTTGCGGCAAGAGCCAGCACGAGGTCAAGAAACTTATCGCCGGCCCGTCGGTCTTTATCTGCGACGAGTGCATCGATCTTTGCAACGACATCATCCGCGACGAGAACGCGCCCGATGCGGCCGGCAACATCGCCCGCTCGGATCTGCCCAGCCCGCGCGAGATTTGCGCCATCTTGGACCAGTACGTCATCGGCCAGGAGAAGGCCAAGCGCATCTTGTCGGTTGCCGTCTACAACCACTACAAGCGCCTGAAGCACCTTTCCTCGAAGGACGAGGTGGAACTGGCCAAGAGCAACATCTTGCTCGTCGGACCGACCGGTTCGGGCAAGACGCTGCTGGCGCAGACGCTCGCCCGGCTGCTCAATGTGCCGTTCGTGATCGCCGACGCGACCACGCTCACGGAGGCGGGCTACGTCGGCGAGGACGTCGAGAACATCATCCAGAAGCTGCTGCAGAACTGCAATTACGAGGTCGAGAAGGCGCAGCGCGGCATCGTCTACATCGACGAGATCGACAAGATTTCGCGCAAATCGGATAACCCGTCGATCACGCGCGATGTCTCCGGCGAAGGCGTGCAACAAGCGCTGCTCAAACTGATCGAGGGCACCATCGCCAGCGTGCCCCCGCAGGGCGGACGCAAGCACCCGAACCAGGACTTCGTGCAGATCGACACCACCAACATCTTGTTCATCTGCGGCGGCGCGTTTGACGGGCTGGAAAAGATCATTCGCAATCGCTCCGAGAAAAGTGGCATTGGATTCGGCGCCGAGATCTCCAGTCCCAGCAACCGCTCGGTCGGCGATCTGCTGCGCGATGCCCAGCCGGAGGATCTGATCAAGTTCGGCCTCATTCCGGAGCTGGTCGGCCGGCTGCCAGTGGCGGCGACGCTCGAAGAGCTGAGCCAGGAGGCGCTGGTTCAAATCCTGGTGGAGCCGAAAAACGCCCTCATCAAACAGTTTCGGCGGCTGTTCTTCATGGAGGGCGTCGAGCTCGAAGTGCGCCCCGACGCCCTGCAGGCGATCGCCCGGCGCGCGCTCAAGCGCCGCACGGGTGCACGCGGCCTGCGTTCGATCGTCGAGGCGGTCCTGCTCGATATCATGTACGAGCTGCCGAGCATGAAGAACGTGGCCAAGGTGGTTGTCGATGAGAACTCCGTGGACGAGGGTCAACCGATCGTTCTTTATTCCGACCAGCCCAAGGTGGCCGGCGCGCCGCGCTGAGGCCGAGGGGCAGCGCAGGACTGCACGTTTATTGCGCAAAAGTTGACTGCCGATCGGGTCCATTCCCGGCGCGCGGCGGGCGCGGCGGCGTGCTAGATTCAACCTGGCGGCGAATTGGCTTGATTTGCGCCGATTCGGCCCCATGTCCCCAGCATTCACCTTGCAGGAAAACATCGTGGCCCACGAACTGGTTCCGACCGAAGCTTCGCCATTGCCCCTGCTGCCGTTACGCGACGTGGTCGTGTTCCCGCATATGGTGATCCCCCTGTTTGTCGGCCGCCCGAAGTCGATCAAAGCGCTCGAGGTCGCCATGGAGGCGGGCAAGAGCATCATGCTGGTGGCGCAAAAAAACGCCGCCAAGGACGAACCCTCCTCCGAGGACATCTATGCAATCGGCTGCGCCGCCAATATCCTGCAGATGCTCAAGCTGCCCGACGGCACGGTGAAGGTGCTGGTGGAGGGCACGCAGCGCGCGCACATCGATTCGATCGAGGACCTGGGAACGCATTTCCAGTGCGAACTGACGCCGATCGAGCCGGAAACCGGCGCCGACTCCGAACTCGAGGCGCTGCGCCGCGCGATCGTTGCGCAATTCGATCAGTACGTGAAGCTGAACAAGAAAATCCCGACCGAGATCCTCACCTCGATCGCCGGAATCGACGAAGTGGGCCGCCTGGCCGACACGATCGCGGCGCACCTGCCGCTCAAGCTCGAGCAAAAGCAGAAGATCCTCGAGATGTCGGGGCTCAACGAGCGCCTGGAGCATCTGCTGGCGCAGCTCGAAACCGAGATCGACATTCTGCAGGTCGAGAAGCGCATTCGGGGACGCGTCAAGCGGCAGATGGAAAAGAGCCAGCGCGAGTACTACCTCAACGAGCAGGTCAAGGCGATCCAGAAGGAGCTCGGCGAAGGCGAGGAGGGCGCCGACCTGGACGAACTCGACAAGAAGATCAAGCTCGCACGCATGCCCAAGCAGGCGCGGCAGAAGGCCGAGGCCGAGCTCAAGAAGCTCAAACTGATGTCGCCGATGTCGGCCGAGGCGACGGTGGTGCGCAACTACATCGATACCCTGGTGAACCTGCCGTGGAAGAAGAAGAGCAAGATCAACAACGATCTGGCCAACGCCCAGCGGGTGCTCGACGAGGACCATTACGGGCTCGACAAAGTGAAAGAGCGCATCGTCGAGTACCTTGCGGTCCAGCAACGCGTCGACCGGGTGAAGGCGCCGATCCTGTGCCTGGTCGGAGCACCGGGCGTGGGCAAGACCTCGCTGGGCCAGTCGATCGCCCGCTCGACCAATCGCAAGTTCGTCCGCATGGCGCTTGGCGGCGTGCGCGACGAGGCCGAGATCCGCGGCCACCGCCGCACCTACATCGGCTCGATGCCGGGCAAGATCCTGCAGAACCTCTCGAAGATCGGGGTGCGCAACCCCTTGTTCCTGCTCGACGAGGTCGACAAGATGGGAACGGATTTTCGCGGAGACCCATCCTCGGCGCTGCTCGAGGTGCTCGATCCGGAGCAAAACCATACCTTCGTCGACCACTACGTTGAAGTCGACTACGACCTGTCGGACGTGATGTTCGTGGCCACCGCCAATACGATGAACATTCCGCCCCCGCTGCTCGACCGTATGGAGGTGATCCGGCTGTCGGGGTACACGGAAGATGAAAAGGTCAACATCGCGACGCGCTACTTGTTGCCCAAGCAGATGAAGAACAACGGTGTCACCAAGGCCGAGCTGGAAATTACCTCGACGGCGGTGCGCGATATTGTTCGCTACTACACACGCGAGGCCGGAGTGCGAGCGCTCGAGCGCGAACTGTCGAAGATCTGCCGCAAGGTCGTCAAGGCGGCACTGCTCAAGCCAGGCGGTGCCAAGGTGCGCGTGACGCCGCACAACCTGAACAAGTATCTTGGCGTTCGGCGCTTCAGCTTCGGTGTCGCCGAGAAACAGGCCCAGATCGGACAAGTGACCGGCCTGGCCTGGACCGAGGTCGGTGGCGAACTGCTGACGATTGAAGCCACGGCGATGCCCGGCAAGGGCAACATCATCCGCACGGGCTCGCTGGGTGACGTGATGAAGGAATCGGTCGAGGCCGCGCGGTCTGTCGTCCGCAGCCGCTCGCGGCGCCTGGGCATCAAGGACGAGGTGTTTGAGAAGAGCGACATCCACGTGCACTTGCCCGAGGGCGCCACGCCCAAGGACGGGCCGAGCGCCGGCATTGCGCTGACGACCGCTCTCGTGTCGACGCTCACCGGTATCGCGGTGCGGCCCGATGTGGCGATGACGGGCGAGATCACGCTGCGCGGCGAGGTACTGCCGATCGGCGGTCTCAAGGAGAAGCTCCTCGCGGCGCAGCGCGGCGATATCAAGATCGTATTGATACCGGAGGAAAATTCCAAGGATCTGGCCGAGATTCCCGACAACGTGAAGAACCGCATCGAGATTATCCCGGTCAAGTGGATCGACCAGGTACTCAAGATCGCGCTCGAGCGACAGCCCGTTGCGCTGCCCGACGAGGATCCGAACGCCGCAGGACCGGCCAAGACGGGCGTTGCGACGGAGAGCACGACGGTCGTGGCGGGCGAGCATATCAAGCACTGAGTGCGGGCACCGGGCGCAGGCGGGCCCGCTAAGGCGGCACCTGCTATCGTTCGTTGACGCTTGGCCTTGACACCCTCTGGGGCGCGAGGTTGAATAGGATATTTGAGCGCCCTTTTTGCCGGATCACTTCGGCGAGGAACGGGACGGACAGCAGGCGACGACGCTTGCTCAGCGAGTGGGCGCCGCGATGAAAAATAATGCGTTCAACGCAGACTTATAGAGGGGGGTTACCTTGAACAAAACCGAACTGATCGAACACATTGCCCGCCAGGCGGACATTTCGAAGGCGGCTGCCGGCCGCGCGCTCGAGGCCATTCTTGGCGGTATCCGCATTTCCCTGAAAAAGGGTAACTCGGTCACCCTGGTCGGTTTCGGAACGTTCGTCGTAGGCAAGCGCGCAGCGCGCACGGGCCGCAACCCGCGCACGAACCAACCCATCAAGATCAAGGCGGCAAAGGTGCCGAAGTTTCGCGCTGGAAAGGCGCTTAAGGATGCGGTAAACTGACCGGCTTCACGATTGGCGCGAAGCGGTTTTTGCTGCGCATTGCCCGTTGAGCGCGGGGTGCTTAGCTCAGTTGGTAGAGCGGCGCCCTTACAAGGCGTAGGTCGGGAGTTCGAACCTCTCAGCACCCACCACCGCGGCTGTTCGATGCCGCCGTGGCCGAGTCGCGCAGCGAGGCATTCGCGCTGCAGCGTGTCGGCGCGCGTGGCTGCGCAGCGGTAATACTGGAGTGGTAGTTCAGTTGGTTAGAATACCGGCCTGTCACGCCGGGGGTCGCGGGTTCGAGTNNAAATTTCTCACGCAATGTCACCGAGTATCGCAAGCCCTTGAAATACAGGGCAGATCTGCGCAGCTTGGCAATGTGTTCAACGCAGCGCAAATCACCAAAAGTCGCCAAATCGCTTCCTCATATGGTGAGCCGTTGGCGGTTCTGCGCGGCACCGTGAGAGGTTCGCTATGGCAAGGCTTGGCAGTGCCACATCGTGGCGCGGAGTCGAGCGCCTGTCTCCGAAGGAAG
>OKRD01000123.1 GCA_900290335.1 Burkholderiales bacterium | reverse complement strand
AAGTTTGGAAAAGGCCCGCTCTCGTTCAACGGGTCTCGCTTGTACAGTCCTCCATAGTATCTTCCGGAGGCTTCGAATGTCGGGAGAGCGTCGAGTTCGAAAACACGACCGCTATCGGCGCAGCCGCTCAATGCCGGCGATGCGTGCGATTGCGGTCATAAATCTCGATCACCTGCATCGCGTCCTTCGCGGAACACCACTGCGCCGAACCTGGTCGTCTCTTCGACGCTTCCGCTCGACAGTGCCCAACTCGTGTAAGCGGATCGAAAATCCGCTGCTTGCCCGTTGGAGAGGACACGTTTTTCAGAACCGATCTGGGTGGCAGTGTGTGGTTGCGGGTGCCAGAAGCGCACAATCCACGTCAACCGCGCATCGCATGCCACTGAATTCTTGGAGGCGGGGGTCGGAATCGAACCGGCGTACACGGATTTGCAGTCCGCTGCATGACCACTCTGCCACCCCGCCATGCAAAAGCACTCATGTCATGCGGCGCCGAGCTGGGCTTGCGCCCGGCAGCTCGAACCAAAAAGAAGCCCGCTTGACCGGCTTCTAAAGGGAATATCTGGAGCGGGAAACGAGTCTCGAACTCGCGACCTCAACCTTGGCAAGGTTGCGCTCTACCAACTGAGCTATTCCCGCGGAGGGACCGCAGATTATAGCGGCGCAGGACGCCGTGTCAAAACGGCGGCTCGCCGTTTGGTTTGGAGGACGCATCGCGCGCCTGCGCCAAATGCGGCCATGCCAGGCGCAGGTACAAAAGCATGGAATATATCGTCAAGAATGCTGCCAAATAGATGAGAACCGTACCGATAGGCCGAACCTCGAGCACCCCGAAAAGGGGATCGTGATACAGCAACACGGGAATGGCGACCATCTGGAAAATCGTCTTGAACTTGCCGACCGAGTTCACAGCAACGTTATGTGATGCGCCAATTTGTGCCATCCACTCGCGCAGCGCCGACACCGTTATCTCGCGGCCAATGATGACGAGGGCAACCAGCGCGTTGACCCGGCCGAGCTCGAGCAAGACGATCAAGGCGGCACAAACCATCAGCTTGTCGGCAACGGGATCGAGGAACGCGCCCAGGCGGCTGGTCATGCCGAACTTGCGGGCGAAATAGCCGTCGAATGCGTCGGTCACAGCGGCGACCGTGAAAAGTGCGCACGCAAGAAAATTCTTGGTGCCCGGCGCGATCCAGCTGTCCGGGAAGTAATAGATGGCAACGAGAAACGGGATCATCGCGATCCGCGCCCAGGTCAAGACCATCGGTAGATTGAAGTTACTAGTCGGCATGTAGGTTCTCGGAAACGCTCAGTATCTGCCGCGCCGCCCGCATCATCGCATTGCGATCCAAGGTACCCAGTTCCAGCACCTGCGCCAGGCGCGCACCTCGGTATAGGGAATCCCCCCCGCGTCGATAGGCCGGATCATAGTGGGCACGGACGATTGCCTCGGCCAACTCGCCCCACTGACCTGCGTCGACCAGCCGCTGCCACTGTTCGACTGCCTTTCGCCCATGCTGGACAACGAAGAATTCGAGCCGCGTCCGGAGCCACTGCGGATGGCAATAAATATCCTCGTAGCGCTCCAGCAGATGCCTCACCCGGGCCTGCAACGGAGCGGCGATACGCAGGCAGGGGGAACCGATAAGGGTCTCGAAGAGCGCCGTGGGAATGCTGAGCTTACCGATGCGACGGCTCTCCGACTCGACGTACACGGGGCGCTCCGGATCACAGTTCCGCAGGACCTGCCAGATCTGGGTCTCGAAGGCCCGCTGGCCCGGTTGTGGGTCCGCCTCGCCAGCCGGCACGGGTGCCCCCAAGACGGACCCCCGATGACGGGCCAGCGCCTCCAGATTGAGCACCTGCCCGCCGGTTGCGGTCAGCGCCTCGAGCAATGCCGTCTTGCCGCTGCCGGTCGGGCCTTGCAGCACGACGAACCGATACTTCGCCGGCAACTTTTCCAGATCCGCGATGACTCGCTGGCGGAAGGCCTTGTACCCGCCATGGAGTTGGCGCGCTGCCCATCCTACCTCAGACAAGACGATGACCATGGCAGCACTGCGCTGCCCGCCGCGCCAGCAGTACACCAGCGGCTTCCAGTGCTTGGGGTATTTCTGAAAGTCGTTCTCCAGGTGCCCCGCAATGTTGCGCGCGACCCATGCCGCCCCTAGCCTGCGGGCCGCAAAAGGCGAGACCTGCTGGTACATCGTGCCCACCCGAGCGCGCTGCTCGTCGTCGAGCACCGGGAGGTTTACCGCGCCAGGTATGTGGTCCTGGGCAAATTCGGCCGGCGAACGCACGTCGATTAAAGCGTCGTACTCGGCGAGCTGATCGACCGTGGCGAGCAAAGTGGGCGGCTGCATCGGAGCTGTGCGCGGAGCCGTCGAGGCTATGCGCTGGCCTTGTCGCGGGCGTCGGGTTCGCCGCCGGTGCCGTGCAGCCGGGCATGGATCTGCTCGGCCAGGCGACGCGAAATGCCTTGCACCTGGGCAATGTCCTCGATCGATGCCCCGAGCAGGCCACGCATTCCGCCAAAACGCGTCAGCAGCCGCTGGCGGCGCTTAGGGCCGATCGCCTCCATCTCGTCGAGCTGCGAGGCGTTGCGCGTGCGCGCGCGCCGCGTGCGCATGCCGGTTATCGCAAACCGATGTGCTTCGTCACGAATCTGCGCGATCAGCATCAGCGCCACCGAATCCGGACCCAGGCGTAGTGGGGCACGGCCGTCGGCAAAAACCAATTCCTCCAGGCCGACCTTGCGCCCCTCCCCCTTCGCGACCCCGACCAGCAACCCCGGATCAAGACCCAGTTCCACGAATACCTGGCGCGCAACCTCCACCTGGCCCGCACCGCCGTCGATCAGGACGAGCCCCGGCATCGGGGCCTCGCCGCGCGCCACCGGCCCGTAGCGCCGGGTCAGCGCCTGCCGCATCGCGCCGTAGTCATCGCCACCGACCAGGCCCTCGATGTTGAAGCGGCGATACTGGGCGCTCAGCATTGCGTGATGGACGTAGACCACGCACGCGGCCTGCGTCGCCTCCCCGGCGGTATGGCTGACATCGAAGCATTCGATGCGCAAGGCGTCGGCGTCGTCGACGTCGAGCCCCAGCGCCTCGATCAGGGCGCGCGTGCGCGCCTGCTGCGAACCCTGCTCCGCCTGATGCCGCGCCAGCGCAAGCCGCGCATTGGCAAGCGCCATATCCAGCCAGCGCCGCTGCAGCGTCCGTAACGGTCCGCTCGCGGAATCGAGCACGCGGGTATTGCGGTTCTTTCCCGCAAGGATCGCATGCAGCTCGTCTTGATCGACCGCGACGTTGACGATCAGCGCGGGGGGGCAGAGGTGCTCGCAGTAGTGTTGCGACAAAAACGCCTCCACGATATGCGAGAGGTCCTCTTCGATCTCTCCAGCGACTGCCGGCGGGGCCGGATAATAGGCCTTGTCGCCCAGGTGCCGTCCGCCGCGGACCATGGCAAGGTTGACGCAGGCCTGCCCTTGCTCCAGCGTGGCAGCCACAATATCGACGTCGGCATCGGAGCCTGCCAGATCGACCGACTGCTGGTGCATGATGCGCGTGAGCGACGTCAGTTGATCGCGCAGCAGCGCCGCCTGCTCGAAATCGAGCGCGGCGGAGGCGGCCAGCATGCGCGACTCGATTTCCCGGGTGATGTCGCTGGCCCCGCCGCGCAAGAAGCGCAAGGCGCCGTCCACCAAACGCGCGTAGGCCGCCGTGTCGATCAGCCCGACGCACGGGGCACTGCAGAGCCGGATCTGGTGCAGCAGGCACGGGCGCGAACGATGACGAAAGACGCTGTCTTCGCAGGTGCGCAGCTGGAAAACCTTCTGCAGGATCTGCATGCTGTCGCGCACCGCCCAGGTACTAGGGAACGGGCCAAAATAGCGCGCCCGCCGATCGGTCGCACCGCGAAAAAACGACATGCGCGGGAACTCATGGTCGCTGAATTTCAAGTAGGGGTACGACTTGTCGTCGCGAAAGAGTACGTTGTAGCGCGGTGCGAGCGACTTGATCAGGTTGTTTTCGAGCAGCAAGGCGTCGGTTTCCGATTCGGTCACGGTGGTCTCGATCGACGCGATCTTCGATACCATCAGTGCCGTGCGCGGCGCCAGGTTCCTGCCGAAATACGAACCCACGCGCTTGCGCAGGTCCATGGCCTTGCCCACGTACAACACCTTGCCGACCGCATCGAGCATGCGGTAGACGCCCGGCAGGTGCGGCAATCGCTCCACCGCCGCCTTGGCGTCAAATCCCTGGGGTGCGGCTTCGGCCATGGATAGCGCTTTCCGGTTCCAGCGACCTCTGGCAGCAAGCAGCCTATCAGGACCGGTGCAGCGCTGGGCGTTCCCGGCCCGCCGGCTCGGGGCCGCGTCCCATGGCCGGCCGCAGATCGCGCAGCGCGCAGCGATAGCGCTCGGAATGCAACAGCGACGCGGCGTTCAAGCCACCGGTGCGGGGCGCCAGGCGCGCCGCGCGCTCGGCGAATTGCCCCGTGTGCGTCCATTGCACCTGGTCCAGCACGCGGTCGGCAGCGTCCGCGTCGTTGCAGAGCAGGACAAAATCGCAGCCGGCTGCCAGCGCCGCCTGCGCGCCCTGCACGACGTCACCGGCGACGCGAGCCCCCTGCATCGACAGGTCATCGCTGAAGACCGCCCCCGTAAACCCCAGTTGGCCGCGCAAAATCTCCCCGATCCAGCGCGCGGAGAAGCCCGCCGGCAGCTCGTCGACCGATGGGTAGACCACATGTGCCAGCATGACCGCGTCCAGGCCGATGCCCAGCCAGGCATAGGGGGCACCGTCGGCCTGCAAGATGGCCTCAAGCGGGCGCTCGTCCGTGGATATCCCCACGTGGGAATCGGCCTGCGCCCAACCATGCCCGGGAAAGTGCTTGCCGCAGTTGCTCATTCCCGCCAGCGTCAGGCCGTAGCCGACCTGATTTGCCAGCAGGCTGACCACGCGCGGGTCGGCGTGAAACGCGCGGTCGCCAATCACCGAGCTTCTTCCCCAGTCGAGGTCGAGCACCGGCGCAAAGGTGAGATCGACGCCGTGGGCGCGCAACTCCGCACCCAGGACGTAGCCCGCCGCCAAGGCGGCGCGGCAGGCGCCCAGCACGTCCTGGTCCCAGAGCCGTCCGAAGGCAGCCATGGCCGGCACGTGCGTAAAGCCACGGCGAAATCGCTGCACCCGCCCGCCCTCGTGATCGACTGCGACGAGCAGCGGCGGATCACGCAGAGCGTGGATTTCGCTGCACAGGCGCGCCAGCTGCGCGGTGGATTCGAAATTGCGCGAAAACAGGATCACCATCCCGACCAGCGGATGGCCGAGTCGCGTGCGCTCGACTTGCGTGAGCTGCAGGCCGTCGATGTCAACCACTACCGGTCCGTTCATCCGGAAGTCTCCCCTTCGGCCATCGTCTCGGCGATCACGTAGGCCAACGCCAGGTGCTCCAGGTCGGAAACCGATACGTGCAGGCGAATGCTGCGCTCGCGCAGGAACTCGGCCAGCGCCCCGTCCGCGATGACCTGGGGCCGGCCCGATGCCGCATTGACGATCTGCACGGCACGCCAATGCATCGGTTGGCGCATACCCAGGCCCAGCGCCTTGGAGACGGCTTCTTTGGCCGCAAAGCGCGTGGCCAGGAACATCGTGCCGCGCAGCGGCGAGCGCGCCGCGCGCGCCGAATGCACGGCCAGTTCGCGAGGGCCCAAAATGCGCTGCACGAAATGCACACCGTGGCGCGCCACCGCCGCCTCGATCCGCGCTACTTCGACCGCATCGGTGCCGATCCCAAAGATCATCCCTGCCGCCCGCTCCCGTACTGGCGCAAGGCAACTTCGGCGCCGCGGATCTGCGCCTGGTAGAGGCGCACCGTCTGCGCCAGCCCGAATTCGAGCGCATCGCTGATGAGCGCGTGTCCGATCGAGACCTCTCGCACCCCGGGAACCGCGCGCAGAAAATCGGCCAGATTCGACAAGTTCAGATCGTGTCCGGCGTTGACTTCCAGGCCGGCCCGCATGGCCGCCTCGGTCGCAAGTCGGTAGCGCTGCAGGCTCGCCGGCTGATCGGGACCGCCGTGGGCACGTGCGTACGGTTCGGTGTAGAGCTCCACGCGATCGGCGCCGAGCGCGCGCGCCGGCGCCATCACCTCGGGGTCCGGATCCAGGAACAGGCTCACGCGCACGCCGCAATCGTGCGCCTGCGCGATCAGGGGCCGCAGGCGATCGCCGTCGCGCGCCAGGTCCCAGCCGTGGTCGGAGGTCGCGGCATCGACCGCATCGGGCACGAAGGTGCACTGGTTGGGCCGCACCGCGAGCACGTGTTCCATGAGCTGGTGCAGCGGATTGCCCTCGAGGTTGTATTCGACATTGGGCCAACGGCGCAGCAACTGCGCGATCTCGCGCACATCGGCCGGCCGCACGTGGCGCTCGTCCGGACGCGGATGCAGCGTTATGCCGTCGGCGCCGGCCTCGAGCACCAGCGTCGCGGTGTGCGTCACGCTGGGGATGTTGAGCGGCCGCGAATTGCGCAACAGCGCAACGCGGTTCAGGTTGACACTCAGAGCGGTCATGGCGAGGTCTACAGTTTGCGCAGGTCGGACACGATTCGGTGCGTATTGAGTGGCCGGCCACGCAAATGGTAGCCGATCAGTTGACGCAGCAAGGCGCATGCGTCGTTGGATTCGGCAATGGCGGCGAGGTCGCGCCGCGCCAGGGCCTGCATGGTTTGCCCGCGCACGCAGTATTCGGCACCCCGCACCGCCGGTGCCGCCACGCAGCGCACACCATGCTCCGGATCGACCCGGTACCAGGCATCGGAATCAATCGGCGCGCCATCGCCGGAGGTTTCGAAGGACGGCGCAACGCCAATCTCCCGCAACAGGTCCAGTTCAAATCCGCGCAGCGACTGCTCGCGCTGCGCGGCACCGAGCGACAGGGCACGCAGCGCGTGGGCATAGGAGAAGAACAAGGCTTCGTGCGGATCACCCCGGGCAAGCAGCCGCATCAGCAGCTCGTTGAGGTAAAACGCGCTCAGCAGTTCGTCGCCGCGCAGCGGTGCCAGCCCGCCGACCCACTCGGCGCGCACCAGCGATTTGATCTCTGCGCGTCCGCTCCAGGACGCCGCGATCGGCGCAAAGGGCGCAAGCAGGCCGCGAAACTGCGACGTGGGACGCTTTGCCCCGCGCGCCACCAGGCCAACACGACCGTGATCGCGCGTAAGCACGTCGACGATCAGGCTCGTTTCCCGCCAGGGATACGAATGCAGGACAAAGGCGGGCTGCTGGTCGACCCGGGACTCGGAAAAGCGGCGCTGGCGCCGCGCGGGCGCTGGCGCGCCGGGCTCGGCGCTCATGAGCGCAGGGGCGCCTCGACCCCCAGCCGATCCAGCGAGCGGGCATCGTTGCTCCACCCGGCCATCACCCGTACGTGCGTCTGCAGGTACACCGGCTTGCCCAGCATGCGCTCCATCGCCACCCGCGCCTTCTGGCCGATTTGCCGCAGCTTCGCGCCGCCGGCGCCGATGACGATCCCCCGCTGCGATTCGCGCTCGACAAGGATCAGCGCCGACACCACGGCCCGGCCGGCGGATTCCTCCCAACCCTCGATGGCCACCGCGAGGCCGTACGGCAGCTCGTCGCCCAGGAGCCGGAACGCCTGCTCGCGCACCAGTTCGGCAGCCAGAAACCGCACGCTGCGATCGGTGATCTGGTCCTGGTCGAAAAGCGGCATGCCCCCCGGCAATAACTTGCGCAGCGCCTCGAACAGGTCATCGAGCTGCCAGCCCCGGGCAGCACTGACCGGCACGATGGCGGCAAACGGATAGCGCGCGCTCGCGCTTGCCATGAGTGGCAGCAGCGCACTCTTGTCGCGCAGCGTGTCGGTTTTGCTCAGGACCAGGACCGCGCGACTGGGCGGCGCATCGGCCGGCGCCGCCCCGGCGGCGCCGGCCGACCTGCGCCGGCGGCCGCGGCAGCAAGCGCAGCACGGCATCATCGTCTTGCTGCCAGCCCTGGGCGTCAACGACCATGACGATCGCGTCAACGCCGTGCATCGCCGCACCGATCCCGGCATTCATGCGCCGCGTGAGCAAATTGCGGTGGCGGTACTGGAGCCCGGGGGTGTCGACGAACACGAACTGCGCGTCGGCACGGGTGGCAACGCCCAGCACCCGGTTGCGGGTCGTCTGGGGCTTGCTGGAGGTAATGGAAACGTGCGAAGCGACGAGCGCGTTGAGCAGCGTCGATTTGCCCACGTTCGGACGACCAACAATGGCGATCATCCCCGCGCGATACGTGGGTTCCTCGGTCCTTGGCTCCATTGTCTTGTCAACCGGGCGTGGCCGGCTCCACGGCAGCGCCGGACTCCACGGCTGCCATCTTGCCGGCAGAGGCGCCGCCCGGCACCGGCGGCTCACCCCCCGCATCGGTCTGGGGCCCGGCGCTGCTGCTGCCCTTGCGCTTGGCCCGCCGCAGCGCCTGCGCCGCGGCCTGCGCAGCCTCGAGGGCCAGCTTGGCCGCCGACTGCTCGGCGCCGCGCCGACTGCGCCCATTGCCGCGAACGCCGACGTCGAGCTTCGGAATGGCACACTCGACCTCGAATTCCTGGTTGTGCGCAGCGCCCCGCGTCTCCACCACCGTGTATACCGGCAAGGGCAGGCGCTTGGCCTGCAAGTACTCCTGCAGCAGCGTCTTGCTGTCCTTGCCCAAAGTCTTGGGATCGACCTGCTTGAGCACCGGCTCGAACAGCCTGCCGATGACCTCGCGCGCGCCCTCGAAGCCGCCATCGACGAACACCGCGCCAAAGACCGCCTCCATGGTGTCGGCAAGAATCGAGGGGCGGCGAAATCCTCCGCTCTTCATCTCGCCTTCCCCCAGGCGCAGGAAGTCGCTCAGACCCAGGCGCTCGGCGATCTCCGACAGCGACTGCTGCTTGACCAGGTTGGCCCGCAGGCGCGACAGGTCACCCTCGTCGAGCCGAGCGTATTTGAGGAAAAGAAGCTGCGCGACGACGCAGTTGAGCACGGAATCACCGAGAAACTCCAGGCGTTCGTTGTGCACCACGCCGTGCGAGCGATGCGTGACCGCCTGCTGCAGCAGCTCGCCGCTCGTAAACTTGTACTGGAGGCGCTCTTCAAGCGCTGACAAGTCCATGATTACCCGCTACGCCCCCGCTCACGGTTGTGCGGCACGACCGGGATGATCGCGATTGGAACCGGAAAAATCGATGACGATGCGGACGTTGTCCAGGACGGGCACCGAGTACGAATACGAATAGGAAACGATGATCCGCTCCGCGTCCTTGGTGATGTCGAGGTCTTTGCCGGAGACCGACTTGATGTCGTCGATCGTCGCATAGCGGTCGAAGGCATTGCGGATATCGCGAACCGTCGAGCCTTCGCTGGCAACCTTCTGCACCGCGCGCTCGATGGCCAAATACTCGGCCAGCGCCGGCACGACCTTCATGCCGATCGTCAGCAAGATGACGACGATCACGCCGACGAAGATCAGGCCGACCAGGCTCAACCCGCGCTGCCGTGCCACAGGCGCCAGCGGGCCCATAGCGGGCGAGCGCGCCGCCGATGCGTTACTTGAAGCTACCGATTCGTCCGACATTGCCAAAATTCATCCAAATGAAAAACGCGTGCCCGACGATATTGCGATCCGGCACGAAGCCCCAGAATCGACTGTCCTCGCTGTTATCGCGATTGTCGCCCATGACAAAGTAACTTCCCGCGGGAACCTTGCAGGCCACCCCACCGTCACTGTAGACGCAAGCATTGGGATTTGTATGTTGCATAGCAACATGCGCCTGAACCCCGTCGCCATCGACAAAAATCACCCGGTGCTCCATCGAATCGATTTTTTCGATGAATTGCTGGTATGTCTGCAACTTTTGGGGGTCGTAGTAGCGATCCAGTGGCATCAGCGGGACAACAGATCCGTTGATCTTGAGCTGGTGGTTGCGGTACTCGACTCTGTCCCCTGGCAGGCCCACTACCCGCTTGATGTAATCCTGCGACGGATCATGCGGATAGCGGAAGACGATGACGTCGCCACGCTTGGGGTGACCGAGTTCGATGAGCGTGCGATTGAGCACCGGAACGCGGATCCCGTACTCGTACTTGTTCACCAGGATCAGGTCGCCGATCTGGAGGGTAGGGATCATCGACCCCGACGGGATACGGAAGGGCTCGTAGAGAAATGAGCGCAGCAGGAATACGAGGGCGNNCGGTGTATTCGAGCCACCACGGCCGGCTCGACAAGCGCTCCTGCAGCGCACGGCGCTCCTTGGCCACGGCCCCGGGGTCGGCCTCGCCGGCCGAGCGATTGCGCCGGTCGAACTCGAGCAGTTCCTGATCGGCCTGGGCCTTGCGCCGCGGTTCAAACCTGACGTACTCGGCCGCAAAATAGGCGCCGCTCACGATCGTGCACAGGAACAGGAACAGCGCAAAATCGGTCGGCGCCTGGCCCGATATCATCGCCAGCACATAGGCGCCCAGCGCCCCCAGGACGACTGCAGTCAACGCGTTCATTTATCCTCCACCTGCAGGATCGCCAGGAAGGCCTCCTGTGGGATCTCGACGCTACCGACCTGTTTCATTCGCTTTTTTCCCGCTTTCTGCTTTTCCAGGAGCTTTTTCTTGCGGGTGATGTCCCCGCCGTAGCACTTGGCAAGAACGTTCTTGCGCAAGGCCTTCACGTTTTCGCGGGCGATGATGTTGGCGCCGATCGCTGCCTGGATCGCGACGTCGAACATCTGCCGGGGTATGAGCTGACGCATCTTGGCCGCCAGCTCGCGCCCGCGATGGGCCGAATTGGCCCGATGCACGATCACCGACAAGGCGTCCACCCGCTCGCCGTTGATGAGCATGTCGACCTTGACGACGTCGGCCGCCCGGTACTCGTGAAACTCGTAATCCATAGACGCATAGCCGCGAGATACCGACTTCAGGCGATCGAAGAAGTCCAGAACGATCTCCGCCAGCGGCAGCTCGTAGACCAAGTGCACCTGGCGGCCGTGATAGGCCATATTGAGCTGCACGCCACGCTTGCCGGTGCACAGGGTCATCACCGCTCCGACATACTCCTGTGGCACGAAGATCGTCACCCGGACGATCGGTTCGCGGATTTCCTCGATCTTGGCCGGATCGGGCATCTTCGAAGGATTCTCGACCGTCACCACCTGACCGTCGCGCAGCAGGACCTCGTAGACGACCGACGGCGCCGTCGTGATGAGGTCCATGTCGTATTCGCGCTCCAGGCGCTCCTGCACGATGTCCATGTGCAGCAGACCGAGGAAGCCGCAGCGAAAGCCAAAACCCAGGGCCTGCGACACCTCCGGTTCGAACCGCAACGCCGAATCGTTGAGCTGCAGCTTCGTCAAGGCGTCGCGCAGCGCTTCATACTGATTGGCCTCGACCGGGAACAGGCCGGCGAAGACCTGCGGCTTGACCTCCTTGAAACCGGCCAGCGGCTTGTCCGCCGCCCGCGGCAAGGAGGTCAAGGTGTCGCCCACTCGCGCGTCGCGCAGCTCCTTGATCCCGGCGATAACAAAGCCCACCTCGCCGGCACCCAGCTGCATGCGCACTTGCGACTTGGGGGTAAACACCCCGAGTTGTTCGCACAGGTGCACGGCCCCGGTTGCCATCAGCAGAACCTTGTCCTTGGGACGCAGAACGCCGTTGAAGACGCGCACGAGGATGACGACGCCCACATAGTTGTCGAACCACGAGTCGATCACCAACGCCTGCAGCGGCGCGGCTAGCCCGCCGCGCGGCGGCGGCACGCGTTCGATGATCCGCTCGAGAATGTCGTCGACGCCCTGTCCGCTCTTAGCGCTGCAAAGGATGGCGTCGCTGGCGTCGATGCCGATCACGTCCTCGATCTCCGCCCTGGCCTGCTCCGGGTTGGCCTGCGGAAGATCCATCTTGTTAAGAACCGGAATCACCTCCACGCCCAGTTCGATCGCGGTATAGCAATTGGCCACGGTCTGCGCCTCGACGCCCTGCGAGGCGTCGACCACCAGCAGCGCCCCCTCGCAGGCCGACAGCGAGCGGCTCACTTCGTAAGAAAAGTCCACGTGGCCGGGCGTATCGATGAGGTTCAGGTTGTAGCTCTTGCCGTCGCGCGCCACGTAGTTCAGCGCCGCCGTCTGGGCCTTGATCGTGATGCCGCGTTCGCGCTCCAGGTCCATGGAATCGAGGACCTGCTCGCGAATCTCGCGGTCGGCGAGCCCGCCGCAACGCTGGATCAAACGATCGGCCAGGGTCGACTTGCCGTGATCGATGTGGGCGATGATGGAGAAGTTGCGGATTTGAAACATATTGGGCGAAGAGACGAGCGCCCACGCGGGCTATGCCTGCAGCTGGCGCCGTCCGATATTTCCTTGTGCGCAACGCAAAGGGGGCGAGACCGCGATCTCACCCCCCTTTTGTCCCGGCACGGGAAGAAGGTCCGATTCTAACCCGCCGCCGAACAGCGATTCGTCAGTTGTCCCCGGCGTGCAGGATCAGCCGCTGCGATTGATCCCCCCGCCGCACGAGCAGCGCAATGGGCTTGGCAAGATCGAGTTTTGCCACCAACTCATTGAATTGCTTCACATTTTTCACCCGCGTCACGTTCACGCTGAGAATCAGGTCGCCAGGGTGAACGCCGGCGGCGCCGGCCGCACCCTCGGCGCTTTCGACCTGGACGGCGCCTTCGATGTGCAGCTCCTTGAGCTGCGCCGCGCTCGGATCCGAGACGACCAGACCCAGGGCATCGGGATGGCTCTCGGGGGCTTTGCCGGGCCCGGAACCGCGCCCAGCGCCCGGTCGCGCCGTCTCCTGGGGCATCTCCCCGACCGTCACCATGAGATCGCGCGGCGCCCCGTCGCGCCAGACGGTGGTCGCCACCTTGGTTCCCGGCGTGGTCGCCGCAACCAGGCGACGCAGATCGGCGGAACTCTCCACATTCTTGCCGTCGTACTTGATGATCACGTCCCCGGCTTGGATCCCGGCCTTGTCGGCCGGTCCGTCGGACTCGACGCTCGAGACCGCCGCGCCGGCGGCCTTGGGCAGACCGATGGCATCGGCGACCTCGCGCGTCACCTCACCGATCAGCACGCCGATCTTGCCGCGCACCACCTTGCCCTGCGTCCGCAGGAGCTTGGCGATCTTTTGCGCCTCGTCGATCGGAATGGCAAAGGAAATGCCGGCGTAGGACCCCGAGGTCGTGAAGATCTGGGAGTTGATCCCGACCACCTCGCCGCGCATGTTGATCAGCGGTCCGCCGGAATTTCCCGGGTTGACCGCCGCATCCGTCTGGATGAACGGCAGCAACTCACCGGTCTCCCGACTCTTGGCGCTAACGATTCCGGCGGTCACCGTGTTCTGCAGGTTGAACGGCGAACCGATGGCAATCACCCATTCCCCGACGCGCAGCTTCACCGGGTCCCCGATCTTGAGCGTCGGCAGATCCGTGCCCTCGATCTTGACCAGCGCCACATCGGTGCGAGGATCCGATCCCACGAGCTTGCCCTTGAACTCACGCTTGTCCGGAAACGTGACGGTGATCTCGTCCGCGCCCTCGACCACATGGTGATTGGTCAGCAGGTATCCGTCTGCGGATATCACAAATCCCGATCCGATCCCGCGCGGTATTTCCCGCTCCCCGTGGGGCGATCGCGGCCCTGGCCCGGGCCGCTGCCCGGGGCCAGGCTGGGGAGGAAAGAACCGATGGAAAAAATCGTAGAACGGATCGTTCTCGTCGAGCTCGGGAATCTGCGGTTGCTGCTGCCCCGGCGCAATGACGTTCAGGTGCGCGGTGGTACGAATGTTGACCACCGCCGGGGCCGTGCGCTCCACCAGATCCGCGAAGTCGGGCATCGTCGCCGGTGGTTGCGCATGGGTGATCTGTACGGAAGCGGCCAGCAGAGCAACGATGAGGCCTTGCGTAAAGGAGACTTTCATGATTTTGTCGTCTTCGTTGGCAAAAAAATTCGAGAATTGCCTTGCGCGCGCCTACCGTGGCGGCGCAGAGCGGACCACGGACTCGGCGATCGACTGAGCCGTCGATGGCGGCACCTCGCCCACCACCGTGACCCGGGCGTCGCCGACTTGCCGGGAGAAAGCCGTTACCGGACCCCGGCGCTGCGACTCCTCGGGTTCGCTCAGCCTCGGGGCGCCCGGCTCGATGAACACCGAGACCGTCGCCAAGCCATCGGAATACACGGCCTGCAGCGCCGACCGCGGAGCGGGGTCGCCGGCTCCCACAAGGTGGCGCATCACCTCGGCGAGGCGATGAAAGCCGCTGGGCGCGGTCACGCTCCAGCCCTGCTGGCGAAGCTCGGTGGCCTGGGATTGCTGCCGATCGACGGTCCAACCAGCCGTCGACCACGAGGGCTTGAGCAGCGCAGGATCGACCGCCTCCCCGATATGCACGTCCGTGAAGGCAATCTGCTCGAGCACCGCCCCTTGCTCATTGAGCGTCTGCGCCTTGAAAAGCAAGCCGCTCGAGGGCTCCACCCACAGTCGGTAGCCGTAGCGCAGCTTGTCACGCGGAACGAGTTCGACCATGTCGCACATGCTGCCGGCGACGCGCTCGGTGCCCTCCCGGCGCAGCTCGTAATGGGTCAGAACATCGGCCGGCAGCGGCTCGGCGAACGCCGGAAACGCGCGCACGCCGCCGTGTTCTATGACGATGCGGCGCAGCTGCGGGTACAAGCACTGCACCTCATCGCCCCGGCGGATGAACTCGCGCGGCTGACCGTCGAGCGTAAGCACCCGTTCGCGCGACTCGGTCCCGTCGTAGGACTGCACGACGCGCGAGGCGTGTACCTCGTCGCCGCGTTGATAGACGATGGTGCCGGAAAAACTCTGGTGCCGCGCGGCGTTTTGAATCGCCTGCAACCAGCTGGCATCGCTGCGGGCGTCCGCCGGCACCGTGGCGTCCCCGGCGCGCACCGCCGCCGGCAGCGCCAGGATCAGCAATGCGGCCAGCCCCCTCCATCCGGCGGCCGATACGCACCGGCCGGATCTTGGCATCGCGTGCTCGTTCAACGCCCGGACGGCGATCACCGATCGCCTTCGTTGCCGGATCGCAGGTACACCGCGGCGGCCGGCATGACACCGGCGGCCGTGAAATCGCGGTGTGCCTGGAAGTAGGGATCCAGACGCGGGTGGCGCGCAGCTCCCGCATCGTCCGATGCGGCGCTGGCACGCGCCAGCGCGCTGGGCTCGGTCGCGCCCACGTCCCGAGCATTGCGCTCGCCCGACGCCGCGCCGCGCACCGCAGCATTGTCGGCGGTCAGCTCGGCGACGGGCGCATTGCCGCGCAGCAGCGGTACGGCCACAAGCACCAGGACCGCCATGGCGGCCGCCACCGCGACCGCACTGGTCAGGTGGCGTCTCATCCCGGGGCGCAAGGCGCGCGGGGCCAGCAGCGCCGGCTCGTCCTGCAAGGCCCGGGAAATCCGCACGCACAGGCGTGGCGAATGCTCCGCCGCCACTTCCTGCGAGCGCAGCGCATCGCCGACCATGCACCACGATTGGTATTGCCGTTGCAAGGGTCGTCCGTTCAAGAGCTTCTGTACGAGTGGCTCGGCGGCATTTGCCTCAAGCTCCCCGTCGAGCCACGCCGACAAGCGCTCGGCTTCGCTCTGTGGATCCGCGGTGCTGACCGCAGCCACCTCGGGAATGGGTTGGGACTTCATGTACCTGCTCCCTGACGACCGTCCATTGTGTTCGCCCTCACTTCTACCAGCGCTCGTCCGCGCGGGTCTCGAGCAATGGTCGCAATTCCTGCGCGATCGCCTCGCGCGCGCGAAAGATCCGCGAGCGTACGGTGCCAACCGGGCAGTTCATCGCCGCCGCGATTTCGTCATAACTCAAGCCCTCGAGTTCCCGCAGCACAATCGCCGTACGCAAATCCGCAGGCAGCTGGTCAATTGCGCGGTTCACCGCCAATCCGACCTGCTTGGACTGGTACAGCGAGTCCGGTGTTGCAGTGTCGCTCAAATAGGCGGCGTCTTCGCCGCCTTCCTGGTCCGCGATGTCATTCGCGACCACGGTCGGCGCCCGCCGGCCCTGTGCGGCAAAGTGGTTCTTCGCGGTGTTGATCGCAATCCGGTACAACCAGGTATAGAAAGCGCTTTCTCCGCGGAAATTCGGCATTGCCCGGTACGCCTTGATAAAGGCTTCCTGGGCAACATCCTCGATATCTGCCGGATCCCGAATCATGCGTGACAACAACCGAGAAATTCTGCGCTGGTACTTGGCCACCAGCAGCTCAAAGGCACGCTTGTCGCCCAGCTGAACGCGGCGCACCAACTGCAGGTCGGCATCGCGCTCGCTCATCGGGCCTCGTCCGGCGCCGGAGACGTTACGTGTTCCGCCATTGTGACAGTCGTCCGCTCGATTAGTTCTGGGGTTCGAGAAAAAAACAACGGGGCAAACCCCCGTCAATCATCGGCTTGGGCCCGCAGCGCGCCGGCGCGCATGCGCCGCCAGCCAACCGAAGATCGCGGCATCGACCGCCTCCCGCAAGATGATGATGCGCCCGTGCGCCACACGCAACCCGGTACTGGCCGCGACCGCGTGGCCCGCTGGCACTTCGGCCTCGCCGGGGACGAGGTGCGGACACCATCGATGCCTTGGCCAGACTCCTTCCCTCCAACCGTCGCTGGTGTGCGGGCGATGACGTCCGGTCGAGATGTGCGTTGCCGGAGTCAGACACGCTTGAGCACAAGCGTCCCGTTGGTGCCGCCGAAACCGAACGAGTTCTTCATCGCGTATTCGATATGCATCGGCCGCGCGGTATTGGCGCAGTAGTCAAGGTCGCATTGTGGATCGGGGGTCTCGAGGTTGATCGTCGGCGGAGAGATCTGCTGGTGCACGGCCAGCGCCGTGAACACCGACTCGATACCGCCGGCGCCGCCGAGCAGGTGGCCGGTCATCGACTTCGTCGAATTGACTACCAGGGAGCGGGCCGCTTCGCCAAACACGAGCTTGATGGCGTTGGTCTCATTGACGTCGCCCAGCGGCGTCGAGGTGCCGTGCGCGTTCAGGTACTGGATCTCGTCGGGATTGATCTGCGCACTTCGCAACGCCGCACTCATGCAACGGCGCGGGCCATCCACGTCGGGAGCGGTCATGTGGTACGCGTCGGCGGTCATGCCAAAGCCGACCAGTTCGCAGTAGATGCGCGCGCCGCGGGCGTGCGCGTGCGACAGCTCTTCAAGCACCAGCACGCCCGCGCCCTCGCCCATGACAAAACCGTCCCGGTCCTTGTCGAAGGGCCGGCTGGCCGCCGCAGGATCGTCGTTGCGTATCGACAAGGCCTGCATCGCCGCGAAACCGCCCACGCCGAGCGGGCAGACCGAGCCCTCCGCGCCGCCGGCAATCATGACATCGGCGTCGTCGTGCTCGATCAGCCGGGCCGCGATTCCCAAGGAATGGAGTCCGGTCGTACAGGCCGACACGATCGCAAAATTGGGGCCCTGCAAACCGAACATGATCGAAACGTTGCCCGCGATCATGTTGATGATCGCTCCCGGGATCAGGAACGGGGATATCCGGCGGGGCCCACGCGTCACCACTTCATTGTGGTTGTCCTCGATCATCGGCAAACCGCCGATACCCGAGCCGACCATGCAGCCGATGCGCTGGCGATTGGCATCGGTGACCTCGATCCCGCAATCGCGGATCGCTTGCGCCGACGCGGCCACGCCGTAATGGATGAATGCATCCATGCGCCGCACTTCCTTGGCAGGAACGTAATCGGTGATCTTGAAGTCGCGCACCTCGCCCGCGATCTGGGAGCGGTACGCTTCGGGGTCAAAGCGGGTGATGCGCGCGATGCCCGACTTGCCCGCAAGAATGTTGCCCCAGGCCGTCGTAACGTCGTTGCCGACGGGAGATACGATTCCCAGGCCCGTGACGACGACCCGACGTTGTGCGCTCATATGGTGGACTGGTCCTTCCTGAGCCCGATGGCCCGCCGCGCACACCGCGCGGCGTTCCCGAACCCAAGACTCAGGCTTTCTTCAGGTGGGCGCCGACATAGTCGATCGCCTGCTGAACCGTGCGTATCTTTTCCGCCTCTTCGTCGGGGATCTCGCACTCGAACTCGTCCTCGAGCGCCATGACAAGCTCTACGGTGTCGAGCGAGTCGGCGCCAAGATCGTCGACAAACGCCGATTCGTTCTTGATGTCGGCTTCGTTGACTCCAAGTTGCTCGGCGACGATTTTTTTTACCCGTTGTTCTATGCTATCCATACCTTCTCCTCCGTTGCACGGCTGCAATAGGCATTTGGCAACCGCCTCACAACTCCATTGCCACGCGGGCGAATACCCCGGCTCGGCGGCGAAAATAGCGCGCGATTCTAACAGAGCGCCCCCGAATTCGCCGGCTTATGCCATGTACATGCCGCCGTTTACGTGCAGGGTCGCCCCGGTAATGTACGCCCCAGCCGCCGAGGCCAGGAACAGCACTGCCGCAGCCACCTCGCCCGTTTGCCCAAGGCGGCCCAGCGCGATTTGACCCAGCAGCGCCTGCGTCTGCTGCTGCGTCAGCGCCCGCGTCATATCCGTATCGACGAAACCCGGCGCGACGCAATTTACGGTGATGTTGCGACTGCCCAATTCGCGCGCCAGCGCCCGGGTCATTCCCTCGAGTCCCGCCTTGGCAGCGGCGTAATTTGCCTGGCCGGCATTGCCGCTCGAGCCGACGACGGACGAAATATTGATCACCCGGCCCCACTTTGCCTTCATCATGCCGCGCATGCAGGCGCGCGCCAAGCGAAATGGCGCCGTCAGGTTGGTGTCCATGACCGAATCCCAGTCCTCGTCGCGCAGGCGCAGTGCCAGCATGTCGGCCGTGATGCCGGCGTTGTTGACCAGAATGGAAAGCTTGCCAAAGCGCACCCCGATCTGCTCGACGAGCGCATCGCAGCCGGCACGGTCGCGCACGTCCAACAGCAGGCCGCAGCCCGCCGCGCCCAGCTCCTGCAGGCGTTGCGAAATGCCCGCGGCTCCCGCTTCCGTCGTCGCGGTGCCGACCACGGTCGCGCCTGCCTGCGCCATGCACTCCAGAATCGATCTGCCGATGCCGCGCGAGGCACCGGTGACCAGCACCACCTCGCCGTGCAGAGCATCGGTCGTAAACACCGCCCTTTCGTTCACGCTGCGCCTCCCACTTTCGACAATGCCTCGTGCAGGCTCGTCCGATCGGAAATCGAGATGCTGGTAAGGGTCGGCGCAATGCGCTTGTTTAGCCCGGTCAGCACCTTTCCCGGGCCACACTCCACGATATGGGTAATTCCCTGGGCGGCGAGCTGGGCGACGAGCTCGCTCCATCGAACGGGGCCGGCGACCTGGCGCGCCAGGGCGTCGCGGATCCGCTGGGGATCGGATTCCATCTTGACGTCGATATTGTTGAGCACCGGCTCCCTGGGCCTTTGCACCGGGGTGTGCGACAGCCGCTCGAGCAAGCGCACCCGCGCCGGTTCGAGTAGCGAGGAGTGAAAGGCCACCGACACGGGCAGCGGCAATGCACGCTTGGCGCCGAGCTCTCGGGCAATCTCGCAGGCCCGCGCGAGGGCGGCCGTGTGTCCCGCGATCACCACCTGTGCCGGCGCGTTGAAGTTGACCGCCTCGACCACCGCGCCCGGCGCTTCGGCCGCGGCCCTGGCACAGGCGGCGCGCACGCGGTCGTCGTCGAGGCCAAGAATGGCCGCCATTCCGCTGGTGCCAAGGGGCACCGCATCCTGCATCGCCTGCGCGCGGAAACGCACCAGGGGAACGGCATCCTCCAGGGTCAGGGCCCCGGCCGCCACCAGCGCGGCGTACTCGCCCAGGCTGTGTCCGGCGAAAACATCCGGGTTGCGTCCGCCCGCCGCGCGCCAGGCCCGGTACATGGCCACCGATGCGGTGAGCAGGCAGGGCTGCGTGTTGACGGTCAAGTCGAGCTCTGCGGCCGGGCCCTGGGCAATCAGCCGGCCGATATCCTGCCCCAGGGCCGCAGAGGCCCGCTGCAGGACTTCCTCGACGATGCCGTCGCCGGCAAACGTTCCCAGCATGCCGACCGACTGCGAACCCTGCCCGGGAAAAACAAACGCCAATTTCATCGCAACCGCCCTATGACCGCTTTTTCGTCGTCCGGTGCCTATCGACGCCGGACCCAAGAAAACGCAGCGCTACATGCGCAGCAATACCGACCCCCAGGTGAATCCGCCGCCCACTCCCTGCAGCAAGATGCGCTGGCCGGGGCGCACCCGCCCGTCGGCGCGCGCTACATCCAGGGCCAGCGGAACCGAAGCCGCCGAGGTATTGCCATGCCGATCGACGGTGACGACCACCCGCTCCGGCGGCAGGCCCAGACGCTTGGCACTGGCGGCCAGGATGCGAATGTTGGCCTGATGGGGAATGAGCCAGTCGATCTGTTCCGGCCCCAGATCCGCAAGCGCCAGAACCTCGCGGGCCGAGGACTCGAGCACATCGACCGCCAACTTGAACACCGCCTTGCCGTCCATGCGCAGGAAGGGGTCGCCCGCCGCTGCGCCCTGGTTGAGCCGACCGGCAACCGTGAGGATCGATCCGCGCGCCCCGTCGGCGTGCATTCGGCTCGCCAGGATCCCCGGCGTCGATCCGGCTTCCAGGACAACGGCACCGGCCCCGTCGCCGAACAGGACGCAGGTCGAACGATCATTCCAGTCCAGGATGCGCGAGTACACCTCGGCGCCGATCAGCAGGGCGCGCCGATGCGATCCGACCCGGATCAGTGCATCGGCCAGCGACAGCGCGTACACGAAGCCGCTGCAGGCGGCCTGGACGTCGAAGGCGGCAGCGCCGACGGCGCCCAAGCGCGCCTGCACGGAGCATGCCGTGCTCGGAAATACTTGGTCCGGGGTCGACGTGGCAACAATCACGAGGTCCACCGAATCCGGCGCCACGCCCGCCGCAGCGAGCGCGGCACGCGCGGCACGCTCGGCAAGATCGACCGTGCCAACGCCTTCCGCCGCCAGATAACGCTGTCGTATGCCGGTGCGCGCGACGATCCACTCGTCCGAGGTCTCGACGTTGCGGGCCGCGAGTTCGCGAACGAGCTCGGCATTGGAAACCGCCCGCTCCGGCAGGGCCGACCCGGTTCCGGTGACGCGGGCAAAGGGTGTCGTCATGTTCCGGGTGTCAGGCGCGAGCCATGTTCGCGCCAAGGGCCGCGTCGCCCGAGCCCGGCAGCTTGGCCAGCAGGGGCGCCATTGCCTGCGCCGTACGCTCGAGCAGCTGGTGGCTGCTGGCGTCAAAACCGCGGCGGATCGCGCACTCGAAGCCATAGGCGTCCGACGATCCGTGGCTCTTGATGACCACCCCGCGCAGGCCCAGCAAGGCAGCGCCGTTGTAGCGGCGATGGTCCACGCGATGCCGGAAGCGATTGAGCACGGGAAGCGCCAGCAGCGCAATGAGCTTGGACGTCCAGCTGCGCGTAAATTCTTCGCGAATAAACCCGGCCAGCATCTGCGCCAGGCCCTCGGACGCCTTGAGCGCCACGTTGCCGACGAAACCGTCGCAGACAATGACGTCAACGGTACCGCGGAAAATATCGTCGCCCTCGACGTTGCCGTGAAAATTCAGTCCACTGCCACGCAGCAGTTCCCCGGCGCGCTTGACCACCTCGTTGCCCTTGATCACTTCCTCGCCGACGTTGAGCAGGCCGACGCTCGGCCGCTCCTTGCCATGCAAGGAGGCCGCATACGCGCAACCGAGGATCGCGAACTGCAGCAAGTGCTCGGCCTCGCAGTCCACGTTCGCTCCGAGGTCCAGCCAGGTGGTCAGGTCTCCCTTCTGGTTGGGAAGGGCGTGCGCGATCGCCGGCCGGTCGATGCCCTCCTGCGTCTTGAGCAGGTAGCGCGCGATCGCCATCAGCGCCCCGGTGTTGCCGGCGCTCACCGCCACATCGGCCAAGCCGTTCTTGACGGATTCCAAGGCCACCCGCATCGACGAATTCTTCTTCGAGCGCAGCGCGGTAGTCAGCGAATCGGTCATCTCCACCACCTCCTCGGCGTGCACCACCCGGATGCGGTCGCGCACCTGCGCATAGTCCGACCGGCGCCCGAGTTCGGCCTCGATCTGCGGCGCCCGCCCGACCAGCAGCAAGCTCGCGCCGGACTCGCGCCTGGCAAAGGACAGCGCGGCTGGAACCGTTACCGAAAGACCGTGGTCCCCACCCATGCAGTCGATCGCGATGCGGACCGTCATTGGGCCGTTGCCGTCGCTGCGGAAATGCCTGCCAAATTCATCCTGCGGGCTTTCACGTGGCCAACCGGCCGGAGAACAGGGGCAACGGCGCCGTGTAGGACGCGATGCGTCGGTGACTACTCGTCGGACTTGGTCGCGACGACCTTCTTGCCGCGATAAAAGCCGGTAGGACTGACATGGTGGCGACGCACCACCTCACCGGTAGCCGGTTCGACCGCCAGCGGCGGGTTGGTGAGAGAGTCATGCGATCGATGCATGTTGCGCTTGGACGCCGACTTTTTGTTCTGTTGCACTGCCATGACGCGAATCCTGATTTTGTTCGGTAATCAAGCATTTTAAACGATGCGGCGCCCGCGGCAAAGTCGCCCATGCAGCGCCTGCTAGGCGGATCGGCGCCGCGTCTTTCGCCGGCCCGCGGACTTGGCGCCCAGGGGACGCACCGGGGAGCGCGGCGCCGGCGTGGCTCGGCGAAGATGCTCGCGCAGCCCGGCCAGCGCCGCGAAGGGGTGGCGCCGCTCCGCAGCCGGGGTAGCGGGCGTCGCTTCGCCGGCCGCCTGGCAGGCCGGGTGCCGGGGAGAAATCGGCAGATACAAGATAGCCTCGTCCTCGATCAGGGCGGCCAAGTCAAACCGCGTACTGCCCAAGAGGGCCTCGTCGGCGGAATCGTCGATCGGGATTGCCGCCAATTCGGCCTCGGAACGCACGAAGTAAAATATCCGCTCGGCACGCAGCGCCAGGTCCAGCTCCTTGCCACAGCGGTCGCAGTACAGGGGCAGGAGGGCCTCGATGCGCAGCGCAAGCGCGGGCCGTCCGCGATCGTCGATCCTGCCGGTACAGCGATAGGCGAGCGTTCCCTCGCGGTGCGCCAGGCCCTGCGCCAGCCGCGGCACCGCGGCCAACGCAAGTTCGCCCTCGAGGTTCGACCCCGCGCGGGCCATTTCGAAGACGTCGATCGCGTCCAGGCGTGCCATACACTGCTCAAAGATCGCGTGCCGATATTGAATACACTCGAACCCATGCCCCGCCAGATCGTACTCGCGTCTTCCTCGCGTTACCGCCAGGAACTGCTCGCGCGCCTGTGCCTGCCCTTTGCCACCGACGCGCCGCAGGTCGACGAAACCGGGCTACCCGGAGAGCCGCAGGCGCACACGGCGCAGCGCCTGTCCTTGCTCAAGGCACAGACCGCGGCCCGGCGTCATTCCGGCGCGGTCGTCATCGGGGCGGACCAAGTTGCCGAGCTCGACGGGAGCTCGATCGGCAAGCCGGGGAGCCATTCCGCGGCGTTGCAGCAACTGCTGGCAATGCGCGGCCGCACGGTGCGCTTTCACAGCGGAATCGCCGTGGTCGACGAGGCGAGCGGCCAGTGCCTGGCCGACTGCGTCGCCACCGACGTCACCTTCCGCACGCTCTCTCGCGAGGCGCTCGAGTCCTACCTGCAGCGCGACCGGCCCTACGACTGCGCCGGATCGGCCAAGATCGAATCGCTGGGCATCTGCCTGGTCGAATCGGTCCGCAGCGATGATCCGACCGCTCTTGTCGGCCTGCCGCTCATCATGCTGACATCGATGCTGGCCACCCTCGGCATCGAACTGCCGCCGCGCTGAGGAAAGCCTTGGGAGCCCTGCACCTGGTTCCGGTGCCGATAACCGGTACCCCGAGCGCCGGGCCTGCCGATGGATCGGCGCTGCGCGTGCTGCCGCCGTCGACGATCGAGATTGCGCGCCAGAGCCGGTACTTTCTCGCCGAAAACGCGCGCAGCGCCAGGATGTTTCTCAAGGCGATCGCGCACCCGCAGGCGATCGCGAGCCTGCAGATCGTCCAGATCGGGCATGAACCGGATCCGGCGTCGATCGACCAGTGGCTCGCTCCCCTGCGGGGCCTGGGCGGCGCGCCAGCCGTTGACGCCGTGCTGCTGTCGGAGGCCGGCTGTCCGGGAATTGCCGATCCGGGCGCTTCCCTGGTCGCTCGGGCGCATGCGCTCGGCATCCCGGTCGTACCGTGGGTCGGACCGTCGTCGATCCTGTTAGCTCTTATGGCCGCCGGCATGAACGGCCAGCGGTTTCGCTTTCTCGGATATCTGCCGCAGGCCCGCGACGCGCTGCGCGCTCGACTGCTCGCGGTGGAGCGCGATGCGCAGTCGGGGGAGACCCAGGTGTTCATCGAGACGCCGTACCGCAATGACCGCCTGTTCGAGACGATCCTGGAGGTTTGCGCCGCGGACCTGCGCTTGTGCCTGGCGGCGGACCTCACCGGGCCGGGCCAGTTCCTTGCCACCCGGACGGTCGCGCAATGGCTAGGCATCGCCGCCGGCCAGCGGCCGGCCCTGGACCGGCGTCCCACGGTATTTCTGCTGCATGGCAAGGGGCAGCCCCAACAAGATCGCGCATCCGGGCCCAGCAAGGGCCGCTAACAATGCGCCAGCAACCACCGCTGCAAGGCCGGCAGCGTGTCGAATATTGCCAGGGGCTGCAGGCGTTCGAGTTCGGCGCGAGGATGGGCGCCGTACGACACGCCGACCGCTGCAACACCGGCCGATCCGGCCATCTGCAAGTCGTGAGCCGTGTCGCCGATCATCAGCATGTCGGCCGGATCCACCGCAAACTCGATCGCCAGTTCCTGCAGCATCGCCGGGTGCGGCTTGGGTTGCGTCTGGTCGGCACACCGAACCGTGGCAAAGTGCTCCTCGAGGCGGGCGCTCTGGAGCGCGCGCGCCAGACCGGCGTGCGTTTTGCCGGTGGCGATCGCCAGGGGAACGCCGCGCTCGCGCAAGGTATCGAGCATGGCCAGGGCACCGTCGAACAGGCGAATGTGCTGCTCGCTGTACTGGTAATGCGCGCGGTAGCGCGCCGCGAACTCGGGAATGCGCTCGGGCGGCAGATCCGGCACGACGCGTGCCAAGGCTTGCGCCAGGCCCAGGCCGATGACAAGCGAGGCCTGGGCGCGGTCCGGCACCGGCGTTCCGATATCGGCTGCGGCGCGCAGGATGGCCTCGGCGATCTGGGTGGTCGAGTCCACCAGCGTTCCGTCCCAGTCAAATACCAGGACCTGGTAGCGCTTGTCAGTCATGTCGGGCACGCCGCCCACCGGTGGGATCGCGCGCCTGGAGCCACTCGGCGCAGTCGGCGGGCAGAGGCGATTCAAAGACCAAGGGCGCACCGCTGACCGGGTGCGAGAGACAAATCCGGCAGGCGTGCAGGAACATGCGCCCCAGGCGCGCGCCGTACTCGCCCTTGGCGGCGCGTCGATTCTTTTCGAAATCCCCGTACTTGTCATCCCCGAGGATGGGAAATCCCAGGTGCGCCAGGTGCACTCGTATCTGGTGCGTGCGCCCCGTCTTGAGCTCGGCCTCGAGCAGGGAGAATCCGTCGAGCCGCGCCCGCAGCTCGAACACCGTGTGGGCCTCGGCGCCCTCGCCCTCGTTCACGAAAACCCGCCGCTCGCCGCCCGCGAGCGTGCGCTTGGCAAGGGCCAGCCGCACGTGCTGACGCTCGTTGACCCAGTCGCCGGCTACCAGCGCCAGGTAACGCTTCTCCACGCGCCCTTCGCGCAGCTGCTCGTGCAGGGCCACCAGGCAGCGGCGCGTCTTGGCCAGGAGCAAGACGCCCGAGGTCTCGCGGTCGAGCCGGTGACCCAACTCGAGAAATGGTTGATTGGGCCGCGCCGCGCGCGCCCGTTCGATGACACCGAAGGCAATGCCGCTGCCGCCGTGGGCTGCGACCCCCGAGGGCTTGTCAAGCACCAGCAGGTGCTCGTCCTCAAACAAGATCGCCGGCATCTGCGCTGGCGCCTTGGCCGGGGGCTGCGCCATCCGCATGGGCGGAATGCGCAGCTCGTCCCCCTTGGCGAGCCGGTACTCGGCGCTCGAGCGCCCCCCGTTTACCCGCACCTCGCCGCTGCGCACTACCCGGTAGACATGGCTCTTGGGAACACCTTTGGCGAGGCGCAGCAGGAAATTGTCCAGCCGCTGTCCCGATTGCTCCTCGCCCACAATCACCTTGCGAACCGCCGGCGCCGCGGCCGCAGCGGGAACTATGGGCCCAAGGGTGCCCTTTCCTTGCCTTCGAGGCAGCGAACGCGTTTTGCTTTGCGGAACCATGTTGCCTATACTGGGGGCCAGTTGAAGTCCGCCGTGTCCGGGAAGTGGCGCGTACGGCGATGCAGCGCGCGGCTGTTTTGCGCCCTGCGCCGTGCACCAGGTTCCAGGCACGCAGGCGGTTTTCAACCGGTCTCGATTGTAGCGGCGCTCAGTGCGCCCTAGCCGCTCGGCTCGATAGTGCCGTCCGGGCTCGGATTCGTGACCATGGGGCGCGCGGCGCCGTTGCGGGCTGCGCGCATGAGTGCGGGTTGTGGACGCTTCTGGAACTACTTTCCGAGACGGCCGTGACCTGATAAAAATGGGCGCCAGTCGCGCATTGCCGCCGGTGTCTGCCGAATTCGGATGTAAGCCACGCCGTGCCCGGAGCACGGCTGCCAGTAACGCACAACACCGTAGCGACTTTGCCGATTCTTCCTCGTGTCCACGCATTGCCAATTGCTGATCACCCTGGCCCCTGCCAGGGGATGCTTGCCGCATGGCGGTCTCGCACAAGCTCGTGCGGCCGGCCCTTGCGCGGCTGCGGACCCGATGGTTGCCGGTAGCGAATTGTTGCGCGCCTGATCTGATTCGGCACGTTCTGCGCCCCGCAAGCGGCGCGAGGAGTGCTGATGAAGCGCATGTTGTTCAATGCGACGCACGCGGAGCAGTTGCNNGCTGCTTGACCTGGATATCGAAACCAGCGGGCGCGAACAGCGCAAATCCAATATCTACAAGGGCGTGGTGACCCGCGTCGAACCCAGCCTCGAGGCCTGCTTCGTCGACTACGGCGAGGAACGCCACGGTTTTCTGCCATTTAAGGAAATCTCGCGCCAGTACTTCAAGGCGGGCGTCGATGTCGGGCGCGCGCGCATCAACGAGGTGATCGCCGAAGGCCAGGAACTGATCGTCCAGGTGGAGAAGGAGGAGCGCGGCAACAAAGGTGCCGCGCTGACGACCTTCATATCGCTGGCGGGGCGCTATCTGGTGCTCATGCCCAACAATCCCCGCGGCGGCGGCGTTTCGCGCCGCGTCGAAGGCGAGGACCGCCAAGAATTGCGCGAGGCGATCGACCAGCTCGATCTGCCCGGCGGAATGAGCGTGATCGCGCGCACGGCAGGGATCGGGCGGGCGGTCGAGGAATTGCAGTGGGACTTGAAGTACCTGCTGCAGTTGTGGAAGGCCATCACCGACGCCGTCGATCACGTCAAGGCACCCGAGCTGATTTATCTCGAATCGAGCCTCGTGATCCGTGCCATCCGCGACTATTTCAACCCCGATATCGGCGAGATCCTGATCGACACCGAGGATGTGTTCGAGCAGGCCAAGACCTTTGTCGACCTGGTGATGCCCGACGTGGCGCCGCGCGTCAAGCGCTACAAGGACGACGTGCCACTGTTTTCGCGCTTCCAGATCGAGCACCAGATCGAGACCGCGCATTCGCGAATGGTTTCCCTGCCCTCGGGCGGCGCCATCGTGATCGACCACACGGAAGCCCTGGTGGCGATCGACGTGAACTCGGCCCAGGCCACGCGCGGCGCCGACATCGAGGAGACGGCGACCCGCACCAATGTCGAAGCCGCCGACGAGGTCGCGCGACAGTTGCGGCTGCGCGACCTTGGCGGTCTCATCGTGATCGACTTCATTGACATGGAGGAAGGCCGAAACCAGCGCGCGGTGGAACAGCGCCTCAAGGACGGCCTGCACTTCGACCGGGCGCGGGTGCAGATGGGCAAGATCTCGCGCTTCGGTCTGATGGAGCTCTCGCGCCAGCGTCTGCGGCCGGCGCTCAGCGAGGGCAGCCACGTAACCTGCCCGCGTTGCAACGGCGTCGGCCAGGTGCGCGACACCGACAGTTCGGCGCTGCACATCCTGCGCATCTTGCAGGAGGAGGCCATGAAGGAGTCGACCGCGGCAGTGCACGCCCAGGTGCCGGTCGACGTGGCCACCTACCTGCTCAACGAGAAGCGAGCTGACATCGCCAAGCTCGAAGCCCGCCTGCGCGTCTCTATCGTGTTGATCCCGAACAAGTTCCTGGAAACGCCGCACTACAGCATCGAGCGCCTGCGGCACGACGACGAGCGCCTGGATTTGCCCAAGGCCAGCTACGACCGCGTGATCGCGCCGCCCACGGAAGAGCCGTATACCCCGGCTGCCCAGCTCGAATCCCGGAACCGCCGCCAGACGGCCGTGGTCAAGGGCATCGTCCCGGAAACTCCGGCGCCCGTCCTGAGCGCTGCCGACACCGCGCCGGAGCCCGCGGCCCGCGTGGCCCAGACGCCGGAGCGGTCCTTCTGGACGCGCCTCCGCAGCTGGTTTGCGCCCGAGCAGCAGCGGGCAGCCCAAGACAAGCGCGAGAGCGGCGCTGGCGCCCGGGCGGGTGCCGCGGCCGGCGCGCCCGCCGAGCGCTCGCGCAGCGGTCGCGAGGAAACCCGCGAACAAGGCCGTCGAGGCGAGCGTGGCGAGCGGCGCGACCGCCGTCCCGAGCGAGGCGCCAAGACCGAGCGCGGCGACGCCGAGCGCAAGGAGCAAGGCGCCGCCCCGCGCGGCGGCGGCGGGCGCAAGAGAGACGAGGCGCGGCGCGACCGAGGTCCGGCCGCCCCGGCGAGCGCTCGCGGGGAGCGCCAGGGCGGCGGCGCGCGCGAGCGCGGCACAAGCGCGGGCAACCAGGAACGGGAAGCCGTTGCCAGCGTCGCGGCAGGGGCCGAGGCGGGCGCGGGCGAATCCTCCCGGCGCCGCGGTCGGCGCGACCGCGGCCAGGGTGAAGGAGCGGCCGGCGCGGCGGTTGCCGGCGCCGAGATCGCGGCGCCGCAAGTTCCGCTGGAGACTGCGAGCCCGGTCACGACGCCCGTTGACGCTGGCCAAGCCGCAGAGCCGACCGGCGTGCTGGCAGGAAACGAGGAAGAAAAGCGCGGGCGCCGGCGCCGCCGCCGGCGCGGCCGCTCGGGCGCGGAGCGCACCGAGTCAGGCGCGTCGATCGCGCCGATCGGCGAGGGCGGCGCAGGCGACGAGGATTTGGACGCTGCGCAGGAGCACACGGGACAGGTAGCCGCGCTCGAGCGGGCGCCGGCGCCCCCGGCCGAGCATCATGCTGCGCTCAACCCCGAGGACGTTGGCAACGGCGAGCGCCAGGCGGCGTCGGCCGCTGCGGAAGCACCGTTGACCAGCAGCGCACCGCAGGCGCGGCCGGCGCCAGCGAGCGCGCCGACGGTTGCGCCGCCGGCCAGCGCGATCCGCGCGACGCAATTGCCACCGCTGCCCACACCCAGGCCGGCAAGCGAGGGCGCGGCGCCGCGAACCATGAATCTGGCCGAGCTGGCCCCGGCCCTGGATGCCGCAGGAATTGAGCTTGCGCAGACCGACCCTGCCAAGCTGGCTGCGGTCCAGGCGCGCATTGCCGGCGAATCCAAACCCGAGCGCATCGGACGCGAGCGGCCGCAACGCCCGCCGTCCGAAGAGGCGCCGCTCGTGCAGGTGCAAACGCGCCACTGAGCAGCGCCCCGGTCGGTCCCAATGGGCCGGGGGCGTGTGCCACCCCAGGGCCGTGGCGATGAGCTACGCGGGGCCCGGCTGCGCCCTGCTCGCTTGGCTTTCGCTTGGCAGGTCGAAGACGAGGACCTCGGCTGCCGCGCCGCCGGAGAGCGTCAGATGCGCCGCTTGCGTCAGCTGCAGCGCATCGCCCGCCGCGAGCAAGGTGCCGCTGGCGTTGAGCGTGCCGCGCGCCACGTGCACGTAGGCGCGGCGCTCGGGATCGAATTCGAGCCGGGCCTGCTCCGCGCCATCGAACAAGCCGGCGTACACCCGCGCATCCTGATGGATCCGCACCGAACCGTCGCTGCCATCCGGCGAGGCGATCAGGCGCAGGCGCCCGCGCTTCTCGCGCGGCGCAAACGACTTTTGCTCGTAGCTCGGGGCAACGCCCCTGACGTTGGGCTGCAGCCAGATCTGCAGGAAATGCACCTCCCTGGATGGCGACGGGTTGAATTCGCTGTGCAGCACCCCGCGCCCAGCGCTCATGCGCTGCACATCCCCTGGCCGGATGACCGAGCCCGTTCCCATCGAGTCCTTGTGTTCTAGCTCCCCCTCGAGGACGTAACTCAGAATTTCCATATCCCGGTGGCCGTGCGTGCCGAAACCCGTCCCCGGCTGCACGCGATCCTCGTTGATCACCCGCAAGGGACCGAATTCGACGTGCTTTGGATCGTAGTAATCGGCAAAGGAAAAACTGTGGAACGACTTGAGCCAGCCATGATCGGCGTAGCCACGTTCCTCACTGCGTCGAATTTGCATCATTCCGCTCTCCCTTCAGGACGGACGTTGGACGCGGGCCTGCGCCATGCTCCAGGCAGATCGGTGCAGGCGTCCATCGGGAACATGGAGCAGCGCCGCTAAGGCAGGGACTCAAAGGCTTCGACCAAGTAGGTCGGCAGCAAGTCGCCCGCCCGGTACTGCGCGGCCGGACCCACGGCGACAAGCGCATCGGCATCGCTGACCGAGCGGATCATCGCCGAGCCCTGCTCCGACAGCGGATCGGCAACGCGCCGGCCGCTGGCGTCCAGGACGAGTCGAGCGCGCCGAAAATCGATTCTTCCCGCTCGTGCGTACACGTCGTGGGCGATCGGCAGGGAAACCGGCAGCGGCGGCTGCGCATCGGCGCCGGCCAGGCGCGCCAGCACCGGCAGGGCCAGCGTGTGAAACAGCACGTAGGCGGCCACGGCGTTGCCCGGCAAACCCAGCACCAGCAGCGTTTGGCTGCCGAGTACCAGCCGCGCAACGGCGATGCCGCGTCCGGGTCGGAAATCCACGGACACAAATTCTACGCCGTCGAGCATGCGCACCACGTCAGCATCGCCAAGGGCCGCGCCGCCGGAGATGAGCAGCGCATCGAGCCGCTGCTCGAACGCGCGGTCGATGACCCGCTGCAGCGCCAGCAAATCGTCGGGACAGATCCCCAGGTCGTGGCCGGCCATCGAGGCCTTCTCCAGGGCCACGCGAAGCATCAGGCGGTTGCTGTCATACGCGCAGCCCGGCGGCAGATCGGCTGGAGGGTCGCGCAGCTCATCGCCCGTGGACAAGATTCCAACCTCAAGCCGGCGCAGGACGCCGAGTTCGACCTCGCCGATGGCGCAGGCCAGCGCGAGATCGGTGGTGCGCAATCTGCGACGCGCCGGCAGTACGGTCTCGCCCGCGCGCACGTGCTCGCCGCGAACGCGCCGGTTGGCGCCGGCCGCGACCGGCCCGGGCAAGGCGACCAGGTCCGGGGCGACGGCCTCGGCCACCTCCATCACAACGACGGCATCGCTACCTTCGGGCATCGAGGCGCCCGTCATGATCCGCGCGCAGGTGCCCGGGAGGAGCTGGCCCGCAAAGGGATGACCGGCCAGCACGCGGCCAACGACGCGCAACACGCGCCGTCCCTGGGCCAGTTCCTGGGCGCGGACCGCGTAGCCGTCCATCGCCGCAGTGTCCTGCGAGGGCAGATCCCGCCGCGCCACCAGGGGGCGTGCCAGCACGCGGCCGGGCGCATCGGCCAGCGCGACCTGCTGCACCTGCGTGATCGGCGCAAGTCCCGCCGCCAAGCAGGCAAACGCCTGGGTCAGATCGCATTCACTCATCGGCAATCAGCAATCCGGCCTCGCGGGCGTTGATATTGGCAAATGCCCTGGCATCGTCGAAGGGGACCTCGACGGCGTCGACCGCGCGCAGGAATTCCCTGGGTCGGCGCTCGCCGCCAGCAAGCGTCTCGGCCAGCTGGCTCTCCAGCGAGGCGGGCAGGAGGCAAAACACCGGCTGGCGCCGCCCGCCGCAGCTCGCGACCACCTTGGCTCGCGCGCTCGAGCGCGGCAACCAGGTCCAGGGGCAGGGCCGGTGCATCGCAGGGCACGAAGGCCACCCAGGGCAGGCGCGATTGGCGCAGGCCGGCCAGCATGCCCGCCAGCGGACCCGCGAACGGACCGAAATTCGCGCGGTCGTCCTGGACGACGCGATGCCCAAAGACACGGTAGCGATCGACGTTGCGGTTGGCGCTGATGATGATCTCGGCGACTTGCGGCTGCAGGCGCGCGAGCACGTGCGCAACCAGCGCACGCCCGTTGAACGCCACCAGGCCCTTGTCGGCGCCGCCCATCCTCGCGCCGCGACCGCCGGCGAGTATGACCCCGGTTATCGACTCGCGAGCCGGCACCCGGGTGGCCACGCTAGCCACCGATGTAGGACATTTCGATGCGCTTGCTCGGCCGCAGGGTCTGTTCCCCCCGCAGCTCCGAATACCGGTCATCGCGAGCCGCCCACAGCGCACCGACCGCCGCGGCAATCTGCAGGTCGTCGGCGCCCGCGCGCAAGAGCGCGCGCAGGTCGTGTCCTTGCTGGCTGAAAAGGCAAAGGTACAGGCACCCCTCGGTAGAGAGCCGTGCGCGGGTGCAGTCGCCGCAGAACGCCCGCGTGACGCTCGAGATCGTGCCGAACTCGCCGCTGCCGTCGCGGTAGCGCCAGCGCTGGGCCACGGCCCCCGGCTCCGAGGCGGCGACGGGCTCGATCGGCATTTCGGCATCGATGCTCGCGAGGATCTGCTCCGACGCAACCACGTCATCCAGACGCCAGCCGTTGGAGTTACCCACATCCATGAATTCAATGAAGCGCAGGATGTGCCCCCGGTCGCGAAAGTAGCGCGCCATGGGCAGCACCTGGTGCTCGTTGTACCCGTGCTTGACCACCATGTTGATCTTGATCGGCGCGAACCCGGCGGCCGCGGCCGCGTCAATGCCTTGGAGCACGCTGGCGACCGGGAAGTCGACGTCGTTCATGCGGCGAAATACCGCATCGTCGAGCGCGTCCAGTGAAACGGTGACGCGCTGCAAGCCGGCATCGGCCAGCGCGGCTGCCTTGCGCGCGAGTATCGAACCGTTGGTCGTGAGCGCCAGATCCAGCGGCACGGCCAGTTCGGTGCGCAGGCCCGCGAGCATCCGTATCAAGGAGTCGATGTCCCGTCGCAGCAGCGGCTCGCCACCCGTGANNCGGGTTCCGCGACGCACGAAGATCCGCGCAAGCCGGGTGATCTCCTCGAAGCTGAGCAGTTCGCTGTGCGGCACGTAGCAGTGCTCGCTGTCGAACAGCTCCTTTGGCATGCAGTAGACGCAGCGGAAATTGCAGCGGTCCGTCACCGATATGCGCAAGTCCAGCAGCGGCCGACGAAAGCGGTCGAGCAGCAGCGCCGCCGCCGGCGCCAGCTGGGCCGGGATCTTCGCCGGCCGGCGCAGCGCCCGCGCATCGAGGATGGGAACAACACGGTCAGTCATCGGTCAGTCCAAGCGCGCCCGTCGGGCAATCACGCGACCCAGCGCCGCGCATTGCGAAACATCCGCATCCAGGGAGAGTCCTCGCCCAGACCCGCCGGTTGCCAGGACAACTGTACCGTCCGGCGCACGCGCTCCGGATGCGGCATCACGATCGTGAAGCGTCCATCGGCCGTCGTCAAGCCGCAAATACCCATTGGCGAACCATTGGGATTCTCGGGGTAGCGCTCGGTCGGCACGCCCGCGGCATCGACATAGCGCAGCGCCACATGCGCCTGCGCCAGCGATTGCGACGCGCCAAACACGGCGCGCCCCTCACCGTGGGCGTTGGCCACCGGGATACGGCTGCCGGCCATGTCCGCCAAGAAGATCGACGGCGATGCGGGAACCTCGACCATCACCAGTCTCCCCTCGAACTGCTCGGAGGCATTGCGCTCGAACCGGGGCCAGTGGTCGGCCCCGGGGATCATGGAACGCAGCTGGCTCATCATCTGGCAGCCGTTGCACACGCCCAGTGCGAACGTCTGCGGTCGGGAGAAGAACGCGGCAAACTGTTCGGCCAGCTGCGGATTGAACAAGATCGTCTTGGCCCAGCCGCCACCGCCGCCGAGCACGTCGCCGTAGGAGAACCCGCCACCGGCGGCCAGACCCTGGAAGGCGGCGAGCGCGGCGCGGCCCTCGATGAGGTCCGTCATGTGGACATCGACGGCCGTGAACCCGGCTCGGTCGAAGGCCGCCGCCATTTCGTAGTGACTGTTCACGCCCTGCTCGCGCAAGATGGCGATCCTGGGCCGAATCCCCGTCGCGATCCACGGCGCCGCGATGTCCTCGCGCGGATCAAAGGGCACCGAAAGCGAAAGCTGCGGCGGCGCATCGGCCGCCGCTCGCCCGTACTCGGCATCAGCGCACGCCGGATTGTCACGCAAACGGGCGATGGCCCAGGAGACCTCGTTCCATGCCCGCAGCAAATCGTCCAGCGGGACGGACACGAGCGCCCTGGCATCGAACCGCACCTCCACTAGGGGTTCGGGATGGATGCTTGCGACGACCTGGCTCAGGGCACCGATACCCGCCTGGCGCAGCACCTGCATGGCGGCCGAACGGTCGGCCTTGCGCACTTGGACCAGGCAGCCCGGTTCCTCGTTGAACAGCGCCCGCACCGCCATATCGTGGCGACGCACGGTGGCCTGATCGGCGTGGATCTTGAAGTCCCCGTAGTCATCGCCGTGCGGATCGATCGCCAGCATGTCGATGTTGATCGACATCCCGCATCGCGCCGCGAAGGCCATCTCACAGGCGGCCGCCCACAGGCCGCCGTCCGACCGATCGTGGTAGGCCAGCGCGATGCCCTGCGCCGCCAAAGAGCGCACCGCCCGCAGTGCCGCTGCCAGTGCCGCCGGATCGTCGACGTCAGGAGCCTCGTTGCCGACCTGGCCGCAGACCTGCGCCAGAATCGAACCGCCGAGCCGCTGTCGGCCCGCCGACAGATCGATCAGGATCAGTTCCGTGGGCCCCACGTCGCAGCGCAGCTGCGGCGTAAGAGCGCCCCGCACGTCGCCGACCAGCGCCGCCGCGCTGGCGACCAGCGACACCGGGGCGCTTACCTGCTTGTCCCGGTCGCCCTCGCGCCAGGACGTTCGCATCGACAGCGAATCCTTGCCGACCGGGATGGCGACTCCCAGCTCCACGCAAAGATCGCTCGCGGCCGAGACCGCCGAGTACAGCGCCGCGTCTTCGCCAGCAACTCCGCAGGCGGCCATCCAGTTGGCCGACAGTTTCACCCTGGACCATTCGACGTCGGCTGCCGCGAGGTTCAGCAGCGACTCGGCAATAGCCAGGCGCGAAGCGCTGGCCGCATCGATCACCGCCACCGGCGCGCGCTCACCGACCGCAAAGGCCTCCCCCGCGTACCCGTCGTAGTCGAGCAGGGTGATGGCGCAGTCCGCCACGGGCACCTGCCAGGGGCCGACCATCTGGTCGCGACAGCAAAGACCGCCGACCGTACGATCGCCGATGGTGATCAAGAACGACTTGCTGGCGACGGTGGGATGGCGCAGCACGGCCAGTGCCGCCTCGGCGATATCCACGCGCGTCAGGTCAAGGGCCGGCAGCCGGCGATCCCGGCGCGCGACGTCGCGATGCATGCGCGGCGGCTTGCCGAACAGTACGCTCATCGGCATATCGACGGCCATCTGCGCATCCGCGGCCACGAGCCGCAACTGCCCGTCCTCCGTGATCGACCCGATGACGGCGGCCGGACAGCGCTCGCGGCGACAGATCTGCGCCAGCAGCGGCCAGCGGTCGGGCGCCACCGCCAGCGCGTAGCGCTCCTGCGACTCGTTGCACCAGATCTCCAGCGCGCTCATCGAGCGATCCTCGACCGGTATGTGCGCCAGCTCGATGCTCGCGCCGCGCGCGGCGCTCTCCGCGAGCTCGGGGAACGCGTTGGAGAGCCCCCCCGCGCCAACGTCGTGGATCGAAAGGATCGGGTTGTTGCTTCCAAGGCGGGCGCAGCTATCGATGACTTCCTGCGCGCGCCGCTGGATTTCGGCGTTGCCGCGCTGGACCGAGTCAAAATCCAGCTGCTCGGTATTGGCTCCGGCCCCGAGACTCGATGCGGCGCCGCCGCCCAGTCCGATGCGCATTCCCGGGCCGCCGAGGTGCACCAGCAGCGCCCCTGCCGCAGGGCGCAGCTTCTCGGTCTGATCGGCGCCGATGTTGCCCACGCCCCCCGCGAGCATGATGGGTTTGTGGTAACCGAGCCGCTCGCCACCGACGTTTTGCTCGTAGGAGCGAAAATACCCCGCCAGGTTCGGACGGCCGAACTCGTTGTTGAAGGAGGCCGCACCGACGGGACCCTCGATCATGATCGTCAGGGAATCGGCAATCCGCGGGGGAAAACCGTAGTCGGCCGCATCGGCCGGCGTCCCTTGCGCCGCGGTCACGTCCCGATCGCTCTCCCAGGGGCGAGCCGCCGACGGCAATCGCAGGTGCGAGACGCTGAACCCGCACAATCCGGCCTTGGGCCGCGCGCCGCGGCCGGTCGCCCCTTCATCGCGAATTTCCCCGCCGGCCCCGGTAGCCGCGCCCGGATACGGTGCGATTGCCGTGGGGTGGTTATGGGTCTCCACCTTGAAGACCATGTGCAGCGTTTCCCGGCGTCGACCGTACGCTGCCAACCCATCGCCCGCTTCGGGCCGGGGGGCGAAGGCGCTGGCGCTTACACCCTCGATCACCGCCGCATTGTCACGATAGGCGACCACCGTGCCGCGCGGCGCCGCGGCGTGCGTGGCCTTGATCATGTCGAACAGGCTGGACTTGGCGGCAATGCCGTCGATCGCCCAGCTGGCGTTGAAGATCTTGTGGCGGCAGTGCTCCGAATTGGCCTGCGCGAACATCATCAGCTCGACATCTGTCGGATTGCGGCGCATCGCGCCGAACGACTCGGCCAGGTAGTCGATCTCGTCTGGCGACAGGGCCAAGCCCAGGCCCGCGTTGGCCTCGGCCAGTGCCGCACGCCCCCGTCCGAGCAAGTCGATGTGCCCCACGACCCCGCCCACGGCCGAGGCGGGCGCGAAGAGCTGCCAACACGGCGCCCGCGGATCGCCCTGCGCATCGAGCACCGTTTCGGTCATGCGATCGTGAAGGGCGCCGGCGATGCACTCGCGCGAGCGCTCGCCCTTGCAGCAGACCTGATAGGCAATGCCGCGTTCGATCTTCTCCACCTGGGGCAGCGCGCAATTGCGCGCGATCTCGCTTGCCTTGCTCGACCAGGGCGAAGTCGTTCCCAGTCGCGGTACCACGAGCAAAGGCAAGTTGGCCGATGCCAGATCCGCGCCGGCGCGCTCGCCGTAGGTCAACAGGCGCTCCAAGCGCGCCGTCGCCGCCGCATCCAGGGGCGCAGAGAGTTTGACGAAATGGCGGTAGCGCGCGCCGACCGCGGTCACCGACGCCTCGAGCGCTTGCAGGCGCGACAGCAGCCGCGCCAAGCGAAACGGGGAACTCGCGGCCGGACCGTCGAGAACGAGGCAGGGGTCGGAAGGACTCATTGCGACAGGAGACTCGAGAGGCGGAGCGGCCGGACGAGGCGGCCGGGACCATGGCAAAAGACGCTCCCGACCGCAGGCCGGCATGCGACATTGCCTGCGGCACCTCGGCCAGCGGCAACGATATACCGCCCCGCGCACCCAAGAGCCAATGATTATAGCCGGGACACCTGCGCCGAGGTGCGCGGCCAGCCGTGGCCGCTAGCGGCCGCTAGATTTCGCCGTCGAGCAGTTGCGCCGATGCAAGCGACTTGAGCAGGGCCTCGTTGCAAGCGGCAATCGGAATTGCCAGGGCCTCGGCCTGCTTGCGGATGGCGATCGGATCGCTGCGCTCGATGGCTTCAATGAGCGTCAGGTAGGCGCCGTACGGGCCGGCGCGATTGAGGATCGCGTCAACGATGGATTCCGAAAGCGAAATGAGCTCGAATAAGTGCGGAAACGGGGCCCCGGTAATGCGGTCGAGCAAGGAGAACGCGCCGGTTATGAAGAGCTCGTCGCGGATCTCGCCCTGGCTAGCGCTCGCGCCGATCGTCTCGAGGAAGATGCCGCGCCGGATCGAGGCATGCATCAAGGGGAAGGTATTGGTGTCCTTGGACGCGGTGGCCAGCAACAGCGAGAGCCAGCGGATCAGCTTCTTGTACCCGAGCATCATCACAGCGTGCTGAAAGGACGTGATCTGCACGGGAAGGTTGAAGGCCGCCGAGTTGACCAGCCGCAGCAACTTGAAGGCCAGAGCCGGATCGCGCCGCAAGGTGGAGTCGATCTTGTCCAGGTCCGCGTCGTCGCGCACCAGGCGCAGCAGTTCGAGCACGACCGCCTGTCCGGGCTGCAGCGGTCGCGCCTTGTTCGTGCTTTGGTCGTCCAGCGGCCAGCCCACGCAGGCGGCGGCGTCGCGATCGAACACCTCTACGGCGTCGGCAACGCTTTGCACTCCCGTGACGATGAACGGTATGCGCCGAACGATTCCGGCCGGTGCCTGGCCGCTCCACCGACGCCGGTCCTCGCTGACATGGATCAGCGAGTACTCGAAGCAGGACAGTAGCGCGGGGGGTAGCGGCACTTCGGGAATGCCGCGCAGCACGAGGCGTTTGCCGTCGCGGAACAGGGCTTGCGCAGTGCTCTGCGTGCGCGGATCGAGCAAGGCGCTGGCGGGAATCTCGAGCAGCGCATTGCGCGGCGCGCTCCAGGCAAGCGCGGACTCGTCGAATTCCGCATCCAGGGGCGCGACCAGCACCGGCACCGGCGATTCGGGCCATACCGCGTTCATCGCCTCGAGTAACTCGCCGACGGGCGGCCGCACCTGCGAATTGGCCGAGAGCATGGTCAAGCGCGTACCGATGGCCTTGCGCTTCTTGTCGATCAAGGGCGCGTAGCAAATCCAGACCGAGCCGAGCATTTCAGCGGTGGAACCGAGTTTTTCCGGTGCATTCATGAACAGGACGGCGGGCGCGCGACCGAGTTTCGTTTGACGCAAGTCTAGGTGCCCGCGCTCGCCCCGGGTCCGAGGAACTGCCGGGTGAGAAGATCCGAATTCGCCTGTTTGGCAGCCGCCCCCGGGTCATTTGACACCCCGGGGCCGACCCGGCTCACAATACGGCCAGGACCCTCGCGGCCGAAAAGCTCCCCATGAGCGCACTGTACCGAATCGACGAACTGCGCGCCCTCGAAACGCGCGCACGTGCGGCACTGCCGCCCGGGACGCTGATGCAGCGCGCCGGCATCGCTGCGGCGCAGGCGGTGCACGCCTGGCACCGCGCCGGTCGGGCGGGCGGGCACGAGCGCTCCCTGCTGGTGCTGTGCGGTCCGGGGGACAACGGCGGGGATGGATTTGCGTGCGCGGCCGAGTTGCAGCGCCTGGGATACCGCTGTCGGTGCTGGGCAGCCCTGCCCAGTGCCAGCGCGGACGCCCGGGCAGCGCGCGCAAGCTGGACGCAGGGCGGGGGGCGCATCGTCGAGCAGCTACCGAAGCAAGAAGCCTTCGACCTCATCGTCGACGCGCTGCTGGGCATCGGCGCGCAGCGCCCCCTGGGAGAACCGCTGCTCGGCGCCTTGCGCTGGGCGCAGGCACGCGATTATCCGGTCCATGCCCTGGACGTGCCCAGCGGGCTCGATGCCGATACGGGCGCCTGGATCGGCGCCGTGCCCGGCGCGCCAGCAGTGCAGACCGTCACCTTTCTGGGAGACAAGCCGGGTCTGCATACGCTCGAGGGCTTGCAGGCGGCCGGCGACGTGCGGATCGAATCGCTGGGCGTGGAAGCGACGATCGACGTCGGGGCGCCGGCGGGGCAGCTCAACACGCCGGCACTGTTTGCCGCGCTGCTGCGTGCTCGCCCCCGCAACTGCAACAAGGGCGACTTCGGCAGCGTGGCGATCATCGGCGGCGCGCCGGGCATGGTCGGCGCGGCCCTGCTCGCGGCCCGCGCGGCCATCCGCCTCGGTGCCGGCAAGGTGTACGTCGATTGCATCGGTGCGCCGGAGTTGCGCGTCGATATGCTGCAGCCGGAATTGATGTTCCGCTCCGAGCGCGACCTGCCGCCCGTTGGCGTCCTTGTCGCCGGCTGTGGCATGGGTTGCGACCGGCCCGCGGTCGAGCGCCTGGAGCGGGTGATGGCGCATGCCGGGCCGGTGGTATTGGATGCCGATGCGCTCAACTGCCTGGCCGCCGATCCGGGTCTGGGCGCGCGCCTGCGCGCGCGCGCGCCCGCGGCCAGCGTCCTGACACCGCACCCGGGCGAAGCCGCTCGCCTGCTGGGCACCGACACCGGCACGGTGCAGAAGGACCGGGTGCGCAGCGCGCTGCGCCTGGCACAGGATTTTCGCGCCGTCGTCGTTCTCAAAGGTGCCGGCAGCGTGATTGCCGAACCCTCGGCACGCTACGCGATCAACCCGACCGGCGGGCCGGCGCTTGCCAGCGCCGGGACCGGCGACGTGCTGGCAGGCATGATCGGCGCCCTGCTCGCGCAGCACGCGGACTGCGCCGCCGCCGTTCGCGCCGGCGTCTGGCTGCACGGGCGCGCGGCTGACCTGCACGGTGCCGATCTTGGCCTGACGGCCTCGGAGCTCGCGCCCCTGGCCGCGCGCGCGCTAGCGCAGTTGCGCAGCGCAACCCGCCCTGAGACAACGCGCTGAGCAGCCAGGCCGCGTCCTCACGCACCATCGGCGAGGATGCGGCCCGCGTGGAGCGAAATCTTGCGCGCGCAGCGGGCGGCAAGATATGCATCGTGCGTCACCAGGATCAGCGTCGAGCCCCTTTCCCGGTTCAAATCGAACAGCAGGTCGGCAATGGATTCCCCGGTTCGGGCGTCGAGGCTGCCAGTGGGCTCATCGGCCATGAGAATGGCCGGCCGCGCGACAAATGCGCGCGCCAGCGCGACGCGCTGCTGCTCGCCACCGGAGAGCGTGGTCGGGTAGTGGCCCAGGCGCTCGCGCAATCCAACGCGGGCCAGCAGCTCGGTCGCCGTCTGCGCGGCGGCGTTGCCGGCAGCCGTGCCGGCACCGAGTTCGAGCGGCAGCATCACGTTTTCCAGCGCCGTCAGGTGCGGCAACAGCTGAAAGGACTGGAACACGAATCCCAGGTTGCGCGCGCGCAGCTTTGCGCGTCCGTCCTCGTCGAGCGCGAAAAGCTCCTCGCCGAAGAGCCAAACGGACCCGGAGCTCGGCACGTCGAGCCCGGCAAGCAAGCCCAGCAGCGTCGATTTGCCGGAGCCCGAGGCTCCCAGGATTGCCACCGTCTCGCCGCGTTCGACCGTCAGGTTGATATCATCGAGAATGGTGAGGCTGCCGCTCGCGTCGACCACGGTCTTGCAGAGCGCGCGTGCCTGCAGCGCAGGAAGCGGAGTATGTGGTTCCAACGGCATCACGGTTGCGGTCGTCAGGTTTTCGGTCGTTGGAGCACTGGGCGCGCGCTCGTTCGCCATTTGGTGTTGGTCACGCTGGCGCTGCTGCTGGCCGCAGCGCCGGCATCGGCACGGTCGGCGACCCTCTTGGTCCTGGGCGACAGTCTTTCGGCGGAGTACGGTCTGCCGCGCGACAGCGGGTGGGTAAAGCTGCTCGCGGACCGGATTGCCCACGAGGCGCCGCAGTATAGCGTTGTGAACGCCAGCATCAGTGGCGACACCACGAGCGGCGGCCGAGCCCGCCTTGGCCAGCTGCTCGAGCGTCACCATCCGGCCGTGGTGATCATCGAGTTGGGCGCAAACGATGGACTGCGCGGCTTGAGCGTCGAGGCGATGCGCGCCAATCTCCAGACGATGATCGACGCTTGCCGGGGCCATGGGGCGCGCGTGCTGCTCGTCGGCATACACGTGCCACCGAACTACGGGACGGTCTACGGCGAGCGGTTCTATGCCGTCTATGGCGACCTGGCTCGGCGCAATCACCTTGCCGAGGTCCCGTTTCTGCTCGACGGTTTTGCCGACCGGCTCGAATGGTTCCAGGCCGACCGCATGCACCCGCTTCCTCAGGCGCAGCCGACGATGCTCGGCAACGTCTGGCCCCACCTGCAGCCGCTGCTGGAGCCAGCGGCAAGGGTCCACTAGACGTTCAAGGTTTCGCCGGGCCGCCGCCCTTGCCCGCCGCGCTCAGGTCCGCGCGAGTGACGCGCGCATCGAAGCGCTCGCGCAAGGCCTGGACGTACTCCGACTGCTCGGCGTTGGCGATGCGCTCGGACAAGGCCTTTTCCTCCGCGACACGCGCGGCATCGCCGCCGGCGCTGGCGCTCGATACGCTCAGGACGTGCACGATGGCGTAGGCGCCGTCGGGCTGATCGACGCCAAGGTACGACGGCAAACCTTGCGCCGGCACGGTCATGATGGCATTGATCGCGGCCGTCGGCAGGAATTGGGTATCACGGCGGCCCAGGTCGCGCACCGGCTCGAAGCCCTTGTCGTCGGCCGCCTGCCGCAATTGCCCGAGCCGGGCTTCGCCAGCCTGCCGCGCCAGCTGCGCCGCCGCGGCCCGCTCGAGCTTCGCCTTGATCGCGGCATGCACCTCGTCGAAGGGGCGCACGGCCGCCGGCGTGTATTGCGCCACGTGCACGGAAACCAATGCATTGTTGCCGATGTCGATGGCCTTCGTGTTGTGGTGCTTTTCCAGGGCGTCCGGGGAAAAGACGGCATCGAGCACGGTCGCCGTGAAGATCGCGGCCTTGTCGGGCTGCCCCGGTACCCCCTGGCGCGTGAGGTTGTCAATGGTCTGCACGGGCAGCTTGAATTTTTCCGCGGCGGCCGTCAGTGCGTCGGACTGCTCGTACACGAAGTTGGTAAATTGCTCCGCCAGGTCGGCATAGGTCTTTTGCGCGGCCTGCTTGCGCAACTGCGACTCGATGGTCGGTCGCACCTCTTCGAACGGCTTGGCCTGCGTGTCCTTGACCCCGGTCACGAGAATGATGTGAAAGCCAAAATCCGATTCCACGACATCGCTGATCTGGCCCTCCTTGAGGGCAAACGCGGCGTCCTCGAAAGGCTTGGTCATCATCGACCGGCCGAACCAGCCCAGGTCGCCGCCCTTCTCGGCCGACCCCGGATCCTTGGATTTCTCCCGCGCCAGCCGGGCGAAATCCGCGGGCTTGGCCCGCACTTGGCGCAGCAGGTCCTCGGCCATTGCGCGGGCGGCGACCTTGTCCGGTGCCGAGCCGTCCTTGCCCGCGGTGATCAGGATATGGCTGGCGCGGCGCTGCTCCGCGCCGGCCCAGCGCGACTTGTTCTGCTCATAGTAGTCCCGCAGCGCCGTCTCGCTCACCGGTGTGCGCGCGGCCAGCTCGTCCAGTCGCAGGACCAGGTACTCGACCTTGGCATGCTCCGGGGTTCGGTACAGATCCTTGTTGGCCTCGTAATCGGACCGGATGGCATCCTCGCTGATTGAGGTCTTGCCCAAGAATTCCTCGGGTCGAAACTGCAGCCGGCGGATCTGGCGCCGCTCGCTGTCGAGGGCCTGCAGCCGCGCAAGCACCGTCTGCGGCAGCATCGCTCCGGCCGTGACGCCCGCATCCAGGGTCTGGCGGCCGACATCGGTGCGCACCCGCGCTTCAAAGGAGGACTCGCTAAATCCGCGGGCCGCGAGCAGCCGCAGGTACGTCTCGTAATCGAACTTGCCGTTTTGCTGAAACTGCGGCACGGAGCCGATGAGCTCCTGCAGGCGCGCATTGGAAATCGACAGCCGCAGTCGCGCCGCCTCGTGATCTATCGCCTTTTCCGAAAGCAAGCTGTCCAGGGTGGCGGCGCGCGCCTGCGGCGTGTCGAACAAGCGCGTATCCACATTGGGCCCGAGCATCTGCACCATGCGCTCGACGCGCTCGCGCTGCGCGATCTCGAGTTCCTGCTGCGAGATATTCTCCCCGTCGATCTTCGCAACCGTGTTCTCGTCGCCAACGAAGCGCGTGAAGCCGTAGATCCCCGAAAAAACGAAAGGCAGGAATACGACAACGGACAGTACCGGCATCAACCAGTTGCGATGGCGTCTTATGGATTCGAACATGGATCTCGCGGATCGGGGAAGGATTGGCGGAGCGGACGTCCTGTCAACCCCATCTATTCATGCCGCTTTTCAGGCACTTGGCTTCTGGGGTCGCCACTTACCCACCATTTCCGGGCGGGCGCTTACGAGGGCGCGATCATAGCATTGCATCCCGCCTCGGGCGATGACAGCGAATCGGCCTCAAAGGTCGCATTAGGTCTTATCGCGGACCGCGCGCCGTGGCTCCGACAGCGGATGCATTTCGTCGCACACGACCCATACCTGACTTGCCGGCTCGCGCAAAGCGTCAATTGCAAAGCCCGTAAGCGGACTTCGGCGCGGCCTCCGACCGAAAGCTACTTCGATGACTGTTTCGAGCTCAGACAGGCTCAACAGCGAGGCGAACGCCGAGGGCGCGCGCCACCTTGAGGACGGTCGCGAAACTCGGATTGCCTCCTTCGCTCAGCGCTTTGTACAGGCTTTCGCGGCTTAGACCGGCATCGCGCGCCACTTGTGTCATCCCACGTGCCCGCGCAATATCGCCGAGCGCGCGAGAGATTCCGGCGACGTCGTCCGGCGCTTCAGAAAGCCAGGCATCAAGGTATGCGGCCATTTCCTTGGGTGTGCGCAACTGTTCGGCAACGTCGTAGGAAACAGTCTTCGTCTTGGCAGCTTTGGGGGTTCGCTTCGTGGCCATGTCAACTACTCCTACACGTTCTTCGCTAATGAGATGGCCAGCTTGATGTCCTTCGTTTGGAACGATTGGTCGCCACCCGCCGGAAGAATCACCAGAATGCCTTCGCGCTCGGTGTAGTCGACGCGGTAACCTGGTCC
>OKRD01000124.1 GCA_900290335.1 Burkholderiales bacterium | reverse complement strand
AGTGACTGGTCGCGTGTCGGCCTGCCGACTGGCTAAGCACGCGATGAGACAAAAATAGGTCGGATACGCACGTAGAACCATCTGCGGACCATTCGCGGACGCGGGTTCGATTCCCGCCGCCTCCACCATCAACCTCAAACGGCCCGCGCGGGCCGTTTTTCCTTTACCGGCCCAGAGCGCGTCGATCAGCCACGCGCCGGCCAGCGAATGCCGGAAAGTCTTGGAACCAACTGATTTCGTTGAAGTTTTCCGCGTTTTCCGGGGCGCCGACCAGCGTTCCACCCAACAGCCCGACGACACTGGTTTCCACCGGCGCGATTCTTCTGCATGATATTCCGTCGCCGCGTCATCGTCTGTTGCCTAACTCGAACCAGCGAATGAGGAGACCCAACATGGACCGCCGTACTCGAATTGCTCTACTCATAGCCGTTCTGGTCGCCTCGGCTGGCGCGGTGTCCGCCTTTGCTGCCGAGGCCGGCGACCGCTGGCGCGTGACTTCGTCGATGACGATGGGGTCGATGGCAATGCCCGCACATACCGCGGAGGTCTGCGCCGCGCGCCGACCCGACGCCGCACCGGTGAAAGCCGACAGCAATTGCCAGGTTTCCGACGTTCAACGAGTCGGCAACCGCCAAACCCTGAAGATGCACTGCAGCGGCAATCCACCGGTCGACAGCACCATGGAAATCGTCTACGACCGGCCCGACCACTATCGCGGCCAGATGTCGATGTCGGCGGCACAAGGTCCGATGGTTGTGACCATGGAAGGCGAGAAACTGGCGGGCGATTGCGACCCCGGTGCCCAGCAGCGTCAGGCCCAAGCGGCGGGCACGCAGATGAATGCCCAAAATCAGCAGGCGATGAAGGCCGGTTGCAGCGACAGCGCCAGCAAGCTCGAATATGCGGCCTTCCTCGGACCCATGGCGATGTGCAAGGACGCGGACAGCGTGAAGGCGTACTGCGAGCAGATGCGCACGCACGAAGGCTTCCTCAAACTCGCCACGCGGGAACAGGACGATGATCCCAACCTAAAGAATGTGCCCGCCTCGTTGCGTGCGTCCATGGTGCACCCGCTGACGGGTTCGGCCAGTTTGTGCGCTATCGAACTGCCCCCGCTGCGTGCCCAGTTGTGCGCCAGCGCGGAAAGCAAGCGCCAGTTTGCGTTCCTGGCGGGCCAGTGCCCCGTCGAGTCCCGGGCGCTGGCGCAACGTGAGTGCAGCGGCCGCGATCAGACGACAGTCACCCTTGGCCCGTACCGCGAATTTTGCGGCCGCTATGCAAGCGAGCAGGCCCGCGGCGCCACGGGCGCGACCAACGCTGCTACGACCGCAAGCAGCGCCCATCCGCCACCAGGCGCGAAGCCGGCCAGCAGTGACGTACCCAAGCAAGACGACGCCGCGTCGGCCACGGACAAGGCCAAGGATGCCGCCACGGACGCCCTGAACAAGGGCACGCAAATGCTCAAAGGCCTGTTCAGCCATTGAAGCCTGCGCTGCGCGCCCGGGGCATCCGCTTGCCTTTCGTTGCGTTTGCGGACCGGGGAGCGGGTCGACGCCGCCGGTCCGCGAGGCGCGCCCTGCTCCAGGTACTTGCGGCGGTCGCCATCGCCACGCTGGCGCACGGCGCAGTCGCTGCGCCCGGCGACCCGAGCGGCGTGCCGATCGACCGTTACCCAGGCGCGGCTGCGGCCTATGCGGTCGTCATCGACGGCCGCCTGGCGTGGGGACGGGCAATCGACGCTCCGCGGCCGCCCGCTTCGCTGGCGAAATTGCTGACGGCGATCGTGCTGCTGGACCGTGGCTGGGATCCACAGGAGCAAATTCCCGTGAGCGCGACCGCCGCCGGGATGCCGGCAGCGCGACTGGGCCTGCGCGCCGGCGATTCGTTGCGTGCGGGCGACGCACTTGCCGCCCTGCTCGTGCGTTCGGCAAACGACGCTTGCGCCGCGCTGGCCGAGCATGCCGCCGGATCGCTTGGGGCCTTTGCAGCGCGCATGAATGAGCGCGCCGCCGCACTTGGAATGAGGGCGTCACATTTCGTCAACCCGTGCGGCCTCGATGCACCCGGCCAGCAGAGCACGGCGCGCGACCTCCTGCGCCTGGCCCAGGCCGCATCCGAGCACCCGGTGATCGCCACCGCGGTCGCGCAGCGATCGGCGTCCTTGGCGACGTCGTCGGGGCAGCAACTGCGCTTCGACAATGGCAATCTCCTGCTGGGCCGAGTCGATGGTGTCGTCGGCATGAAAAGCGGGTTCACGAGCAATGCCGGCCGCTGCCTGATCGCATTGGCGCGCCGCGGCACGCACCAAGTCTGGCTGGTATTGCTCGATGCGCCGGACCGCTGGCGCGTGGCCACCGGTATCCTCTTCGATGCCTTTGACCACGCGGTGGAGGCTTCGCCGGCGGCGCGATGATGCAAGCCCCGTCCCGGGAGCACCGCAGCGACCTCGCCCTGGCGCTCGGATGCGCGCTGCTGGCGGTCGTTACCTACCTGCCCGCCATCGCAGCGAGTTTCCAGTTCGACGACTGGGGCGTGATCGTCGCCGACACCCGCGTGCAGTCGCTGGCGGCGTGGGCTGCCTCGATGCCGGGAGTGCGCCCGCTGCTCAAGCTCACCTACGCGCTGAACCACGAACTGGGCGCCTCCCCGGTCGGCTTCCGCGGATTCAACATCGCGGTACATGCTCTTAACACCGCCATCGTGTACACCTTGTTGCACGGGCTGGGCACCAAGCAGGGCCGGGATACGGCGTCGGCGCGACTTGCGGCGTTGGTCGGCGCGCTGCTGTTCGCCTTGCTCCCGGTCCAGACCGAGGCGGTGACCTACCTGTCGGGGCGCTCGACGGCGCTGGCGGCAACCTTTGCCCTCGCGTCACTGCTGTTCTGGGTGCGATCCCTGGAGCCACCGCGCCCACGGTCGCTGCGGCTGCTGTCGGCAGCGCTGTTCGCCCTTGCGCTCGGCGTCAAGGAGACCGTCATCGTCCTGCCGCTTGCGCTGCTGCTATGGCGCACGGTGGCGCGGTCGGCGGAGCCGACGCCTTCGTCGTTGCCGCGGGCAAGGCGCGCGCGCGCCGCCCTGGCCGAAACCGCACTGCACTTCGCGTTGGCGGGCCTCGCCATCGTCCTTGCGCTGGCCTGGCCGCCCTATCGCCGATTGCTCGACGTCAGCGTCCAGGCGCGCGGCATTGGCATCAATTTGCTGACGCAGGCCGACGCCGTGCTCTGGCTGGCAGGGCAGATGCTGTGTCTAGCGCCGATCAATCCCGACCCGATGCTCCCCGTTGCCGGTGCTCTGAGTGGCGCATCCTGGCTGCGCGCGGCGCTGATCCTGGCGACCGTGGTCGCGGCGTTTTGGCAGTTGCGACGAAAGCCCGCACTGGCGTTCGGCCTCTTGTGGTTCTTCCTTTGGCTGCTGCCGACCAACTCGCTGCTGCCGCGACTGGACGTCGCGAACGACCGGCAACTGTATCTGGCGCTGATCGGTCCCGCCTGGCTCGCCGGTCTAGCATTGGCGCGCCTGGCGGGCCGCGGCGATGGTCTGGCCGCGCGCTGGCAAGCGATTGCCGCCGCCGTTGTGCTAGCCGCTCTTGTCGGTGGCGCCGCGTTTGCAACGCTGCGCCAGAACCGCATCTACGCCAGCGAGGTGACATTCTGGGAGGCCGTCGCGCGGCGCACTCCCGCAAGCGCGCGCGCGGCCAACAACCTGGGTTTCGCCTATGCCTTGGCCTGCCGCGCGCCGGACGCGGCGCGCGAATTCGAGCGGGCCGCGCGGCTCGATCCAAGCGGCGTGCGCGCCCGCGTCAACGCGAGACTCCTGCGGGAAGGAGCGTTGCCGGCGGGGGCAGCGCAGGGCGAATGCGCCCGCCCCGTGCCGAACTGATCGCGCGGCGCGGCTGGGCCGACAACATCAGGGCTTGGCCGCAGCAGCGGCAGGACGCCAGTCGCGAAACACGTCGATGTCAATGCCGTCCGGGTTGTTCAACTGGCCGGGCCCGTTGCCAGGATGATCGGTGACGCCATACTGCCAGATGATCTGCTTGGTCTGGCGATCGATCACGATCACCCGGTGGCGGTAATCGTCATTGAGGATGACATCGCCGTTGGGCAATTCCTCGGCGAGCGACGGGTGGTTGAGCATGGCCTCGCCGTCCTTGGGGAAGTAGTCCCACGTCACCTTGCGGCGCTCGGGATCGAACACGATCACGCGGCCCGGCTTGCTGTAGTCGGCCACGATGACCTGGCCATCGTGGGTTGGCATCGCATCGGACGGGTAGTGCAGGCCAAAGGCATGCATGGACCATACGACCTGTCCATCGCGGGTCAGGCGCGAGATCCAGGCCCCGGTGATCTCGGTGAGCAGAACGTCGCCGCCCTCGAGTTCCACGACCCCATTGGGCAAGCCCAGGAACTTCGGCGGGTCATGCCGGCAGTTCGGGTCCTTGTGCCAATTCCCGTCCTTGCGGCTGGGTCCACCCCATTGCGTCTTGATCGTGGCCGTGTCGCGGTCGATGAAGAGGACGCGGCAATTGCGGATGTCGGCCACCAGGATGGTCCCGTCCGCCATCAGGTGCGTGTCGTCGGGATAGTTCATGTAACCAGGCTCGCTGCCGGCGACGTCGGGAACGCCGTAGCTCCAGATCAGCTCGCGGCGGTCGTAGTCGATCAGGTGAATATCCTGGTTATCCTCTTCGCTGATCGCCAGCAGGTGTCCGTCCGGCGAGAAGTAGACGTCGTCGTTGTCGTGATAGATCTTCAGATCCGGTGAGCCGAACTGCCAGATGATCCGCTTGTCGGGCGCCACCTCGATCAGGCGGTTGTTGCGCCGGTCGGCGATCACGACCGGGTATGGCAGCGGCTTACCCCACGAAGGCGTCGGCGACTTCGGGCTGCCGGTAACCGGCGGTGGGACGGCCTGCGTCGGGTCCACGGCCGCTGCCGTGGCAGCAACGGCGGCAAGCATGGCGGCAAGCACCACGCGCCGACGCATCCGCCCCCACGCCGGGCGACAGGCCCGGCCTTCTGAAACACCGCAATGCTCACGGATTCGCACGTCGCTCTCCCAGTGGTCCAAGCCTATTCCTCGTCTTCCCCCTTGTATTCCTTCGGCAACAAGTGCGCAATGCCCTTATGGCAGTCAATGCAGGTCTTGCCCTCTAGTTGCGCCTTGGCGTGGTTCTTCTGCGCCATGGGCTTTTGCTTGGCCGCCTGCATCCCGTCGAACGAGTGGCAGTTAAAGCACTCGCGCGACTTGGCTTTCTCCATGCGCGCCCACTCGTCGCTAGCCAGCCGCATCCGGTTTGCCTCGAATTTTTCCGGCGTATCGACCTCGCCGGTCAGCTTGCCCCAGAGCTCGAAGGTCGCCCTCATTTTGCGCGCGATCTTGTGGGTCCAGTCGCGCGGAACATGGCAATCGGGACAGACCGCGCGCACGCCGGTGCGATTCTTGAAGTGCACCGTCTGCTGGTATTCCTGGTACACCGTGTCGCGCATCTCGTGGCACGAGATGCAAAAGTCGAGCGTATTGGTCGCTTCGAGCGCGGTATTGAAGCCGCCCCAGAAAATGATGCCCCCGACAAAGCCGACCGCCAACAGCGCGACCAGGGAATACTTGGCACTCGGGCGTCCAAGAAAATGCCAGAACCTCTTCAGCGCACCGACCTCTTCACTGCTCATTGCGATCTCCGTGATTGCCGGCCCGCCTAGCCGGCCGTGTCCGCCGACCAAGGGCGGCCGCGAACGACGCAGCCGCGCGAGGCTAGCTGCAGCGACCTAACGGCACCGGTGAGCCGGTGCGCGCCGCCGCCCGCAAGCCGGGGCATGCAAGGTGCGTGCCCCGGCTTGCTGCGGCAATCTGGCCTATTGAAACTGGTAGACGTAGGACACACCAATTACGCTCACCGAGTAGTCCGGCGACGGAGCGAACGCGGGCATCACCGACCCGGACGTATAGGCCGGCAGGGTGGTCGCGTACTGGTAATCGTTGGTCTGCAGGTGCTTGAACGTGTAGGCCACCCGCACCGTACTTGCCTTCGTCAACTGGTAGCCACCGACCAGGCGCAGCTGCTCGGACGAGACGACGACGTCCGGCAACGCGGCCGCATTGATGAAGATGACGGCCGGCGCGCCCGCGACGTAGGGCGCCAGGGTATTGGTGTAGTAAAAGCCACCGGTCATGGTGTTGCTGGTTACCGAGCGGCTGTAGCTCACATCGCCCGACAGGCTGAACTTGGGCGTGATCAGGTGCTTCTTGTTGAATGCCAGTCCCACCGTATCCGTGTGATCGTGCATATCGGATTGCCAACCGGTGCACGAATCGATCTTGAGGTTGTTGTTGTAGATCTGGAACTGCGTCGGGTTCGTCAGCCCGGCGGTGCTGTCGCCGGCACACAGTCCGGCGACCGCCGTGTTGGTACCGGTTGCGCCGGTGGCCGTCGTGTAGGCAGTGCCCGTGGCAGCGTTGACGTTGACGGGGCCGTTGCTGGCGGAATTGCCGGCACTCGTGCTCTTCTGGTCCTCGTGCGTGTAGAACGCATCGAAGCTCAGATCGTCGCCGGACTTCATGTCGGCGTCGAAATTGAGCGACCAGTTGGTGGAGTTCTTGAGCCCGTAGGTCGAGTCCGGATAGTTGTCGTGCCGGTAGTCGGCCCCGGTCTGCAGCGTGAAGGTCTCGCTCGCCTGCCAGTCCAGCGCGCCGCGCACCCGCTGGCGCGTGCGGTCGGCCATGTTGTAGACATCCAGTCCTGGCCAGTTCTGCGTGACGTTGTGGTTGCCGTAATAATTATTCGACAGACCACCATTGCCGGTGCCGTAGAGCAACTGGTAGATCGCCAGGGTGTTGCCGGTGAAGCCGCTGTTGGCATTGGCGGCGATCGGCAGCCCGTACGGCGTCAGCCCGTTGGCGTTGAGGAAGCCCAGCACCGATCCGTTATTGCCCAGCGCACCCAGCGACGGGATATTGGTCGCCGCGAGTGCCGGATTGAGCGCCATCCACGCGTTGTTGTTGTAGTCCACGTGGCGGTTGCCGTAGTCGTACCCCACCCGTCCGCTGAGCGTGCCCCCGCCGGTATAGCGATATTCCAGCTTCCCGGTAGCCTCTCGCGTCTTGTCGGCAAACGAGCAGTCGATCCAGCTGCCGCTGCAATTGCGGTCGATCGCCTGCCAGTCGAAGCCCACCTTGACCGACTGGCCTCTGGCAAATGCGTAGTCGGCGTCGGCGTCGAACTGGTTGACTTTCTTGCTGTAGGGACGGTTGGCGGTGACGTTTACGCCGCTGTAGAGCGGGGTCCCTGCCGGAACGCCGGGAACCGTCGCACCGTTGAGCACCGAGTTCGGGGCACCGAAGTTCTTGGCCCCGGCGTCGTACCAGACGTAATTGTTCACGCCGGTCTCGTTGTTGCGGTCGTCGTACTTGTACGCGGCATCGAGGTTCCACTTCGGTGCCGGCCGGGCAGTAAGCTTGAGGTCGAACGATTCGGTGACCACTAGCGCATTGGCCGAGTTGCCCGGCACCACGCTGCCATTGTTGACGGCGGCACCGGCGGCACCGGTCGGCGTCGCGAACATGGCCTGGTCCAGTACGAACGAGTCGTTCTGGGTATTGCGCCCATAGGCCGCGTCCGCGACCAGCCGCATCGACTTCGTCAGGTCGTAGCCACCGGTGAGCCGGAACTGGTTGAACGTGCTGTTGGGCTCTTCGCTGATGGTCGCCGACGAGAGGCCGTACGCGTTCTGGGTGACCCCGTTGTACGTGCCAACGGCGTAGGGATTGGCGACGGTCATCGACTTGGCGTTGTTGTCGAAGATCGACCCGTAGTACGCCGCCGTGAAGAAGCTCTTCTCCCCCCGGAAGTTGACGCTCGCGTTGTACTGGTCGGTCGTCGTATCGATGAGTTCCGGAATGGTCACGGCGTTCTCAGCCCCGTATCCGCCGTTGCCCGCGTTGACCACCCCGAGCGGCTTGATGCCCTTCTTGTCCTCGCGCTGCATCCCCAGGACGAGGTTCCACCGTGGGTCGAGTTCGTAGGTGACCCCGTAGTTCTGCTTCTCGCGCTTGGTCGAGAGGCGCACCGCCTGGAAGTCCGATAGATCGGTCTGGTTCTGCGCCAGCATGGCCGTGTTGGCGGCCGTGACTGGAAACCGCGTCGTATAGGCACCGCCGAACGCCGCGTTGGGCCCACAGCCGTTGGTGGTCGACTTGCAGAGGAAGGCAGTGTTGGCCACCAGCGGGCTGCCGTAGCTCGTTGCGGCCAGACCGAGCATCGTCGCGCTCGGCGCGGGATAGTTGTTGGTTGGAGCCGTGCCCGCCATCGCCGCCGAGGTCGTGTACAGCGGGGCCTTCCAATTGCCGGGCAAGGTCAAACTGGTGGTTCCCACCCCGAGGTAGGGACTTTGCATGCTGTCGTACATGGCCGAGCCGGCGCGCATCAGCTCGTCGTAGCCGAAGGTCCACCGGTACTTGCCTTGCTTGCCGTACTCGACCTGGATATCGCGCGTTTCCAAGCCCAGGTCCGTACCCCACAAACTCCAGCGGGTGGGGTCGTTGGAGTCGTAGCTGCCGCCACCGCGCAGGTCGATGTTGCCGATGCCGAAGCCACCCTTCCTGTTCAGACCGTCGTATTCGCCGGCCTTCTGGGAGTCCGCGCTGACATCGCCGCCGCCGATCTCGACGGACTGCGTGGGCGTGGTCAGCTCGGCCGCGGTGACCTCGGCGCCGGAATCCTCGGCCCAGGCGGCCCCGGCCCGCGCAAGGGCGAAACCAAGCAGCGCAGCTTGTACCGCCGCAGTGCAGACCCGCAGTCCAAACTCATGACGATTCTTTTTCATGGCAGTTCATCCAAGAGTCGATTTCGTTAGCGCTGGAACTTGGCGCCGGCAGGACTGTTCGAGCCGTGAATCAGCGAGTGGCAGTTCAGGCAATCGCGCCCGACGATCTGCGCATTCGGAGCCTGGTTCTGGAACGGCTTGTTGCCATTGACCGTTGTCACCGCGCCACCGGGCAGGTTGGCGCCGCTGTAGACGGAGCGCGCATGGTCGCCGCTGTGGCAGTCCTGGCACAGCCAAGGCAGGCGGGCCTTGAGCAACGGCTCGTTGCTGGAGCCGTGCGGGGTGTGGCAGTTCGTGCAGTCGTCGGAAACCGGCTGGTGCTCCCACAGGAACGGCCCGCGCTTTTCATCGTGGCAGGTAAAGCACGTTTCGTTGACCGAGTTCTTCACGAGCAGCTTGGGTCCCGTCGAGCCGTGCGGGTTGTGGCAGTTAGAGCAGCCGAGCTTGCCCTCGAGCACGGGGTGCGTCGAGATCCGGTGCAGCTGCGCACGCTGCTCCTTGTGGCAGGTGAAGCAGACCTCCGGTTGGGTTTGCTTGGCCAGGACCGGATCGCGCGGCGTATGGATTTCGTGGCAGGACACGCAGCTCATGTCCTCGCGCTGGTGCTGGCTGCCGCTCCAGTGGCTGCGCGCGCCGCTCTTGTGGCAGTCGGGGCACACGCCCGCCACCACCGCCGGCTCATCGGGGGGATAGGCACCGCTGCCCTTGCGGAAGACCACGTCGGGCTTGGCGCGCCCTTTCTGGCCGGGATCGCCCTTGACGTGCTTGTCGCTGTCACCGTGGCAGTCCTGGCAGGTCGGCGTGCGCGCGTCGGCCTTTACTCCGTGGCGCGTCTGGTAGATCGAGAGCACCGGCCTAGCCTCGGACTCGTCGTGACAGCGCGTGCAGATCGCATCCTGCTTGAGCGCTTTTTGCGCGACGGTCGTGGCCTCCTCGCTTGCCGACGCGGGCGCGAACGCACCCGCAGCGACCAGAACTCCTGCCGCCGCGATCATCTTCAGGTATTTCATCGAAACGCCTCCTCCGAGGTGGTAGCGGGCGCCGCGCTGATTGGGCGGCAGCCTTGGGCCTACGCCGAGCTTGTCAAAGCGACAGGATCCAGTCGACCAGGTTCTTGATCTGCGCCGGGTCCTTGCTCATGACGATCTTGTGTTCCTCTTCGTGACCGTCCTCGAACTTGACCTTCTCTCCCGAGGTGATGTGGTGAATCAGCTTGGCCTCGGCGTTCGGGTCGCCCTTGTACTTGGCGGCGACTTCGCGCCAGGGCGGGGCTTCCTTCTTCTTGTCGACGGCGTGGCACTTGAAGCAATTGCTCTGCCGCGCCAGGGCGCGCGCCGCCTCCTCGTCGGCGGCCCGTGCAGGATGCGCCAGGCACACCGCAATACCGACGAACAGGCCCGCAAGGGCTACCGCATGAATGCGCCGAGATCTTTGCCGAACTTTCATTTTCGTGACTTCCCTAGCTGTCGTGAATTCGGTGCCGTCGTTCAAACCCTTCTATTGGGTACGGATTAGGCTCCCAATCCGTTGGCCGACATTTGATTACCGTCAACTGGCATCTACGCGCAACACTTGCGCCGTCAGGTCCGCGTAAGGCTTGCAACGAGGCCTGCGTTTTTGTCGGCGCAAGCTGCGTCTAAGCGTCAAATTGGGAGCGACTTGTCCCCCTTTTTCCTCTTTCGGTTTTGATCGAAAAGTGGCGGCGATACCTTGGTTTGGCGCTCCGGGAAACGCGAAGTGGCAGGTGCTGCGTCCATTGCGCGTTGACGAACATCAAACAGAATCGGCCACGCCCGCGTAACCTGCTCCACGGATTGCGCAGAATCCGCCGTGGTGCCGTGAGCGGCGGACCTGCCCGGCAAAGCTCCCCTGATTGCGACTGGCATCGCGCGACGCCAGGATCACGAGCGTCTCTTTCGAATACGTACAGGCCGCTGGCCTGAAAGGTCGACATGCCCAAGCACATCGCCCGCCTTGTCTTGCTGATCATCGGGTTCGGCGCGTTAGCGCTGGCCGCGAAGTCGTTCTTCACGGTCGACTCGTTCTATCGCTTCGGGCACTACCGCGCCGATTCGGTACCGGAGATCGCGGCCCTGACGCCGGCGTTTCAGACCCCCAAGGCGTGCCAGACCTGCCACGCGCCACGGCATGCCGAGTGGTCGGGCGCAAATCACAAGTCCGTCATCTGCGAGGCATGCCACGGCGCGGCGCCCGGGCATCCGGATCACCTCAAGGTCAGCATTCCGACCGACACGCAGCGGCTGTGCACCCAGTGCCACGAGCAGATGCCGGGGCGGCCGAGCTCGTCAGTCCGGCAGATCGACCCCGGCCAGCATTACCCAAGCGCGACGCAGTGCATCGCCTGCCACAACCCGCATGCGCCGAAGATCGAGGCTGCGGCCGCCAGGCCCGTGTTCGACCGCAAGGCCGCCGTGGCGAGCGCCGCGGTGTGCGCCGGCTGCCACGGAGAGAGCGGGACGGCGGCCAATGAGATATGGCCGAACCTCGCCGGACAGAACGCCGCCTACCTCGCGCGCTCCTTGGGCGCCTTCAAGACCGGCGCGCGCACGGACGCGACCATGGCGCCGATGGCCCAGGCGGTGGCCGACGACGACGTGCCGAACCTGGCGGCGTACTTCAGCAGCCTGAGCTGCGGGGCTTCCGGCCGGCGCGGCAGCGGTGATGCCGCCGCGGGCAAGGTGCTTGCGAAGCAGTGCACCGCCTGCCACGGCGAGAGCGGTCGCCCGGTCAATACATCCTGGCCGAGGCTTGCGGGGCAGAACCCTGGCTACCTCGCCAATGCGCTCACCGCCTTCCGGGAGGGACAACGTTCCGACCCGTTCATGTCACCGGTGGCGCACGGCTTGTCGGATGCCGATATCGCGAATCTTGCGACCTATTTTGCCGCTTTGAGCTGCGGCGCGACTTCCAAATGAAGGGCTACACGATGAACAGCGACGATCAACCGGCGGTACCCGCCCGGCGCATCTTCCTGCGCGACATCAGCCGCGGCGCCGCCTGTGCGGGCGCCGTCGCCGGCGCCGCCGGGCTGCTGGCAGCGGCGGAGGCAGCGCCGGGCAAAGCCGAAGCAACGGGCAGCGACGCGGCGTCGTTTCCAACGCCCGATTACGACTGGAACCAACATCGCTGGGCGTATTGCATCGACGCCACCAAGTGCATCGGTTGCCTGCGCTGCGTCGAGGCATGCAAGCGGGAAAACGGTGTCGCGCTCGACGCCCATCACTTCCGCACCTGGGTCGAGCGCTATGCCTATCTGGACGGCGAAGAAAAGCCTCATATCGACAGCATGGCCGATCCGGTCAACATCGCCGAATCCGGTTCCGAGTCCCAATACCGGTTTGCGAACCGATACCGGGATGCGAAGGTCGACAAGGCCTTTTTCGTTCCCAAGCTGTGCAACCATTGCACGCATCCGGCCTGCGTCCAGGTGTGTCCCACGGGAGCCACCTTCAAGACGCGCGACGGCGTGGTGCTGATCGATCACAAGTACTGTATCGGCTGCCAGTACTGCGTGCAGGCCTGCCCGTACGGCGCGCGCTTCTTCAATCACGCCAAGGGTGTGACCGACAAGTGCACCTGGTGCTATCACCGCATCACCAAGGGCCTGCTGCCCGCGTGCGTCGAGGTCTGCCCGGTGGAGGCGCGCATGTTCGGCGACCTCAACGACAAGGAAAGCGTGGTCAGCCGCTTCATTCGCAACAACCGCGTTCAGGTGCTCAAGCCCGAAACCGGCAACGCGCCCAACGTCTACTACATCGGCCTCGACAAGGAGGTGAGTTGATGGACCCGCTCTTCCAGGCCGCCCCCTACAGCGGCTACGTCTACCCCAACGAGACGGTCATTCCCTGGTCCGTGCTGATCGTCGTCTACCCCTATCTCACGGGCCTGGTCGCCGGCTCCTTCACGGTATCGAGCCTGTACCACGTGTTCGGCATGCAGCAGTTCCGGCCGGTGGCGCGGTTTTCCATGCTGCTGGCCCTGTGCCTGATGGTGTGCGTGCCGATGCCGCTGCTGCTGCACCTGGGCCATCCGGAACGCGCCTTCAATGCCATGATCACGCCGCACCTGACCTCGGCGTTCGCGATCTTCGGCTACGCCGCCAGCTTCTACACGATCTTGCTGTTGCTGGAGAACTGGTTTGTCTTCCGGCCGCAGGTAGTACAGATCGCCACCGAAGGCCGGGGGCCGTTGCAATGGATCTGCCGCATCGTTTCCCTGGCCTCGAACGACCTGTCGGAGCACGCGATGCACTATGACCACAAGTGGATCTACGCTCTGTCCGTGATCGGCATCCCCGCGGCGCTTGGCCTGCATGGCTATGTTGGCTTCGTGTTCGGCTCGCTCAAGTCGCGCGAATGGTGGAGCTCGGACCTGATGCCGCCGGTGTTTCTGCTGTCGGCGGTGATTTCCGGCACCGCGCTGGTGATCGTCCTGTACGTCGTGACGAGCCTCTTCCGCAAGGTGACCATCGAGGAGGCCTGTGTCAAAGGGCTCGTCTACACCCTTTGGGCCTTCCTGATGTTCGCCTTGCTGCTCGAAGGGGTCGAATTCGCCAGCCTGCTGTATCGCAGCCGCGAAGGCATCGAGACCATCATGACCTATGTGAGCGGCCCGCTGGTCGTGCCCTTCTTCGTGTTGCAGCTGGGCCTTGGATCGGCGGTGCCCCTGCTGACCCTCACCTACCTGATCTTGCGAGGTACCAAGGGTCGTGCCTTGATCGCGGCGGCCACGGGCAGCGCGTTACTGGTGTTAGGCGCGGTCCTGATGATGCGCTGGAACGTCGTCATCGGGGGCCAGGAAATCGCGAAGACCGGCAAGGGACTGGTGACCTACGAACCCGAGGTCCTAGGCCGGGAGGGCCTGATTGCCGCCGGTTCCGTACTGTTTCTGCCCCTGGTCCTGATGTTCCTCGCGACGCGGATTGTTTCGCCCTGGGCCGAGGAGACGCGGGCTGCCGTGTTGCGCGGGCGCGCGCCGGCTTGAGCATTTTCCATGAGCCCGCTCTCGATCGTCGGCAATCGACCGGCCACTTTCGAAGCCACAAGGCGTCGGTCTGGAGATCACATGAACATGCACTTCCAAGAAACCACCCGCTCCCCGGCGAGCGCTGCAACGTCGCAGCGGCCGCTGCTGGCGCTGGGCCTGCTTCTTGTGCTTGCCGCCGCCGTGTGCGCCAGCCCCGGCGCGCGGGCCGAGGAACCGGACTTGTCGGGCAAGGAAGTCGTCGCCGCGACCTGCTCGAAGTGCCACGCAATGGGCCTCAACGGCGCGCCGAAAATCGGCGACGAGAAGGCGTGGGCCAACCGCGCTGCCCAGGGCCTGGAGAGCCTGACGCAGCACGCATTGCAAGGCATACGCAAGATGCCGCCGCACGGCGCCAATTTCACCCTGAGCGATATCGAGATCCAGCGCGCCATCACGTACATGGTGAACCAGTCCGGCGGTCACTGGACCGAGCCGATCAGCAAGTCCGCGCTACCGGCCGAGCGTACCGGCGAGCAGGTGGTCAAGGCGCAGTGCCACAAGTGTCACGAGGCGGGGGTTGGCGGCGCACCGAAAATCGGTGACCGCGCCGCCTGGGCACCGCGCCTGTCGCACGGCCTGGACGCGCTGGTGCGCTCCGCGATCAACGGCCATGGCGGGATGCCCGCGCGCGGCGGCATGGTCAATCTGACGGATTCCGAACTGCGCCATGCCATCGTCTTCATGTACAGCAAGAACGAGGAGGCAGGCAAATAGCGGGGGGAGGAGCGGGGCAGCGGTAAAGAAGCCTGGCCCCGCAGCCCCGCTCGATCGGGCCGGCCGAGGTTGGCAGGTCGTGCGCTTCCGCAGCAATGCGCTCGGACGCGGGCTGCGCGCCATTTCGACGGCGGCGCGAGCGCTACCCCGGGTCGCAATAGCCCGGGCCCGGATCACCGGCCGAAAACCGCCGCTGGACACCGCCGACCCGAAGCGACCAGTGGTCAGGATGCCGTGAGCTCGCATACCAGACGGCCTGGCCGCGGGTTCGATGCGGCCAGCGCCGGCACCCGGGGCCAAAAGGCGCAGCTGCGGTGGACCCGTTGGAAGGAAGCGACAAATTCCGCCGCCAATGATCCGCTGGAGGGGATCTTTCCCCCATCGATTGCGGGCTTGGCGAGCCGCCACGTGCGCCACGGCAGGAACCGCCGCGCGGATGCGGGGATTTCCCCGGTAACGAAACCCCAATCCGCGGCTTCGACAGCGCCCATGCGGAGGCAAAATCCAGTCTGATCGCCGACCATCCCTGCTGCCCTGCTCCGCCTGTCCCTGGGACCGCTGCCAATGTCCGTTAGGCCAGCATCTGTCGTATCGACCTGGTTCGGGGCGCTCGGCCTATCGGCGTGGCGCATCCTGCCGCTGGTCCTATTGCTGTCGCTGGCCGGCGTTGCGCAGGGCGCCGGCGAAATCGATGGCGCTCTGGCGCGAATTGAGCAGCTCGCCGGCCGCCAGCCGGTCGAGGCGCAGCGCGAGCTCGATGCGTTCTTGAAGCGCTGGGCCGATCTTGATGAGCCGTCTCGGGTTCGCGTCGAACTCATTCGGGTGCTGATTGCCGACGCCCAATATCGCTCCGACGACGTACTGGCAATCTCCGACCGAATCCGCGATCGCGCAAAGGCATTGGACGACGCGCGAATTCGCACGCTGCTCGAGCACGCGCGGGCCGGAGCGTTCTATGAACTCGGGCGCTCGGACGACGGCTGGGCAGCGTTGCAGGAGGAGTTGCACCAAGCCGAGCGCACCAGGGACGACGATCTGTTCGCGCAGGTTATGGTCGACCGCGCACGCTATCTGATCCGGCGCAGCGATTTTGAGCCCGCGGCGGAGGCGCTCACCGATGCCGAACGCCGGGTTCACGGGGCGCAAGCCGGCGCCGAGGTGGCATTTTCCAGCGCGAACCTGGCCAGGGCCATCGGCGACTGGACGCTGGCGCTCAGTTCCTACCAGGCCGCGTACGCAAAGTTCGCGGCCGTCGGGGACCGAACCGGCGAAGCCGACTCGCTGGCCGGAAGCGGCGAGGCACTGCGCCAGCTGGGACGCTTTTCCGACGCGATTGGCCCGCTCAACGTCGCCCTGCGCCTGTACCGCGAGGTCGACGACAAGGACGGCGAGGCGCTTGCCACGCAGGCCCTGGCCCTGGTACACGCCGGGCGCAACGATCCGTCGCTCGCGCTCAGCCTCAATGCCGAGGCCATCGAGAAGCTCTCTCGCCTAAACGAGCCCTCGCAGCTCGCCCAGGCCAGGGTCGACCGGGCGCACCTGCTGATCTTGCGCAATCGCGCCGGCGAGGCCTTGCCACTGATCGAGCAGGCTGGTCCGGTGATCCGCGAAAAGGGGGATCTCCAATCGCAGGCCTTCTTTCACCAGACGGCGGCCGCCATGTTGGCGGCGCTTGGTCGATTTCGCGAGGCATACGAGGAGATGGAGCAGTTCCTCGACACCGATCACCGGCGCATCGACCAGCTGGTATCGCATCAGCTCGCCGCACAACGCGGCCGTCTCGAAAGCGAACGCCTGTCCCGCGAAAACTCCCTGCTGCGCACCGAGGCGAGCGGTGGCCAGCTCGCGTTGGCACAAGCCACTCGGGCCGCACGGCTGCAAAACATCGTGCTCGCGCTCGTCGCGATCGTCGTCGTGGGGGCGCTGTACGCGGTTTGGCGCATGCGAGGCCTGATGCGACGCATCGCGCGAATGGCCGAAACCGATGCACTTACCGGCGTGCTGAGCCGACGCCACGTGCTGGAGCTGGGGCAGCGCATGATGAACCGCTGCCGTCGCGACGGGCGCTCGTGCGCGATGCTGATGCTCGACGTCGACCGCTTCAAGGACATCAACGACCGCTACGGTCATGTGGCCGGGGACCGGGCGCTGCGCGCGATCTCCATCGCGCTTGCCCGATGCTTGCGGCCCGAGGACCAGATCGGCCGCTATGGCGGCGAGGAGTTTGCGGTCATTTTGCCCGGGGCGGACGCCAAGGAGGCAGGCACCGTCGCCGAGCGCCTGCGCACGGCGGTGCAGACGCTCAAACCCGATTGGGCACCCGGTGCCGACCCATTGACCGTCAGCGGTGGCATAGCGATCGCCACCGACGAGATCGCCGATTTCACCGAGCTGTTGGTGCGGGCAGACCAGGCGCTGTACCGGGCAAAGGACGCCGGCCGCAACCAGATGGTCTACCACCAAGGCGAAGCGATGCTGGCCACGGGCTAGGCAAACGCAACGCCCTGCGGCATGCGAGCCGGCGCTTTGCGCCGGGAGAAGCCGCTCAGCACGATGGGCCCAGCTCGGGCAGCAGGTATTGCTGCCACAGGGAATCTCGAAAGCGCTCCCGGAAGAATCCGAAGTGCCCGACCCGCGTGGCTCCTACTTGCTCGGGTGCGATCCGCTGGTCGTTTTTGGGGGCGTTAGCATAGAAGCTCAGAAGCGATTCGGTATTGCGTGCCGACATGAATTCGTCGTCGGTAAACGACAGCGAGGTGATCGGCGTCTCCACTGCCGCGTACTGCTCGCGCGCCCCTGGGCCCTCCACGCCGAAGGCGTACTGCGGGTGCAGGCACCAGCGCCGCCACTGACGCATTACGCCGGCCGGCAGATCACCCACCATCCGCAGTCGCCGGCCGGGAAAATAGCCAAACAGCGGCAGTACCGCTGGCACCACGAGAAACCAAAGCATTTTGGCCCGCCACCGCAGGCCCGGCGCGTTCTCGCGCCAATAGCCGCTGCCGCTCGCAACCGCGATCAGCCGAGCGATCTTTCGCCGATTCGGGACAAACGGCAGGATCTGCGCACCAAGGCTGTGGCCGATCCAGAAGATCGGCTTGCCGGGAAGCCGCACGCATAGTTCCTCGACCATCGCCACGCAGTCGAATCGCGCCCAGTCCAGAATGTTCACATCGACGTCCCGCAGCTTGCCGCGCAGCGAAGCGCCGGTACCGAAGAAGTCGAACGTGGCAGCCAGATATCCGTGGCCGGCGAGCCAGGAGGCAATGGCGCGGTAGTAATCCTGCGTGATTCCCATTGCCGGCACGAGCAAGACCGCACCCTTGCCGACGCCGCGCGGCAAGAAGAAGGTCGCCGCAATGGGCCGGCCATTGGGCGTGGCAAGGTCTTGGCGTTCGTGTGCCATCATTTCATCGTCCCCGCGCGGCCGTTGTCGCCGCGCCAATGCTCCGAAGCGCAACCGCGCGGCGCGGGCGCACGCTGCTGGTTTGCTAGGGTACGCATTTTCATCCTTTTCCCGGGTACCGCGTGGCCAAGCTGATCCTTGCCCTGCTGGCGATGCTCCTGGTAATTCTGGTGGCCTCGAAACTCTTCACCGATGCCCTCGAACATCTGGGAGCAAGGCTGGAGATCTCGGAAGGCGTGACGGCTTCGGTGTTTGCCGCCGTGGGTACGGCGCTGCCCGAATCGACGGTTCCGCTGCTGGCGCTGTTGGCCGGAACCGCCGACACGGCCGTCAACGAGGAGATCCGTGTCGGCCCAATTCTCGGGGCTCCGCTCATGCTATCGACCCTCACGACCTTCCTCATGGCCTGCTCCGTGCTGCCCCGGCGGGGACTGCACGGGCGCGTACGACCCGAACGCAGCGGCCTGATTCGCGATCTGCACTTTTTCCTGGCCGCCTTCCCGGTCGCCGCCGTCGCGCTGCTGGTGCCGATCGAAGCGCGGGTCCTGCGCCTCGGCCTGGGAATGGTCCTGTTGCTGCGGTATTTCGTCTATGTCCTGGGCACGCTGCGCGCCTCCCCGGAGCTCGTCGCCGGAGGCCATGCAACCCAGCCCGCAAGCAGGATGTGGCTGGCGCGCCTGGGCCTGCCGAACGCTTTCTGGACGATGTTGCCGCAGCTCGGCGCCAGCACGGCGCTGCTGCTCTATGTAACCAAGGGATTCATCACCGGTGTCGAGGGCGTGGCGCGCACCTAGGGCGGTTCGGCCCTGCTGTTGTCGCTGCTGATCGTTCCCATCGCCACCGAACTGCCGGAAAAGTTCAACAGCGTCCTATGGATTCGCAGGAGCCAGGACACCCTGGCGCTCGGCAACATCAGCGGGGCGATGGTCTTCCAGGGCACGATACTGCCCGCGATCGGCATCATGCGGACGCCGTGGCAGGCGCGTCCCGAAGTTGTGACCGGGATCCTCGTGACCTTGCGAGCCGCGGCACGGCTGCGGGCGCTCGTCCGGCCCGATGGCCTGCCGCTGTGGGCGCTGATGATGAACGGCGCGCTCTACCTCGGCTACCTGGCGCTCGCCCTGGCGCGCTAAGGAGTGCTTGCCCCGCGGCCCGGTTCGTGGCTGGCAGCGGCCTGCCCGGCAATGGATTCGGCCTTGGCGAGCAGGGCCTGCGCCATCCGGATGCTGGCGATGTCGATCAGGCGGCCGTCGAGTGAAACGGCACCCTTGCCCTCCCGCGCGGCCTGGGCCATGGCATCCATGATGCGTCGGGCTTTGACCACTTCGGCCTCCGAAGGGGTAAAGACGCGGTTAGCGAGCTCGATCTGCGACGGGTGTATTGCCCATTTGCCCTCGTAGCCCAGCACCGCGGCACGATTGGCGGCGGCCACAAACCCATCGGGGTCGCCAAAGTCGCCAAACGGGCCATCAATCGGGCGCAGCCCGTAGGCACGGCAGGCGACCAGCATGCGCGTCTGGGCCGCATGCCACGGGTCTGTCCAAAAATACGGACGATCGCCCCGTTCGTCCCGATCGGCAAGCACGCCGCTGTCGCGGTGCACGCCGCCGATGACGGTGGTGCGTGCGCGCGTCGAGGCGGCGTAGTCGGCCACCCCAAAGCTCATGGCCTCCAGACGACGGCTCGATTGCGCGATCGCCTCGACGTTGGCCATGCCCAGGGCCGTCTCGATCAGTACCTCGAAGCCGATGCGCTTGCTGCGCTTGGTGGCTGCCTCGATCTGCGTGACCAGCATGTCGAGCGCATAGACGTCCTGCGGCACGCCGACCTTCGGGATCAGGATCATGTCCAGCCGCGGGCAGGTTTCGACGATGTCCACCACATCGCGATACATGTAATGGGTATCCAGGCCGTTGATACGGATCATCATCGTCTTGCGGCCCCAGTCGATGTCCTGCAGCCCGGCAACGATGTTGCGCCGTGCCGCCTCCTTGTCGTCCGGCGCGACCGCGTCCTCGAGGTCGAGAAACACCACGTCGGCGGCGCTGCGCGCCGCCTTCTCGAACATGCCGGAGTTGGAGCCGGGCACCGCCAGCTCGGATCGGTGTATGCGCGGGGTTGCCTGCTCGACGATGGTGAAGCTCACGGTCTTGCCCTCCGGAAACGGTCAGCCGATGGGCGCCACACCTGCGCCCCCGGGTACAGGCTCACCCTGCGTGTCCTCAGCCAACCCTGCTCAGGGCCTTGGCCACGGTGGTTCCCAGCTCAGCGGCACTGGGAGCGACGTGCAAGCCGTGCGAGCGCATGATTTCGGCCTTTTCCGCCGCGGTGTCGCCCTGCTCGGAAATGATGGCCCCAGCATGCCCCATGCGACGGCCCCTGGGGGCGGTCAAGCCGGCCACGTATCCGACCACCGGTTTGCGCATGTTCTCGTGGATCCAGGCCGCCGCTTCCGCCTCCTGCGGTCCCCCGATCTCGCCGATCATGATGACCGCCTTGGTTTGCGGATCGGCCTCGAAGAGCGCCAGATGGTCCAGAAACGAGCTGCCGTTGATCGGGTCGCCACCAATGCCGACGCTCGTGGACACGCCGATGCCCAGGGCCTGCATCTGCGCGGCCGCCTCGTAACCGAGGGTCCCGGAGCGCGAAACAATGCCGACGTCGCCGCGCCGGTAGATGCTGCCCGGCATGATGCCGAGCATGGCCTTACCGGCACTGATGATGCCCGCGCAGTTGGGGCCCACGATCATGGTCCGGGTCTGCGCCGGGTAGCGCAGCAAATAGCGCTTGACGCGCATCATGTCCTGCGCCGGTATGCCGTCGGTTATCACGCACACCAGCCGCAGTCCGGCGTCGGCCGCCTCCATCAACGCGTCGCCCGCGTACGGGGGGGGAACAAACGCCAGGCTTGCCTGGGCGCCCGTCACCCGGACGGCATCCTTGACCGTATCAAAGACCGGACGGTCGAGGTGGTGCTGCCCGCCCTTGCCGGGCGTCACGCCGCCGACCACGCGCGTGCCATAGGCGATCATTTCCCGTGTATGGAAGCTCGCCTTATCGCCGGTAATACCCTGCACCAGCACCGGGGTGTTTTCATCGATGAGAATGCTCATTTTTCGCCTCTGGCGTGCGCCGCACACGCTAAGTCGCTACCATGCCCCTCGCCGCGGCCACCGCCTTTTGCGCGGCATCGGCAAGATCGACCGCGCTAACAATAGGCAGAGCGCTTTCACGGATGATCTTCTGGCCGGCCTCGACATTGGTACCGGCAAGTCGAACGATCAGCGGCACCTGCAAGCCCGCCGCGGCCTGCACCACTCCCTGCGCTACCCAGTCGCAACGATTGATCCCGGCGAAGATATTGACCAGGATCGCCTTGACATTTCGATCGGACAGCACCAGGCGAAAGGCCTCCGCAACGCGCTGCGGGGAAGCCCCGCCGCCCACGTCGAGAAAGTTCGCCGGTTCGCCGCCGGCGTACTTGATCATGTCCATGGTCGCCATCGCCAGTCCCGCGCCGTTGATGATGCAGCCGATGTCGCCGCTGAGCCCGATGTAGTTCAGGCCTTGCTGGGCCGCCTGTGCCTCCCGCGGATCCTCCTGCATGGGATCGCGCATCTCGGCGACATTCGGGTGACGGAACAGGGCGTTGTCGTCGAAGGACATCTTGGCATCGAGCGCCAGCAAGCGATCATCGTGGGTCACAACCAGAGGATTGATCTCGACCATGGTCGCGTCGAGGTCGCGGAAGGCGCGGTAGCAACCCAGGATGGCGGTCACCGCGCGGCTCACCTGCTTGCTGTTCAGGCCCAGACCGAACGCCAGCTCCCGGGCTTGAAACGGTTGCATGCCCACCGCGGGTTCGATATGCGATTGCAAAATGGATTGCGGGCTACTGCGGGCAATGTCCTCGATGTCCATGCCGCCGTTCGCGGACGCTATCACCCGGATTCGCTGGATCTTGCGGTCAAGCACCAGACCCAGGTAGATCTCGCGCTCGAAACCCTCGGCGACCTCCACATAGACGCGCTGGACAATCTTGCCATCGGCTCCGGTCTGGCTGGTCACCAGGTTCTTGCCGAGCAACTCCCGGGCTGCGACGGCAACCTCATGGTGGCTGCGACACAACTTGATGCCGCCCGCCTTGCCACGTCCTCCCGAGTGCAACTGCGCCTTGACGGCCCAGAACGAGCCGCCGAGCTCCGTGGCGACGAATACCGCCT